>NZ_QEQT01000063.1:0-287184 GCF_003311655.1 Prauserella sp. PE36 | reverse complement strand
CCCTGGTCGTACCCGCCGGGCTGCTGGCCGTAGCCCTGGTCGTAGCCGCCAGGCTGTCCCTGTCCGTAGCCGTACTGGCCCTGCTGGCCGTACGGGTCACCCTGGTCGTATTGGCCGTAGCCGCCGGGCTGGCTCATTGGTCGGTCTCCTGCGTCGCTGGTTCGTGCTGGCCGTGCTTGACCCCCGGCGCCAGGTGCTTTGACGTCGGGATCGACGGTCGAGCGGGTCTTGAACTGTCCAGTATGCAGCGCCTCGTTGCGCTCTAGCGAAACTACGACGTCACCATAGGTGTCCCAGCCGTGCTCGGCGAGGTGCTGTGCGACAGCGTCCGCGAGCAGCCGGGTGACCCGTTGCTCGTCGCCTGCCATCCGGTCGTGATCAGCGGCACCCAAGGAAACGATGTAGTGATTCGGAGCGAGCTTGCGCCCACCCGCGAGCTCACGGACGTTTTCCTCACTCTCACGCTCCAGATCCTGCGCCACTTCCTGCGTGACGACGTTGCCACCGAACATCCGCGCGAAGGTGTTGCCCACGAGGCTCTCGAGGCGCCGATCGAAGCGCTGTACGCGGCCCACCGGGACAACCCCCCTTCCACGTGTACCTCCGGATAGATCGTATCTGGGTTTGGAGCGTTAAACACCGGGGCCGGTGAAACCCGCTCGGACGGCCTGATACGCTGTGCGGGCTGTCGCAGTTGCTCGGGCGAGTGGCGGAATGGCAGACGCGCACGGTTCAGGTCCGTGTGTCCGAAAGGACGTGAGGGTTCAACTCCCTCCTCGCCCACCGACCTCGGCCGACGTGTGCTCGCGGATGACGCTCGCCACGTCGGCCGGTTTCGTATCCGGGGCCGAGCCCCAGGCCCCCACGGCGCGGGCTCCTCCTGACCCGGCGTGGTTTCGTTGGGTGGAGACCAGCGTGTGTCGGGAGTGTGGTTGTCGTGGGTTCTGATTGGTCTGTTCGGACTTTGGCGATCGTGGCCGGGCGGCCCGAGGGGGTTGGGCAGCCTGCCAATGTGCCCATCGTGCCCGCCTCCGCGCTCGGTCTTGGGTATTCGCGGGAGGACGGCACTCCTACTTGGGTGGCCCTCGAGGAGGCCGTCGGGCGGTTGGAGGGGGGCCACGCCACCGCGTTCGCCTCGGGCATCGCGACCGTCTCCGCGGTCCTCGATCTCCTACCGGCCGGTGCCGAGGTGGCCGTGCCGAGTGACAGCTACGTCGGCACGCGCGCGATGTTCGACCACGCCGAGCGGATGGGCAGGCTCCGTTGCCGCCGGGTCACGCCTGCCGACACCGGTGCCTGGGTAGCCGCCGCCGGCGAGGCCGACCTGCTCTGGCTGGAGTCGCCGACCAACCCGAGCCTCGAACTGATCGACATCCCGGCGATCACGGCCGCGGCGGCGGGGCGGGCGAAGGTCGTGGTGGACAACACGTTCGCGACACCGCTCGGTCAGCAACCGCTCTCGCTCGGGGCCGACATCGTCGTGCACAGCGCCACGAAACTGATCGGCGGGCACTCCGATCTCCTGCTCGGGCTGACGGTGGCGGCCGAAGAAGAGCTCGCCGCCCAGCTGCGCGACGCACGGACGCGCGGGGGCGCGACGCCCGGTGCGCTCGAGGCGTGGCTCGCGCTGCGCGGCTTGCGCACGCTCGGGGTCCGCTATGCCGAGGCGTCGCGGTCCGCCGCGCTGCTCGCCGAGCGGCTCGGCAAGCACGCCGCCGTCACGCGCGTCCGCTACCCCGGTTCCGGCGCGATGATCTCCTTCGAGCTCGCTGGTCCAGACCTCGCCGACCGGTTGTGCGAACACCTGCGGCTGATCCGCCACGCGACGAGCCTCGGCGGCGTCGAGTCGTCTCTGGAGCGCAGGGCCGCGAGGCCCGGTGACGCACACGTGCCCTCGGGTGCGCTGCGATTCAGCGTCGGCCTCGAGGACCCCGAGGACCTGTGGCTGGATTTGGCTCAGGCACTGGATTCTCTTGATTGAAATTGGAACAGACCACGATAGTGTGGGCTGGTTCACGCCAATTTCATACTCTGTGTAAGCTCCGCCCTCACTGGGAAGTGTGATCTTCACTCGTACTGGGGAAGCTCCCTCATTTTGCTGTGGGGTTAGGAGACTCATGCACAAGAGATCTGCCTTCACTCGGGCAGGCGCGGCCCTTGCCGGCGCCTCCGCCGCGGTGATGCTGAGCGCGCCGCCCGCGGCGGCCGACGACGTGACCGCTTGGCTCCACGAGCCGGCGCACACGAGCGGATACGCGGTCAACATCGGTGGCGGCACCGTCGGCACCACGCTGTTCGGCCTGAAGGTCGACGACGGCAGCCTCCTCAAGGTCTACTGCGTCGAGATCGACGTGAAGATCGACCCGAGCCGGTCGCTGTCGGAGAAGCCGTGGGACGAGTTCCCCAACGGCGAGTCGCCGTTCCACGAGAACCGCGACAAACTCAACTGGGTGCTGCAGAACAGCTACCCCGCACTGCCGACAGGGGACATCGAGAATGCGCTCGCCGAGCGCGGCGTCGAGTTCGACAACGGCCTGAGCAAGCGCGAGGCGATCACCGCGACGCAGGCCGCCGTCTGGCACTACAGCGACGGCAAGGACCTCGACCTCGAGAACCCGCTGAAGTCGGACGACGAGGGTGCCGAGCACGACGTGGCCGCCCTCTACGAGTACCTGACCGGTGAGGCGAACGTGGGCATCGGCGACCAGCCGACGCCGACGCTCGACATCACGCCGGACGTGTCGACGGGTTCGGCGGGCGAGCGGCTGGGCCCGTTCACGGTCTCCACCACCGGTGAGATCACCGAGGTGAACAGTGAGTTGCCCGAGGGCGTCACGCTGACCGACGCCGAGGGCAACGAGCTCGCGGCCGGCGCCATCGCCGATGGCACCGAGTTCTACGTCGACGTTCCCGCCGACGCCCCGGAAGGCGCCGCGAACATCGAGCTGAAGGGCACCGCCCAGGTGGCCACCGGCCGGCTCTTCGTCGCCAAGAACTACGACAAGAAGGCCGCGCAGTCGCTGATCGTCGCGCAGGCCGACAAGTCGACGCTCACGACCGGTGCGAGCGCCAACTGGATCGCCGGCACGCCGGAGACCAGCACCACGACGCCGTCGGCCGAGACCACCACCGAGGCTCCGCCGACCAGCTCCGAGGTTGCCGCCCCGCCGACCACCGAGGCACCCGTCTCGCCGCAGGCCGACTCGGGTGACCTCGCCGAGACCGGTGTCTCGATCACGACCCCGATCATCATCGGAGCCGTGCTGATCGGCGCCGGCGTCGGCGCGCTGCTGCTCCAGCGCCGCCGCAAGAACGCGTAGTTCCACCTTTCCCCAAGGCCACCTTTGTTGCGCCCACCCGTCTCCCGCCACCACCCGAACGGAGACGATGACGCGCCACTGCGTTGGTTTCAACGCACCAAAGGTGGCCTTGGGTGCTTTTAGGGGGCCTATGCTGGGCCGGATGAGAGCGCGTTGGCTGGCGGTGGCGGTCGCGGGGGCGCTCGTGCTCTCCGGGTGCTCAGCAGGCTCCACCGCCACCGTCGGTGGTGACGACACGCTGGCCGTCGGCTTCACGGCCGAGCCGAAGAACTTCGACTTCACCACCACCGACGGCGCCGCCATCCCGCAGGCCCTGCTCTACAACGTCTACGAGGGCCTCGTGAAGCTCGACGCGAACGGTGAGATCGCGCCGCTGCTCGCCGAGTCGTGGACCATCAGCCCCGATCGCACCGTCTACGACTTCCACCTGCGCTCCGGGGTCACCTTCAGCAACGGGGCGCCGTTCACCGCCGACGACGTGAAGTTCTCCATCGACCGCGTCCGTACCGAGTGGACGATCTCTCTCAAGTCCACAATGGACGTCGTCGACCGCGTCGAGGTGGTGAGCCCCACGCACGTGCGCGTGGTGCTGAAGGAGCCGAGCAACTCCTGGCTGTTCGCCATGACGACGCGGCTCGGCGCGATGTTCGACCCGAGCGGTGTCGGCGATCTCGCGAACCGGCCCGTCGGCACCGGGCCGTACGAGGTCACCGACCGGCGGCGCGGTGATTCTGTGGTGCTCTCGGCCAACCCTGACTACTGGGGCCGCCAACCCGCCTACCCCACCGTGGTGCTCAAGTACTACAGCGACGCCACCGCGCTCAACAACGCCCTGCTGAGCAACGGCATCGACGTGATCTCCGGCGTCACCGCACCGGACTCGGTGCCGCAGTTCGAGGCCGACACCCGCTTCAACGTCCTGCAGGGCACCACCAACGGCGAGGTGGTGCTCGCCTTCAACAACCGGCGTGCGCCGCTCGACGACGTGCGCGTGCGCCGCGCGCTGACGCTCGCCATCGACCGCGAGGCACTGCTCGCCGCGGCCTGGGGCGGGCGGGGCACGCTCATCGGCAGCATGGTGCCGCCCACCGATCCCTGGTACGAGGACCTCTCGCACTCCTATCCCCACGACCCCGAGCGGGCGAGGCGGCTGCTGTCCGAGGCGGGACAACAGGATCTGCACCTGCGGCTGCGAATCGCGAACCTGCCGTACGCGATGTCGGCGGCGCAGGTGGTGGCCTCGGACCTCGGGCGGATCGGTGTGGACGTGACAATCGAGCCGCTCGACTTCCCCGCCGTCTGGTTGCAGCAGGTGTTCACCGACCACGACTACGACCTCTCGATCGTCCAGCACGTCGAACCCCGCGACATCACGACGTTCGGGGACCCCGGCTACTACTGGGGTTACGACAGTCCCCGGGTCAGGGAACTGCTGAGGCGAGCCGACACCGGCTCGCCCCGACAGCAGGTGGCGGACATGCGCGAGGTGGCGCGAACGCTCAGCGAGGACGCCGCCGCCGACTGGCTGTTCCTGTTCCCGAACATCGTGGTGGCGAAGAAGGAGGTCACCGGCCTGGTGCGCAACCAGGTCAGCGAGTCCTTCGACCTGACAGGGCTGGGGCGGGGATGAACAGCGGCGCGGAGCGCCTCCCTGAGGGGCGGTGGCTGGGAGACGGGTGGGCGCCGGCGATCCTGCGCAGAATCGTCATCCTGCTGGTGAGTGTGTTCGTGGCCTCGATCGTCGTGTTCGCGTTCATGGCCGTGCTGCCGGGTGACCCCGCGCAGGTGGCGCTCGGGGTCAACGCGACGCCGGAGCTCGTGGAGCGGACGCGCGCGGAGTTCGGGCTCGACCGGCCGCTCGTCACGCAGTACCTGGACTGGATGGGCGGCGTACTGACCGGCGACTTCGGCACCTCCTACGTGACGAGGGAGGCGATCGGGCCACAGCTCGTCGACCGGCTCGGCGTGACGTTGTGGCTCGTGGGCGCCGGCATGCTCGTCGCGCTCCTGATCGCGATGCCGCTGGGCACTATCGCCGCCGTGCGGCACCGCAGGCCGAGCGGCACGGCCGTGTCGGCACTGTCTCAGGTGGGCGTGGCGATCCCGGCGTTCCTGGCGGGCATCATCCTGGTGCAGATCTTCGCCGTGCGGCTCGGCTGGCTGCCCTCGGGCGGGTGGACGCCGCCGGTGCGGGATCCCGTGGAATGGCTGCGGGGGCTCATTCTCCCCGCCCTGTCGCTCGGGCTGGTCCAGGGCGCCGTGCTCACCCGCTACGTGCGCACGGCGGTACTCGACGTGCAGCGCGAGGACTACCTGCGCACAGCCCGCTCGAAGGGCCTGCGGCCGTACCCGGCGTTGGTACGGCACGGCCTGCGCAACGCCGCCGTTCCCGTGCTGACCGTGCTGGGTCTGCAGCTGGCGACGCTGCTGGTCGGCGCCGTCGTGATCGAGCGCGTGTTCGTGCTGCCAGGGCTCGGCAGCATGCTGCTCGACGCCGTCGCGGCGCGTGATCTGCTTACCGTGCAGGGCATCGTGCTCGTGCTCGTGGTCGCCGTGCTGTTCGTCAACTTCTGCGTCGACGTGCTCTACACGATGCTCGATCCCCGGCTGCGGAGGTCCTAGGTGACGCGGAACCTCAGCCTCCTCGCCGGCGTGGTGCTCGTCGGGCTCGTCGTGGGCACGGCGCTCGTGTCGTTCGTCTGGACGCCGCACGACCCGCTGCTCGTGGACGCGAGCGTGCGCCTGCTCGGCCCCACCGGCGACTTCGTGTTAGGCACGGACAAGCTCGGCCGTGACGTCGCGAGCCAGCTGATGGTCGGCGCGCGCACCACGCTCTACGTCGGCGTGGTGGCCGTCGGCATCGCCGCGCTCGTCGGGACCCCGCTCGGGATCCTCGCCGGGATGGGCGCTCGGTGGCTCGGCGAGCTCATCATGAGGGTCAACGACCTCGTACTCGCGTTCCCCGCGCTGCTGCTCGCGATCATGCTCGGCGCCGTGTACGGGGCGAGCACGCTCACCGCGATGATCGCGATCGGCGTCGCCACCGTGCCGTCCTTCGCGCGCATCGCCCGCGCGGGCACGCTGCAGGTGATGAGCACGGAGTACGTGCTCGCCGCGCGGGCGGGTGGTCGCTCGCGGTGGTGGATCGCGCTGCGGCACGTGCTGCCGAACATCTCCGGGCTCGTGCTCGTGCAGTCGTCGGTGTCGTTCGCGATCGCGGTGCTGGCCGAGGCGGCGCTGTCGTTTCTCGGCTTCGGCACGGCCCCGCCGACGCCGTCGTGGGGCCGGATGCTGCAGGAGTCGCAGGAACTGCTGGCCGTGGATCCCAGGCTCGCGCTGGTCCCCGGCGCCGCGATCGCGCTCGCCGTGCTCGGCTTCAACCTGCTCGGCGACGGCCTGCGCGACCGTTTCGACCCGCGACTGGAGGTGCGCCGATGACCCTGCTTTCCGTGGAAGGGCTCGGCATCGCGGCGGGCGCGCTGCCGCTCGTCGAGGACGTTTCGTTCACCATCTCGCCCGGTGAGCGGGTGGGACTGATCGGTGCCTCCGGCTCCGGGAAGTCGCTCACCGCGTCGGCCGTCATGGGCCTGCTGCCGGAGGGACTCACGTCGGTGGGCTCGGTGCGCTTCGCCGATCGGGAGCTGCTCGGCGCGAGCGAACGCGAACTGTCCCGCCTGCGCGGCAAGGACATCGCGATGGTGTTCCAGGAGCCGATGAGCGCGCTCAACCCGTCGATGCGCGTGGGCAGGCAGGTGGCCGAGGCGATGCTGCTGCACGGCACGCGCGATCGCCGCGGTGCCAATGCCGCCGCCGTCGAGCTGCTGGGGCGCGTGCGCCTGCCCGAGCCGGAGCGGATCGCGCGGGCCTACCCACACCAGCTCTCCGGCGGGCAGCGGCAACGGGTGGTGCTCGCCATCGCGCTGGCCAACGATCCCGCGCTGCTCATCTGCGACGAGCCCACCACGGCACTCGACGTCACCGTGCAGGCGCGGGTGCTGGAGCTGATCAACGAGGGCGTGCGGGACCATGGCAGTGCGCTGCTGTTCATCACCCACGACCTCGCCGTCGTCGCCACGGTGTGCGAGCGGGTACTGGTGATGAACGAGGGGCGGATCGTGGAGTCCGGCTCCACTCGCGACGTGCTCAAGGCTCCGAAGCACGAGTACACCGCACGACTGCTGGAGGCATCGGCGTGATCTCCGTGACCGATCTGGAGCGCACCTACCGGCGGCCCCGTACGTCGCTGACCGGGCCACGGCCCGAGGTGCACGCGCTGCGCGGGGTGTCGTTCGACATCGAAAAGGGGCAGCGCTTCGGCATCGTCGGCGAGTCCGGATCCGGGAAGTCCACTCTGGTCAGACTCCTCGCGGCGCTGGACCGGCCGACGTCCGGCTCGATCTCCTTACAGGGCAGGAGGATCGACAACCTGCCGGAGCGCCGTCTGGGTTTCCTGCGTTCGCAGGTGCAGATCGTGTTCCAGGACCCCATGGGCTCGCTCGACCCGAGGATGCGCGTGCGCGACATCATCAGCGAGCCGCTGGGCAGGCAGCCGGGGCGGCGCGAGCGCGTGCGCGAACTGCTCGACGCCGTCGGCCTTCCCGCCGACTCCGGCGAGCGGTACCCGCACCAGTTCTCCGGCGGACAGCGGCAGCGGATCTCCCTGGCCCGCGCACTCGCGCCGAGGCCGAGCATCCTGCTCGCCGACGAGGCCGTGAGCGCGCTGGACGTGCTGGTGCGCAAGCAGATCCTCGACCTCATCGCCGAACTGGTGGAACGCTACGAGCTGACGCTCGTCTTCGTCTCCCATGACCTCGGCGTGGTGCGGCGCGTGTGCGACACCGTGGCCGTGATGCGCGCTGGCGAGATCGTGGAGCTCGGCGCCGTCGACGAGGTCTACGACGACCCGCGGCACCCCTACACCCGTGAGCTCATCGCGGCCGCGCCGAACCTAGCGGCCGCGCTCGCCGGACTCGAGGAGGAGTGAATGGACTACGCGAAACTGTTCCGGTTGGACGGTCGCGACGCGGTCGTCCTCGGTGGGGGAAGCGGCATCGGCAGGGAGGCGGCGCGGGCGCTCGCCGCGCAGGGCGCGAGCGTCACCTGCGCCGACCGTGACCTCGACGCGGCGAAGGAGACCGCCGGGCTGGCCGGTGACTCCGCGAAGGCGTACGAGCTCGACCTGCTCGACACGGCCGCTGTCGAACGTGCGGCGGCGGAGCTGGGTGAGCCCGACGTCGTCGTGCTCACCGCGGCCACCAACGTGCGCAAGCGGCTGCTCGACTACAGCCGCGAGGAGTTCGACCGCGTTCTCTCGCTCAACCTCGGCGCGACGTTCGACGTGTTGCGGGCGTTCGGCGCCGGGATGGTCGAGCGCGGGCGGGGCAGCATCGTCGTGTTCTCCTCGATCCGCAGCATCACCGTCGAACCGGGGCAGAGCGCCTACGCGGCGACCAAGGCCGGGATCGTGCAGCTCATCCGTACCGCGGCGGCGGAGTACGGGCCTTCGGGCGTGCGCGTGAACGCGGTGGCTCCCGGGGTGGTCGAGACCCCGCTGACCGAGCCGATCAAGGCCGACCCCGACTGGTACCGGGCGTACGCGGAGAAGAGCGCGCTCGGCCGCTGGGCCGACGCGGGAGAGCTGGCCGGCGCCGTGGTGTACCTGGCCTCCGACGCGGCGAGCTTCGTCACCGGCTCGGTGCTGCTCGTCGACGGCGGCTGGACGGCGGTGGACGGCCGGTATGTGCCGCCGGGGGCGTAGGAAGGTGTCATGGCAGAGCTGACGTCGCTCGCCGCGACCGAGCTGGTGGCCGAGTACCGAGCGGGGACGCTGTCGCCGGTCGAGGTCACCGAGGCGGTCCTGGCGAGGATCGACGCGCAGGAGGACACCCTGCGCGCGCTCTACGCCTACGATCCGGACGCCGCGCGCGCCTCGGCTCGCGCGGCCGAGCGGCGCTGGCACGCGGGTGAGCCGCTGGGCGCGATCGATGGCGTTCCGTTGACGCTCAAGGAGAACATCGCCACGCGCGGCACGCCGGTACCGCTGGGCACCGCGGCGACGGAGCTGACGCCCGCCCCCGAGGACGCTCCCGCCGCCGCGCGCGTAAGCGAGTGCGGCGGCGTGCTGCTGGCGAAGACGACCATGCCCGACTACGGGATGCTCACCTCAGGGCTCTCCAGTTTCCACCCGGCCACGCGCAACCCGTGGGACCACGCGCGCACGCCGGGCGGCTCCAGCGCGGGTGCCGCCGCCGCGGCCGCGGCGGGGTACGGACCACTGCACGTCGGCACCGACATCGGCGGGTCGATCCGGCTGCCCGCGGCATGGTGTGGGCTGGCCGGGTTCAAGCCGAGCTTCGGCCGCGTGCCCGTGTTCCCGCCGTATCTCGGGCGCGTGGCGGGCCCCATGACCCGCACGGTCGCCGACGCGGCGCTGTTCATGGAGGTCCTCTCGCGTCCGGACTCGCGTGATCACCTGTGCCTGCCGCCGGAGGAGATCCCGTGGCACGAGCTCGCGCTGGACCCGGCCGGGCTGCGCATCGGGGTGCAGCTCGACGCCGGGGTGGGCCTCGCCGTCGAGCCGGACGTGCGCGCCGCCGTGGAGGAGGCCGCGCGGCTGTTCGAGGCGGCCGGTGCGCACGTCGAGCCGGTGGAACCGTTCCTCACCAGGCAGATGCTCGACGGGCTCGACCGGTTCTGGCGCACCCGGTTCGTCGTGGACGCCGAGGAGCTGCCCGCCCCGCGACGGGAACGGATCCTGCCCTACATCGCGGAGTGGGTGGCCGGTGGCGAAGGGCTTTCCGGCGCGGACGTCTACCGCGGGTTCGCGCAGATGGAGGCCATCACCGTGGCCGCCCTGCGGGCGAGCGAGCCCTTCGACGTGGTGCTGTCGCCGACGTGCCCGGTGTCGGCGCCGCCGTTCGACTGGGCCTCGCCGACCAACGACCCGGCGCGGCCGTTCGAGCACATCGGATTCACCGTGCCGTACAACATGTCCGGCCAGCCCGCGGTGTCGGTCAACTGCGGGTACACGCGGGAGGACCAGCCGATCGGCCTGCAGCTCTCCGGGCGCCGCTTCGACGACCTCGGCGTGCTGCGCGCGGCCGCCGCCTTCGAACGGCTACGCCCCGCGCAACGCGCCTGGCCCGACTAGTTCGGCCAGGCGGGCGTAGGAGTCGAGCATCTCGGCGCGGTCGAAGGTGCTCAGGGTGATCAGCAGCTCGTCGGCGCCTGTCCGCTCGACGAGGTCGGCCAGCTCGGCTCCCACCTGCCCGGCCGTGCCGTGGATCTGCCCGCGCAGCGACTGCTCCAGCAGCTTCGCCTCGCGCGCGGTGGGCGTGGGCAGCTCGGCGGCCGACCGCAGCGGCGGGAACACCCCGCGCGTGCGGGCGTGGACCATCGACCACGCCTCGGGCAGCAGCAACCGCCTGGCCTGCTCGGTGGTGTCGGCGACCGCGACGGCACTCGACACGACCACGTACGGGCATGGCCACAGTTCGGACGGGCGGAACCGCTCGCGGTAGGCGGCGATCCGCTTGGCGACGGCGTCCATGCCCGCGACGGGTGCGATCACGAGCGCGAGCCCGAGGTCGGCGGCGAGGTCGGCACCGGCGCCGGTGGCGAGCACGAACGCGGGCACCCGGAGCCCCTCCGCGGGGTAGGCGTGCACGCCGGGGTGTTCCTGCTGGTCGCCGGTGAAGTAGCCGAGCAGCTCCCGCACCTGCTCGCCGAAGCGGTCCGCGTCGTCCTTGCCGTGGCCGAGCGCGCCGCGCACGCCGCCCGTGAAGCCGACCGAGCGCCCGAGGCCCATGTCGATCCGGCCGGGGTGGAGCGCTTCGAGGGTGCCGAACTGCTCGGCGACCACGATCGGCTGGTGGTTGGGCAGCATCACCCCGCCCGTACCGACCCTGATGCGCGAGGTGGCCGCCGCGATCGCGGAGGCGAGCACGGTGGGCGCGGACCCGGCGACGCCGGGCACGCTGTGGTGCTCGGACACCCAGAACCGGTGGTAGCCCAGTTCCTCGGCCTGTTGCGCGAAGCGGACCGTTTCGCGCACGGCCGCCGAGGTGTCCTGGCCCGTGCGCGTGCTGGAACGGTCGAGGACGGACAGCGGAACCGGCAACGTCTGCACACGAGGTGCAACGCCGTGCCCAGCGCCCCGAATTCCGCGAGTCCCCCGCTCCGGTGCGCGAGTTCCCCGCTCCGGTCCACGAGTTCTGCGCTCCCGCACGCGACTTCTGCATTCGTGGGCTTCGGAAAGGGGGACTCGCGGGCAGGAAAGGGGGACTCGCGGGCCGGAAGGGGGAACTCGCGACGAGGGCCGGGTCGTCGGTCAGCGACGCGACCAGCAGGGGGCCCGCGGCGAGCGCGATGCCGTCGGCGATGTTCGTGAAGGCGTTGGCCGTCCACAGTTTCGCGAAGTCCGCCCCCAGCGGCGTCCGTTGTCCGCTCCGCATCCGCTCACGACAGCGCAAGCGCCCACGCGGGGCAACGGATTTTCAGCCGAGCGCCCCGATCGCCTCCGCAAGACCCAGCACGCGCTTGGCGTTGTCGACGTGCAGGTTCTCGATCATCCGCCCGTCGACGGTCACCACTCCGCGACCGGCCTTCCTGGCTTCCTCGAACGCGTCGATGATCTTGCGTGCCTGCGCGACCTCCTCCTCGGAGGGCGCGAAAACCCGGTTGCAGGGCTCGATCTGGCCGGGGTGGATGAGGGTCTTGCCGTCGAAACCGAACCGCCTGCCCTGCAGGCACTCCACCTCGAAGCCCTCGAGGTCCTTCACGTCGTTGTAGACGCCGTCGAGGATCACCTTGCCCGTCGCACGAGCCGCCAGCAGGCACAGCGAGAGCCCGCCGAGCAGCGGTGCGCGGCCCGGGACGAACTCGGCGTGCAGCTCCTTGGCGAGGTCGTTGGTGCCCATGACGAGCACGGTGAGCCGCTCGCTGGCCGAGGCGATGTCCTCGGCGTGCAGCATCGCGGTCGGGGTCTCGACCATCGCCCAGATCTTCGTGTCGTCAGGCGCCCCGCCGAGCTCCAGCGCGCGCTCGATGTTGTGCACGTCGCGAGCGGAGTTCACCTTCGGCACCACCACGGCCGCGGGACCGGCCTGCGCCGCCGCTCGCAGGTCCGCGTCGTGCCATTCGGTCTCCAGCCCGTTGACGCGGATGGTCACCTCGCGCGAGCCGTACTCGCCGGAGGCCGCCGCCGCGCACACGCGCTCGCGCGCGGCCTCCTTGGCGTCGGGGGCGACGGCGTCCTCCAGGTCGAGGATGAGCGCGTCGGCCGGCAGCGTCTTCGCCTTCTCCAGCGCCCGTTCGTTCGCGCCGGGCATGTAGAGAACGGAACGGCGCGGTTTCACGCGAGTGCCTCCTTCGTAGCCGCGTCGTAGGCCTCGGCCAGCTCGGGGTCGCTCGCCGCCAGCGCGTCCGCCAGCTCGGCGACCACCCTGCACTGCTTCACCGACGCGTCGTCCTGCATCTTCCCGTCGATCATCACCGCACCGGTGCCGTCGCCCATCGCGGCGATCACCTTGCGGGCCCACGCAACGTCCTCGGGCGCGGGGGAGAACACCTTCTTGGCGATGTCGATCTGCACCGGGTGCAGGCTCCACGCGCCGACGCAGCCGAGCAGGAACGCGTTGCGGAACTGGTCCTCGCAGGCCACGACGTCGCGGATGTCGCCGAACGGCCCGTAGTACGGCAGGATCCCGTGCATGACGCACGCGTCGACCATGCGCGCCACGGTGTAGTGCCACAGGTCCTGCTGGTAGGTGGTGCGGCCCTCGGTGAGGTCGTCGCCGACGGGGTCGGTGCGCACGAGGTAGCCGGGGTGCCCACCGCCGACGCGGGTGGTCTTCATGCGCCTGCTGGCGGCGAGGTCGGCGGGACCCAGTGAGATGCCCTGCATGCGCGGGCTCGCGCCGGCGATCTCCTCCACGTTGGCGACGCCGCTCGCGGTCTCCAGGATGGCGTGCACCAGCAGCGGTTTCTCGAGCCCGGCCCTTGCCTCCAGCTGCGCGAGCAGGCGGTCGACGTAGTGGATGTCCTGGGCGCCCTCCACCTTCGGCACCATGATGACGTCGAGCTTGTCGCCGATCTCGGTGACGAGCGTGATCAGGTCGTCGAGCACCCACGGTGAGTCCAGACTGTTGACGCGCGTCCAGAGCTGGGTGGAGCCGAAGTCGTTCTCCTTGGCGACCCGCACGAGCCCCTCGCGGGCGGCCTCCTTGCGATCGGCCTTCACGGCGTCCTCGAGGTTGCCGAGCAGCACGTCGACCTTCTTGGCGATGTCCGGCGCCTTGGCGGCCATCTTCTCGTTGCTCGGATCGAAGAAATGAATCATCCTCGACGGCAGGGCCGGGATCTGCCTGACCGGCTCCGGCGCACCCACGGCGAGCGGGGCGAAGAAGTCCTTCGGCGAGCGCATCGGGTCCTCCAGCACTGGCGGTCAATACCCGGCGACCCTATCCCGGCTGCCCGGCCCAGGGCTGCGGTACACGTCACCGCTCCACTCTGAGAAGCACCGCTCGGCCGCACGTCACCCATCCGGCGGCACTGCCGGACCGAAGTCCGATTACCGTCCACCGACCGATCACCGACCGTTCGGCGCCGCCGATCGCAGCTACTCGTCCTACCGGCAGACTGCGGCCCGTTTCCGCTGGTACTTAAGTTGGGGTGCTTCCCGCCAGGACGCACCGAGCACGCGTGAGTCGCAGAAACAGCAGAGGGAGGCGGACTTCGTGGCGGTAACACCTGGGCACACCGCGGTGACGAGCGGTTCGAACGGAACCAGGTCGGCTCCGAGCCGCATCGTCGCACCCATCGAGCTGCCTGCCTCCAGTGACGAGCTGGCCGCCGAGGCGGCGGCGCAGTTGGGCTGGGACGGCGTGCTGCTTCCCCGGCTGACGATGTTCGGCCGCAGGGTGTACGTGGTGGCCAGGCTCCGGCCGGAGGCGCATGCCGAGCGGATCGCGCTGGGCATCGGCCCGGTCACCGACAGGGCGAGCGTGTCGACGTGGACGTGGCCGGAGCTGGCCGCGAGCGCGCCGCCGCCCGCCGCGGAGATCGTCGGTGTGCTCGCCGTCGCCAGGCACTGGCGCACCGGCCTCGCCGCTACCGTTCCGTTCGCGCGCTACGGCGACGCGGCGATGGTGCTGCCGCACTCGGCGACGCTGAGCCACGACTACGTCGACAACTGCCTGCCGCGCGCCCGCGCCTACGGCCTCGCCGTGGTCACCGCCGACGAGAACGCGGCCGTCGGGCTCGACCTCTCCGGCCGCGGCGAGCGCATCACCCTCGGCGAGGACGCCGTGTCCCGCTGGGTCAACGAGGTCGTCTACGAGCAGCTGCTCGCGCTGGAGACCCCTGCCGACACGCACTGATCTCATTAGGCTCGGTGCCATGCGAGTCGTTATCGCCGGTGGACACGGACAGATCGCGCTGCGGCTGGAGAAGCTGCTCGCCGCGAACGGCGACACCGCCGTGGGCATCATCCGTAACGTCGACCACACCGCCGACCTACGGGACGTGAGCGCCGAACCCGCGGTGCTCGACCTCGAGACCGCCACGATCGAAGAGGTCGCCGCGGTGCTGGAAGGTGCCGACGCCGCGGTGTTCGCGGCCGGCGCCGGGCCGGGCAGCGGCACCGCGCGCAAGGAGACCGTCGACCGCGGCGCCGCCGTGCTGTTCGCCGACGCCGCCGAGCGCGCTGGCGTGAGACGGCTCGTGCAGGTCAGTTCCATGGGCGCCGCGGGGCCCATCGACGAGGCCGCCGTGGGCGAGGTGTTCGCTGCCTACCTGCGCGCGAAGGCCGCCGCCGAGGAGGACCTGCGCAAGCGAGAACTGGACTGGACGATCCTGCGGCCGGGCAGGCTCACCGACGATCCCGGTACGGGCCTCGTCCATCTCGCCGAGTCCGTGCCCAGGGCCGACGTGACGCGCGACGACGTCGCCGCGGTGATCGTCGAGCTGCTCACCGAGGACGGCACGTCGGCCTCCAACCGCCGGGTCCTGGAACTCACCGGTGGCAACACGCCGATCGAGGAAGCGGTCAGCCGGGTCTGACGCCGGTTTCGGTCGGACCCTCCCGGTAGGTTCTGCCTCCGTGGAATCGAGCACACCCGGGATCGACCGCGCCCGCACCCAGACCGGTGCGCTCCTGCGCCGGATCAACGCCGCGCGCGCCGAGCTGGCGACCGAGCGGTTCACCTACACCAGCCCCGACGGCCTGGTCCGCGCGACGGTCGACGGCAACGGAGCCCTGATGGGCATCACCCTCGCGGACGGCGCTTTGCGCACGGCCGGGCTCGGCTCCCAGCTCGTCACGGCGGTGAACACCGCCCGCAGGGCCGCGACGCTGGACAGCCGCGACCGCCTCGCCTCCGTGATCGGTGGCAAGCGGGCCGACGCGCTGATCGGCTCGTCGGAGTACGACAGCGGCCTCGACGGGGTGAGTAGTGAGGGCAGCGATGACTGAGCTGGACGAGGGCCGAAACCGAATGGCGCAGGCCGGAAAGCGCCGCGCCGAGGCCGACGCGAAGATCATCGGTGAGAAGATCGAGCACCGGCTGGGCGTCGTGCAGGTCGACATCTGCGGTTCCCTGCGAGCGATCGAGCTCGACCACCGGCTCCTGCCCGAACTGGCCGAGGAGCGCGTGGCGGAGCTGGTCACGGCCGCCGTCCATCGCGCGGAGCGCAAGGCCGGTGAGCTGCGGGAGATCGTGCTCGGTGCCGACCCGATGCGGGAGGAGGACGAGTGCTGAGTGCCGCGCGGGGTGTCCACACGGGAGCGTCGACGGACGAGGCGGAGCGGGCCATCCTCCACATCGCTGCCAAGATCGGGCTTGACGGGCCCGTATCGGAAGTGTTCGGAGAACTGCGCACACTGTCCACACCAGACACAGCCGATGCCGCGCGGCGACTGGTGTGCGACGTCGCCGCGAGGCTCCTCGAGGCGGTCGGAAAACTTGACCGGGCCGACTTCCTCTTCGCCGAGGTGGGCGCCGCGACGCGGATTCTCGCCGACTTCGCCGCGCAGGCCGCTCAGCTGAGCGGGCCGAGCACGCGGTCGAGGTAGGCGTTGCTGAACAGGCCGAACGGGTCCACTTCCCTGCGCACGGCCTGGAAATCGTCGAACCGCGGGTACCGCTCGCGCAGTGCGGCGGCGTCGAGGTCGTGCAGCTTGCCCCAGTGCGGACGGCCGCCCACCGCGCCCGCGATCTCTCCGAACGCCGCGAAGTACTCGCGGTAGGGCATGCCGACGTACTGGTGGATGGCGATGTAGGCGGAGTCGCGGCCGTAGGCGGTGGAGAGCCAGACGTCGTCGGCCGCCGCGACGCGCACCTCCACTGGCAACGCCACGGGATCCGCCAGCGTCGGCACCAGCGCGCGCAGCTCGCCGAGCACGTCGTGCACCGATTCCCTCGGCACGGCGAACTCCGACTCCACGAACCGCACCGAACGCTGGGTGACGAACACGCGGTGCGAGGCGTCGCTGTACTCCCGCCCGGACAGCGCCGCCGAGGAGAGCCGGCCCAGCGACGGCATGAGCCGGGGAACAGCTCGGCCCACGCGGCACAGCGTGCCGAGCGCCGCGTTCTCCATGATCGTGTAGTCGACGAACCGGCGAAGGTTCGAAAGCGGCTCGGGTGGAGCGCCCGGTTCGAGCCGGTTGTTGCGCTTGACCAGAGCGTTGCGGCCGTAAGGGAACCAGTAGAACTCGAAGTGGTCGTTGCTCTTGGCGAACTCGTGGAACCCGTCGAGAACCTGCTCCAGCGGCTCGGGACCCTCCTGCGCGCTCAGCACGAACGCCGGTTCACAGCGCAGGGTCACGGTGCTGAGCACGCCCAGCGCGCCGAGGCCGACCCTCGCGGCGGCGAAGAGGTTCGGCCTGCGTTCCGGCGAGCACGACACCACCGAGCCGTCGGCCAGCACGAGCTCCAGCGCCGCGACCTGTGTCGCGAGCCCGCCGAAGCGGGCCCCGGTGCCGTGGGTGCCGGTGGCGATCGCGCCCGCGATGGTCTGCGCGTCGATGTCACCCAGGTTGGTCATCGCGAGGCCGCGCGCGGCCAGCTCCGCGTTGAGTGTCCGCAGCGTGGTGCCCGAGCGCACGGTGACCAGGCCGGTCTCGGGGTCGGCCGAGACGATGCCCGTCCAGGCGCCGAGGTCGATCGCGTCGGAGTCGGTCGCGGCGATGTCGGTGAAGGAGTGGCCACTGCCGAGTGCGCGCACCTGCCGCCTTTCGACGGCGGCGTCGGTGACCACCTCCGCGAGCTCGGCGGTGCTCCGCGGCCGATGGACGCGGCGCGGATGCGCCACGGCCGTGCCCGCCCAGTTCGTCCACGTTGACAACGGCTGCCTCCACGATGGTCTGGGTTTGGCCACGATAAGTGAATACGATTCGCGTTACAAGGTTTCCTGGCGTAACGTACGCGCCGTGACCACGGGAAACGGCGCGCCGTACGACCTCGCTACGAAGGATCTCGACCCGCCGCTGGCAATCGTCGACCTCGAGGCGTTCGACGCCAACGCGGCCGACCTGGTGCGCCGCGCCTCGGGCCTCCCGGTGCGCGTGGCGAGCAAGTCCATCCGCTGCCGGTACCTCCTGGAGCGGGCGCTCGCACTGCCGGGCTTCGCAGGCGTGCTCAGCTACTCGCTGGCCGAGGCGCTCTGGCTCTTCCGCCAGGGCAGCAGCACCGACCTCGTGGTGGCCTACCCGACCGCCGACCACGGCGCGCTGCGGGAACTGGCCGAGGACGACGCCGCCCGCGCCGCGATCACGATCATGGTCGACGCCGACGAGCACCTCGACCTCGTCGAGGCGGCGCTCGGCAGGCACCACCCCGATATCAGGGTGGCCCTCGAGCTCGACGTGTCGTGGCGACCGCTGCCAGGCGTGCACATCGGCACGCGCCGCTCGCCGGTTTTCACCGCGCGACAGGCGGGTGAGCTCGCCCGCAGGATCGTGGACCGGCCGGGCTTCTCCCTGGTCGGGATGATGGCCTACGAGGGACAGATCGCCGGCGTTCCCGACGGAGCGCCCGGTCTGCGTGGCGGGCTGGTCCGCTGGATGCAGCGCCGCTCCGCCGCCGAGCTCGCCGGGCGCCGCGCGAAGGCGGTCGAGGCCGTGCGGGAGGTGGCGGACCTCGAGTTCGTCAACGGCGGTGGTACCGGCAGCCTCGAGACGACGAGCGCCGAGCGGTCGGTCACCGAGGTCACGGCGGGCTCCGGCCTGCTGGGGCCGGCGCTGTTCTCCGAGTACACGCGGTTCACGCCCCGGCCCGCCGCCCTGTTCGCGCTGCCCGTCGTGCGCAAACCTGCCCGCCGCATCGCGACCGTGTTCGCCGGGGGCTACGTCGCGTCGGGGCAGGCGGGCGTTTCGCGGTTGCCCTCGCCGTACCTGCCCGCCGGGTTGCGGCTGCTCGGCGTCGAGGGCGCGGGTGAGGTGCAGACGCCGGTCGCCGGTGCCGCCGCGGGTGACCTGCGCCTCGGTGACCGGGTGTGGTTCCGGCACGCGAAGTCGGGCGAGCTGGCGGAACATTTCACCCAGTACCACCTCGTGCGGGGTGACCGTGTCGAGCGCGCGACGCCGACGTACCGGGGGGAGGGTCGCGCCTTCGGCTGAGTTGTCCACAGCGTGTGGAAGCCTGTGGACAACTCGGTTCGTCATTCGCCGAACCGGCTCGCCAGATAGCCCTTGATCAGCGCTTTCGTCTCGGCGAGCACCTCGGGATCGCCCTGGGGATCGCTGCGGAAGGCGAAGTTCAGCAGTCCGTCGGCCGCCTCCACCGCGATCGAGATCGGGAGCGTCAGCTGCTCCGGATCCAGGTCGACGTGCTTGCTGACGAGCGCCGCGAGCGAGTCGGTGATCACGCGGTTGTTGGTGCGCTGCTCGTCGAGCAGGCGCACGTCCACGACGTCGCCGAAATGCACCCTGGAGAAGCCCGGCACCTCGCGGTGCATCTGCAGGTAGATGTCGAGCAACGAGTCGACGACGTCCCACCAGTGCTCGTGCTCGCCACCGCCCAGCCGCTCGCTGACCGCGGCGACGAACCGGTCGAGGTTGCGCTGGGTCAGCGCCTGCACGACCGCGCGTTTGTCGGGGAAGAACTGGTACAGCGAGCCCACGGCGACCCCGGCTCGCTTTGCGATGAGGGTGGTGGTGAGCGCCTCGTACCCGACCTCCTGGAGCAGCTCGGCGCTGGCGTCCAACATGCGTTCGACGCGTTTGGCGCTGCGCTGCTGGACGGGTTGCCGACGCAGGGGCGTCGTCTCGTTCGGCGTCACGGCCTGGTTCTCGGACACGTCGTGCTCCTCGCTGTGCAGGCCAGCGACTTTATCGTGCTGGTGACCTGCTTCACGGTCGAGTGAACACTACGCATCGGCTGAAGCCGGTGACATGGGAACCGCGGGCCGGTGCCGGTCGGGGGAGGGGGAGTGCAACGGCACCGGCCCGCGGAGTATCGGGGCCGCACTGTGGGCGGGGTTTCACAGCATGCGATGTGTAGTTGTGCGGCGATCACTTGGCGCTCAACCTAACCGGCGGATTACCACTTTCGCCAGAGGCTGACGCGCATTATTTGGATTAATCGCCGACCGGTTGCGACCGGCGACCGACTCATCTCGCTCGGGGGTACGGACGAGCCGGTCGCCGACCTTGGCGAGAACATCTCGCCGCCTGTGTCCGTTACCGGGCGGGGCTCCCGGTGACGGCGTGCCGGCCAGCCGGCACGGGGACCAGGGCGTGCTTGCCCTTCTGTTGCGGGACCGGCTGTGGTTCAGCCGGCGTGGGGACCGCATGAGACTGTTGCGCGGCGGCCGGGGCCGCCCGGCGGCGTCCCCTCCGTCGCGTGTTCTGCTGGGGCGCCAGCCCGCCGGCGACCAGGTGCTCGTGAGCCACCTGCCAGACCGTGCAGGGGGCCTTGCACTTGTGCCACCGCGTCGAGCACGTGGGGCAGTCGCCCCGCTCGTCCGGCTCGTGCGAGCGCAACATGGCGCGCCAGCCCTCGGTCAGCCGGGGCAGTTCGGACCGCGCCACGGAGACCAGCGAGGGAGCGTCCGCGCGGCTCGCCAGATCGGAGAGCATGTCGAGGCGTTCCCACACCGCGTTGCGGAGCACCTGTCCGAGGATCTGATCCACCTGGAACTCACCGTCACCTTTCCGCCAGCTTGGCGGCTTCGTTGAGCGCGGCCCGCAGCTGGCCGAGCTGGCCTGCCGTGAGCCGCGCCGTCTCGCCGGGAGGCCCGACGAGCACCACTTCGTCGTCGTCTACGAACACCGTCAGGCAACGCTCACGACTGATCAGGTCGCCGCACTGCACACGCCAAACGAGCTGCCCGCCCTCGTACCTGCGGACAGCGGCGGCGCGGGGGTCTGCCGTCGACGCTGACGACAGCGGCTGGCGCGCCTTCTCGCCGACCGGAGACCGGTGCACGGGCGTCGTGCCGGTCGCAGCACGTCCTGCTGTGATCGAGTGCACGAACTCCACGTTCCTCTCCGCTCTCCCGGCGACAGGCGCGAGCCTGTTCCTCGCTGTGGTAGCTCTCCGTGACTGCGCTGGGTGTTCACCCGGCCACAGAGATCTGCGAACTACATTGCGACGAAAAGAACGCCGAAAGAAGGCTTGGTGGGCGTCATAGCGGCGACCGGCCCGAGTTCCACGTTAAGCGGTCGGGGGACTTCGGCCGGGCCGATCAGGGCGCACAAACAGCGTTTCGCAGGGTTCAATAGGGGTGCTTACGCTGCTTACCGACGCCCGACAGGACTGTGGAGGGCCGCACGTGGACACAGGTGACGCCAAGCAGGGCCGGATCAACCCGAAGCTCTGGGAAGCCCCGGAGATGAGGGATGCCCTCGCGAGCAGAAACATCAGCGAGGTCTACCGCCAGCTGCGCAAACACGGTGTCTCGCAGCGTCAGATCGCCGCCATGACCGGCCAGTCGCAGTCCGAGGTCTCGGAGATCCTCAAGGGACGACAGGTCATGGCCTACGACGTCCTCTCCCGGATCTCCGCAGGCCTGGGCATCCCACGTGGATACATGGGCCTCGCCTACGACGAGGCCACGGAGATTCAGGTCGTCGGCGCGGCCGACGAGCAGCAGGCTGAGGAGGACGAGTCCGTGAAACGGCGGAAGTTCCTCGCGCACGCCGCACAGGTGACGATGGGGGCCGCGGTCTTCGGGCCCGCATCCGACGCCTGGGCGGCGAGTCCCGCAAGGACACCCGCACCTGGGCGGATCGGCATGACCGACGTCCGGCAGGTGGAAGCGGCAACCAGGGCGCTCCGCGCGCTCGACTACCAGTACGGCGGCGGCTTCTGCCGGGACGCCGTCGTCGCCCAGCTGTCCTGGGGACAGCAGATGCTCCAGGCCAGCGGTACCGAACTGGTCAAGTCCCGGCTCTACGTCGCGCTCGCCGACCTGCACAGCCTCGCGGGTTGGACCTCGTTCGACATCGGACTCATCGACTCCGCGCGCGGGCACTTCGCCAACGCGCTGGACCTGGCGAAACAGGGCGAGAACCACCCGCTGGTCGCCAACATCCTGTACCGAATGGGCCGCGTCTACCTGCACCAGGAGGCGCCGAACGACGCGCTCAAGCTGTTCCAGCTGGGGCAGATCGCCGCGCAGGAGTCCGGTTCGGAACTCGCGGTGGCCGTGCTCTGTGCCAACGAGGCGTGGGCCTACGCGATGATGGGCAACGCCGAGCAGGCCATCAAGCTGCTGGGCCGGACGCGGGACGAGTTCGCGCGCGCCGACCTCGCCAACGCCGAGTCGTGGGTGCGGTTCTTCAACGAGACCGACGTCTACGCGATGGTCGGCACCGTCCACACGGCACTCGCGCAGCAGGCGGACACGGCGCACACGAAGTACGCGATCCCCGCCCTGACCAGGGCCATCGGCGACTACGGCGACGACATGGCCCGCAGCCGGACGTTCAACCTGAGCATGCTGGCCACCAACCACATGATCGACGGCGACATCGACCACGGCGCGAAGGTCGGAGGCAAGGCGCTCGACGCGGCCGAGGGCCTCAAGTCGGCCAGGATCGAGCAGCGCATGCGCCCACTGAAGGAGGAAGCGGCGCGGCGCAGCAACAACTCCGACGCTCGCGAACTCGTGGAGCGGATGACCACGTTCTTCGCGTAGACCGGCGCCGAGGATCCTTGAACGGGCGGTTCACCAGGGAGAAGCTGGACCAGGTCCTGCGGCAGACGTGTGCCCGCCTCGGTCTGGACCATCGCGGCGCGACGTTGCTGCGCTTCACCAACAACGCGGTGTACTCCCTGGTGAACGACCCCGTCGTGGTGCGCATCGTCGGATCACGGGCGCTCCGGCACCGGGCCGGCAAGGTGGTGGCCGTCGCCGAGCACTTCGCGCGGCACGAGGTGCCCGCCATCCGGCTCGTCGCGGGTGTTGAGCAGCCGCTGCACATCGACGAGCACGTGGTGACGGTCTGGCAGAAGGTCCCCGGCACCGGGACGCGGGCCACGTCCGCCCAGCTCGCCGTGCTCCTGCGCCAGGTGCACGAGTTGCCGCCGCCGGACGGCGTCGGGCCCTGGCAACCGCTCGCCGACGTGCGTGCGCGGGTGTCCGATGCCGAGGAGCTCGCTCCCGGTGACCGGCGGTTCCTGCTCGAGCGCTGCCGCGAGGTGGAGGCCGAGCTGGCCGAGCTCAAGTTCGTGCTGCCCACGGCGCTCGTGCACGGCGACGCCCATCCGGGCAACGTCATCGTGGGCGACGACGGCCCCGTTCTGTGCGACTTCGACTCCGCGTGCGCGGGCCCGCCCGAATGGGATCTGGTCCCGTTGGCTGTGGGCAGGCAGCGCTTCGGGGACCCCTCGGCCTGGTACCGGGCGCTGGCGCTGACGTACGGCTTCGACGTCACGTCCTGGGAGGGCTTCGGCGTGCTGCGGGCGGCCAGGGAGCTCAAGCTGACCACCAGCGTGCTGCCGATCATGCGCAGCCATCCGGCCGTGCGGCGGGAGCTACGTCGCAGGCTGGAGGACCTCAGGGCGGGCCGACAGCACACCCGGTGGGTGCGGTACCGCTGAACGGGGACGGTTTTTGCTTTCGTTCAACGACAAGATCTGACCGCTCGTCGTTTGCGATTTTCCAGGTTGCGCAGGGTGACAATTTCACCCCGACTGATCACTTCGAACGGTTGACGAGACGCCAACTGGTGCAATTTGCAGCCACACAGCGTCACTAGC
Organism: Prauserella sp. PE36; assembly: GCF_003311655.1. Lineage (NCBI taxonomy): Bacteria > Bacillati > Actinomycetota > Actinomycetes > Pseudonocardiales > Pseudonocardiaceae > Prauserella > Prauserella sp. PE36. The sequence continues at coordinate 263,657 of NZ_QEQT01000063.1, read as the reverse complement.
TGGGGTTTTCCACCTGCCGTAGCCGCTCCCGCACCTCGCTCGCCTCGGGCCTGCCGAGTTCGGTGTAGATCGGCAGCACCGCCTCGTAGCGCTGCCTGGCCTCGTCCGCACGGCCCGCCGACTCGGCCACCTCCGCGAGCACCTGCATGGCCCTGGCCTCCTCGAACGCCGACCCGCGTTGCCGCATCACCTCGCGCGCCTCGGTGACGTGCTCGGTCGCCTCGGCCGTCCGGCCGTCCAGCGCCAGCGCGCGGGCGAGGTCGATCCCGGCCCTGGCCACGTTGTAGCCGTCGCCCTGCTCGGCCAGCAGTGCCTTGGCCTGTTCGAGCTGTTCGATCGCCTCGCCGGTCCGGCCCAGCCTCGTCAGCGTCACGCCGAGGTTGACCTGTGCGAGCGCGACATCGTGTGGCCGCTTCAGCTCTCGGGAGCGGCGCAGGTCGTCGGTGAACTCGCGGTGCGCGTCCTCGAGCCTGCCCTGCGCCAGCGCGACCAGGCCGAGCCCTTCGACCGACCTGATCCCGGGTACCTGGTCGCCGTCCGGTCGCAGCCTTCGCAGCGCGGCGCTGTAGTGCTCGACGGCCTCGTCGAACCGGCCGGCGCCCCGGCACGCGGCGCCGCACCGGTTGAGCATGATCACCTCGGCGTCCGCGTTGCCCCACTGCTGAGCGCACCGCACGCCGAGCTGGCTCACGGTCAGGAAGTCGCGGTAGTGCTTGCGGAGCAGGAACAGCGGCCACATGGCGTCGCCGAGGTGCCAGGCCAGCTCAGGGTGGTCGAGCTGGGCAGCCGCCTGCATCGCGGCGAAGACGTTGGTGCGCTCGCGCTCCAGCCAGTCGAGTGCCTCGTCCTCGGCGGGCAGCGACGCGGCGTCGGGCCGCCTGCTCGCGTACTCGTAGGGCAGCGGCTCCTGGTCGGGGGTCACGAGATGAGCGGTCGAGCGCGCTGCGCGCAGGTACCACTCGAGGATCCGCAGCTGGGCGTCCCTTCGCTCGTCGCCGCTCTCGTGCTCCTCGGCCTTCTCGACGGCGTGCAGCCGGTACAGGTCGTGGAAGGCGTAGCGGCCGTCCTCCGGCTCGGTGACCATGTTGACCTCGACGAGCTCGTCGAGCAGCCGCCGCGTCGCCGCGACGGAGCCGTTCACGGCGGCTGCGGCCACGCCCTCACTGAACTCGGCGCCCGGGTGCAGCCCCAGCAAGCGGTAGGCCCTCGCGGCCTCCGCCGGCAGCGCCTGGTAGGCGAGATCGAACGACGCCTGCACGGAGTCTCCCTCTTTGCCCGCCGAGAGCACCGAGAGCCGTCGCCGGCCCACGCTCAGCTCGGAGGCAGTCCGTGCCAGCGTCGCCTTCGGCTTGGCCACCAGCCGCCCAGCCACCGAACACAGCGCGATCGGCAGGCCCGCGGTGAGACGGACGATCGTCGTGGCATGTGCACGTTCAGTATCCACGCGATCGACGCCGAGTGTGTCCCGCAAAAGGGTCATGGAATGCTCGGCGCTCAGGGGATCCAGCGCGAGCAGCTCCGCGCCCTCGTCCACGGCGAGACCGCCGAGCGGCCGCCTGCTGGTGACCACGACGAGACTGCCGGGCGCGGCCGGGATCAGCGGCCGCACCTGCGCCTCTGAACCCGCGTTGTCGAGCAGCACCAGCATCGGGACCGACGCGGTGAGCGTGCGGTACAGCCCGCCCTGCTCCTCGACGTCGACGGGTACGCGGCTGCCCGGCACGCCGAGCGCACGCAGGAACTGGCCGAGCACCTCGCCGACGGCGACGGGACCGGTGGGGTCGAACGCGCCGAGGCTCGCCTGCAGCGCGCCGCCGGGGAACTGGTTCTCGATCTCGGTGAGCCAGTGCAGCGCGAGGGCCGTCTTGCCGATCCCGCCGGGGCCGCTGATCACCTGGACCACGGTGCGGCCGCCCGCCGAGGCTAGCGCGTCCTGCAGGCGCTGGAGCTCCTCGGCGCGGTTGGTGAACCGCGCCGGTGGCCGCTTGAGCTGGCGCGGCACGATCGAATCGGTGCCTCTCGGGGCGGTCGCTTCAGAGCTTCCTCGCTGCCGTGGCAAGGACCGGTCGATCGTCACGCGTACTCCTCCGAAGGCACACTTCGCCGTGCGCGATCATCGCCCAGAGTGCGGGTGTGGATACGCGAAAGAGAGCAAATTGGGCTGAACGGCGCAGCAGGTGAGACCGCCCGGCCTAGGCGACCGGCGCGCGGGTCAGCACCACCGCGAAGCCGAAGGCGAGCCCCATCACGATCAGCTCGAGCGTCGCCCACGTCGCGAGCGCCGTGCGCTGGTGCCGCATGATCTTCGGCAGCAGCCGGAAGCGCAGGTACGCGCCGAAGCAGCCGATGGCTGCCGTGCACGCGAGCTTGAGCAGCACGAGCTGGCCGTACGGCGTGGTGAACAGCGCGGTCCAGAGGTCCATCGTCGGGTTGAGGTTGAGCTCGACCAGGCCGTTGAACAGCCCGGTCGCCGCCGAGATCGCCAGGCACAGCGTCGCGAGCTTGGAGAACCGGGGCAGGGCGTACGCGAGCAGCGTGCGGTTGCCGACGAGCAGCGTCGCCATCGCGCCGAGCCCGCCCGTCCAGGCGACGGCGCTCATGACGTGCAGCTCCATCGAGATCATCGTGTAGTCGTGGAACGACCAGTTCGAGGCGTGCCCGGTGACCGGAAGGGGCAGCAGCGCGAACAAGCCGAGCCCCACGCGGACCTCGGCGGGCACCTTCTCGCCGTGGCGAACGGCCAGCACGTTCAGCGCCATGAGCCCCAGTGCGAGCACGGCGACGATCAGCAGCGCCTTGCCGGCCCCGACCGCGCCGACGTATTCGGCGATGTCACCGAAGCCGACCGTGCCGGCCGCGGGCCGGTACTCGGCGGTCTGCAGCACGAGGGTGACGAGCGCGGTGACCGCCCACGCCAGGGACGCCGCGACCGCGGCCGGGCGGGCGCGGCGGAGCACCGGTTCGGTGAGCTTGGGCCGGTCGTAGCCCACGAGCACCGACAGCAGGGCCAGTCCGATGGCGGTGACCGCCGAGATGTCGAGCAGCACCCGCACGATCGGGATGCCGACCGAGACCACCTCGCTGACCTCGGTGATGCCGCTGACCGGCGAGGTCGCCGTGAGCGCGATGCCGATGAGCACACCGGCGAGCGCCGAGGCGAGCACGCCGAGCAGGACGCCGGCCGTGGCGGGCGAGGTGGTCTCGGCCCTGGTCATGACTACTTCTTCTCCGGTGCGCGGCCCATGCGCAGCGCGATCGTCACCCCGGCAACGAGGAGCGCCGCGGCGAGCACGATCCACACCCACACCGGCACCCCGGACGACGAGTCGGCGACCTCGCCCTGGTTCGCCTGCGTCTGCGGCGTGTCCGGTGCCGCGGCCACCGAGGACGGAGGCTGCGGGCCGCCCGTGCCCTGACCGGCCTGCGTGAGGGTGAACCGGATCTCCTCGGAGACCGGGTGCCCGTCTGCGGACAGGATGCGGTAGCCGATCACGTACTCACCGGCGGGGCCGAGCGGGCGCACCGGTGCGGTCACGACGTTGCGCTCGACCCGCACCGTGCCCTCGGCGTACTGACCGCCGTCCGGCCCGGTGACCGCGACCTCGTTGACGTCGCCCTCCTGCACGGCCTGGTCGAAGGTCAGCGTGATCGTGCTCGGCGCGCTCTCGACCTGCGCGCCCTCGGCCGGGTCGGACGAGATGAGCGTGTTGTGCGCGGCCGCGGCCCCGGCGCCGCCGAACAGCGCCAGCACCGCGATGCCCGCGACGACCAGTGCCCGCCTCATGACCGGCCCTGCTTCCGCGCTCGCAGGGTCGCGCCCACGCCGAAGCCGACGCCGAGAGCGCCGACGGCGAGGCCGGCGCCGCCGAGCCAGCGCGCCGTGGTGTCGGTGCTCGCCGCCGCCTGGGTGTCCTCGGCGGCCTCGGACTCGGTACTGGCGTGCTCTGCGCTGCCGCCGTGCCCGTGCCCGTCACCGGAGGGTTCGGCCAGCTCGACCGTGGGCGCGGGGTGCTCGGGCTCCTCGTCGCCCTTGGCCTCCTGGTTCCAGTTGGCGACGCTGCCGTCGGAGTAGGTCTGTGCCGCTGGCAGCACGAGCGTGTCCACGTCCTCGGGCAGCGGGCCCGCCGTGAAGGCGAACTCCTGGTAGGACGTGGTGCCCGCCGGGATCTCGTTGCCCGGCTGCGCGGTCCACGTGATCTTGCTGACCACGTCGTTCTTGGTGACCTCCGCATTCCAGCCCGGTACGGGTTTGGTGCGGGCGGAGCTGATCGCGTACTCGGCGGGGATGGTCACCTCGAGCTTGACCGTGCCCGCCTGCGCCTCTTCGTTGGGCACGCGCAGCACGATCGCGCCGTAGCCGCCCTTCTCCGGCTGGCTGCCGTAGACGTCGGCGGTGACGTGCGCCGAGGCGATCCCGGCCGTCGCGAGCCCGGTCGCGCCGAGAGTGGCCGAGGCCACGAGCGCACGCCGAAAGAATCGATGTGTCGACATGTAGGGGTTCTCTCCTGAACGAATTCGGATCCTGGGAAAGGCGAAGCAGGTGTTCAGGAGAGAGCCGGAGGGCCGCGCCTGCCGTGGACACGGCGCAGCAGCACGTCGACTACCTGCGTGCCACCAGCGGGCCGGACGGTGGCGCGAGCCACTGTGGCGGAAGGCACCGGTGCCGGCGACCACACCCTCGGCAGCAGCAGGCGCAGCGTGGCGACGGCCACGAGCAGCATCGACTCGGCGTGGGCCAGCAGCAGCGCCGTGCCTACGGTCGCGAGCGCATGGGTCAGCGTCATGCCCGCGCCACTGGCCGCGTGGCCGGAGAGCTCGGTGAGCACCAGGTGCATCACCAGCTGGGCGCTGCCGAGCACGAACAGGATGCCGGGCAGGCCACGGGTGCGGTCGGCCGCCGCTGTGGACACCCAGCCGATCAGCACGCTCAGCAAGACCGTTGTGGCGGGGTGCGGCAGGTCACCATCGGCGAGACCGTGCGCACTCGTGGTGAGCGCGGCCGACGAGATCGCGAGCAGGACGCCGCGCGCGAACCGTAACGCGCTGCGAGAATGCCTGGATCTGCTCACTCGCCTAGGGTATTGGAGGGCGGAACGGGGCCGACGCCACTACCCGCCGCTCTATTCCGATTGTCGAAACTTCGCAACATTCCGCGCGTCCTCAGTTGCTGATTTCCGCTGGATAGGCAACGGTATGTCCACATCGGCGGCCGGGGTCCTGCCCCATACCTGATTGTGGAACGCCCCCAGGGGCCTAGGGTGTTAACCCGAACGGGTTAACGGCTATGAAAGGAGGCCGCGCCTCCTCGAGGCGCGTGCATATGTCTGAACAGTCTGAAGAAGACAGGTTGGCGGCACGGACGGTGGTGGACGACGGCGACCGGGCCAACGCACCGGAGGAGACCGGCGTCGCCGCCGGGCCCGGCCCAGACGAGCACGTGCCTCCAGTCGTCGCGGCGGACCGACCCGCCGAGACCGACCGCACGGTGTTCGGCATCGCCGCGGTGCTCGCCCTCGCGATCGTCGGCTGGGGCATCGCCTCGCCGAGCAGTCTCGCCTCGGTGACCGACACCCTGCTCAACAAAGCCGTGATCCCCTACGGCGGCTGGGCCTTCGTGCTCACCGCGTCCGGGTTCGTCGTCTTCGCCGTGTGTCTGGCCATAAGCCGTTACGGCCGGATCAAGCTCGGCCAGGACAAGGAGAAGCCCGAGTTCCGCACGGCGTCGTGGATCGCCATGATGTTCAGCGCCGGTATGGGCATCGGGCTGATGTTCTTCGGCGTGTACGAGCCGGTCTCGCACCTGGCCAGCCCGCCCCCGGGCAGCGCGGTGCCGAACTCCGACGAGGCCGTGCACACCGCGATGGCCACGACGCTGTTCCACTGGACCGTCCACCCGTGGGCCATCTACGCCGTCGTGGGTCTCGCGATCGCCTACAGCACGTTCCGCCGCGGCCGCAGCCAGCTGATCAGTGCCGTGTTCGAGCCGCTGATCGGCAAGCGGCGCAGCGAGGGCCCGCTCGGCAAGGCCATCGACGTGATGGCGATCTTCGCCACCCTGTTCGGCTCCGCCGCGTCGCTCGGCCTCGGCGCACTGCAGGTGGGCGGTGGCATGGCCGCCGTCGACTGGATCGACAACCCCGGCACGGGCCTGCTCGTCGGCATCATCGCCGTGCTCACCGTGGCGTTCATCGCCTCCGCTGTCTCCGGTGTCGCCAAGGGCATCCAGTGGCTGTCCAACATCAACATGGTGCTGGCTGCCGTGCTCGCCCTGTTCGTTCTGGTGGTCGGCCCGACGGTGCTGATCCTCAACCTCGTGCCGAACGCGATCGGCGACTACTTCCGCGAACTCGCCGAGATGTCCGGCCGCTCCGGCGTCACCGGCGGCGAGGAGATGCAGACCTGGCTCGGCGGCTGGACCGTCTTCTACTGGGCCTGGTGGATCTCCTGGACGCCCTTCGTCGGCATGTTCATCGCCCGCATCTCGCGTGGCCGCACCATCAGGCAGTTCATCATCGGTGTCATCGCGGTGCCGAGCGTCGTCAGCCTGATCTGGTTCGCGATCTTCGGTGGGGCCGCGATCGACCAGCAGCGCAACGGCGTCGACATCGCGGGCGCAGGCGGTGAGGAGGCCGCGACGTTCGAACTGCTGCAGCACCTGCCGTGGTTCGTGCCGATCGCCGTGGTCGTGATGCTCCTCGTGTCGATCTTCTTCGTGTCCGGGGCCGATGCAGCGTCGGTGGTCATGGGCACGCTGTCGCAGAAGGGCACCGTGGAGCCGAAGAAGAACGTGGTGATCTTCTGGGGTGTGCTCACCGGTGCGGTGGCCGCCGTGATGCTCCTCGTCGGCGGGGACAGCGCGCTCACGGGTCTGCAATACCTGACGATCCTCGTCGCCGTTCCGTTCGTGATCGTGATGCTGGGTCTGTGTATCTCGGTGTATCGGGACCTCCGGCACGACCCGCTGATGATCAAGGAGGACGAGATGATGCGTTCGCTCGAGGCCATCCACGCCGAGCGGACGGATGAGGAGAAGCGGAAGCGCCGTCCGTTCCGGAGCCGCAGGCCGTGAATCTCCTCGACTACGTAGCCGACCGGTGGGATCGGCTGTCCCTGCAAGCGTGGCTGCACGTCAGCGAAGTCGTGCAGTCCACGCTCATCGCCGCGGTCATCGGCGTGCTGATCGGCGTCGCGGTGTACCGCAGCCCGATCGGCTCTGCCGTGGCCACAGCACTGGCCAGCACGATCCTCACCATCCCGTCGTTCGCGCTGCTCGGCCTGCTCATCCCCGTCTTCGGGCTGGGGGCGCTGCCGACCGTGATCGCGCTCGTGCTGTACGCGCTGCTGCCGATCACCCGCAACACGATCGTCGGCCTCGCCGGCGTGGACCCGGCCGTTACCGATGCCGCCAAGGGCATCGGGATGAGCCGGACCGCCGTGCTGACGAGGGTCGAGCTGCGACTCGCCTGGCCGGCGATCCTTGCCGGGATGCGCGTGTCCACCCAGATGCTGATGGGCATCGCGGTGATCGCCGCATACGCCAAGGGTCCCGGCCTGGGCAGCGAGGTCTTCTCCGGCCTGACGCGGGCCGGCAGCGCCAACGCGACCAACCAGGCGCTCGCGGGCACGCTCGGTGTCGTCATCCTCGCCCTGCTGCTCGAGGGCGTCTATTTCCTCATCGCTCGCTTCACCATCTCGAGGGGTATCCGTGGCTGAGAACGTCAGTGGCGTCGAGATCCAGCTGGAGAACGTCACCAAGCGCTACCCGGGCACCCGGGAGCCCGCGGTGAAGGACTTCACCATGACGATCCCGGCCGGCAAGATCGTGATCCTCGTTGGCCCCTCGGGCTGCGGCAAGACCACGACCATGCGAATGATCAACCGCCTGATCGAGCCCAGCTCGGGCCGGATCACCATCGGCGGGGAGGACGCGCTCAAGCTCAACGGCGACGCCCTGCGCCGCAAGGTGGGCTACGCGATCCAGCAGGCGGGGCTGTTCCCGCACTTCACCGTGGCGCAGAACATCGCGGTGGTGCCGGGCCTGCTCGACTGGGACAAGAAGCAGATCTCCGACCGGGTCGACGAGATGATGGACCTCGTCGGACTCGACCCCGCCGTGTACCGCGACCGGTACCCGCGCCAGCTCTCCGGTGGGCAGCAGCAGCGCGTCGGTGTGGCGAGGGCGCTCGCGGCCGACCCGCCGGTGCTGCTGATGGACGAGCCGTTCGGCGCGGTCGACCCCATCACGCGCGGCAACCTGCAGGACGAGTTGCTGCGCCTGCAGCTGGAGCTGCGCAAGACGATCGTGTTCGTCACCCACGACTTCGACGAGGCCGTGAAGCTCGGCGACAAGATCGCCGTCCTCGGTGACCAGTCGACGATCCAGCAGTACGACACCCCCGAGGCGATCCTCGCCAACCCGGCCAACGACATGGTGGCCGGTTTCGTAGGGGCAGGCGCCTCGCTCAAGCAGCTCACGCTGCTGCGCGTGCGTGACGTCGACTACCACGACGACGCGCTCACGGTCGTCGCGCCGGACAGCTCGCCGTCGGACCTGCGCAGGCAGATGACCGAGAAGGGCAAGACCTACGCGTTGGTTCTCGACGCGCGGAAACGCCCGCAGCGCTGGGTGCACGTTCGCGACCTGTCGACGGCGAGCACGCTGGCGAGCGTCGGCAGGCCGGTCGGCGACATGGTGAGCACCCAGTCCACGTTGCAGGACGCGCTCGAGGCGATCCTGTCCGAGGGCGGCAACGCGGTGGTCACGGGCTCGCGCGGCGAATACGTCGGCACCATCGACATCACGACGGTGACCGACACCATCCAGCAGCTGCGCGAGGAGCACGACGCCGGGAGCGCGGCCTCGTGAGCAGTACCACCGAGATCCAGGGCTTCTCCACCGAGTCCGGCTCGCGCCGGGCCGATCGGGTGCGGCTGTTCGCGCAGCCCGTAGCGGTCGTGGTGATCGTCGGCCTCGTGCTGGTGTGGGCGTTCACGCGCTCCAACGACAGCATCGAGGCCGAGTCGATCCAGGCGGGCGTGCTGCTCGACAAGACGTGGGAGCACGTGCTGATCACGCTCGTCGTCGCCGCGATCGTCGTCGGCATCGGCGTGCCGCTCGGCATGGTGCTCACGCGGTCGTGGGCCAGGCCCGTCGCGCCGCTCTTCATCGCCATCGCCAACATCGGGCAGGCCGCGCCCGCGCTGGGTGTGCTGGTGCTGTTCTTCCTGTGGACGGAGTGGGACGGCCTTTGGGCCGCCGCGCTACCGATCGCCTTCTACTCGCTGCTTCCGGTGCTGCGAAACACCATCGTCGGCATCCAGTCGGTGGACCCCGCGCTCGTCGACGCCGGCAAGGGCATCGGCATGTCGTCCTCCGGGGTGCTGTTCCGCATCGAGGTGCCGCTGGCGGTCCCGCTGATCCTCGCCGGTCTGCGGACGTCGCTGGTGCTCGCCGTCGGCACGGCCACACTGGCGTTCTTCGTCAACGGCGGCGGGCTCGGCGAGCTCGTCGACACCGGCTACAAGCTCAACCGGGTCTCGGTGCTCGTCGTCGGCGCGGTGCTCGCGGTCGGCCTTGCGCTGCTGGTCGACTGGGTCGGCGCCCTGTTGGAGGAGTACCTGGGACCGAAGGGACTGACATGAGGCGCAAGCTGCGCGCGGTCCTCGGTGCCGCGCTGCTGATGGCCACCACCTCGGCGTGCGGGCTCACCGTCAACGCCGCGCTGCCGTTCGACGTGCAGCCGGGCTCCATCCGGCCGGTGCCGGAGCTGGAGGGCGTCGACGTCACAGTGGGGTCCAAGGACTTCACCGAGCAGATCATCCTCGGCTACATCGCCGAGCTCGCGCTGGAGGCGGCAGGGGCCAACGCCATCGACCTGACGAACATCAACGGCTCCAACAGCTCCCGGTACGCCCTCATCGACGGGCAGATCGACCTGCAGTGGGAGTACACGGGCACGGGCTGGCTCTCCTACCTCGGCTACGACAAGCCGTTGCCGGAGGAGGACGCGCAGTACGAGGCGGTGCGCAAGGCCGACCTGGAGCAGAACGGCATCGTGTGGCTGCCGTACTCGGAGGTCAACAACACCTACGCGTTCGCGACCACCGAGGCCTTCGCGCAGAAGCACAACCTGAAGACCACGACGGACATGACGAACTTCCTGAAGGAGAACCCGCAGGAGGGCGTCTTCTGCGTGGAGACGGAGTTCGCGAGCAGGCCCGACGGCATGCCCGGCGTGCAGAAGACGTACGGCTTCGACGTCACGACCACGAAGACGTTCGGCACCGGGGCGATCTACAGCGCCATCGCGGGCGGCACGTGCAAGTTCGGTGAGGTCTTCACCACCGACGGCCGGATCGCGGGGCTGAACCTGCGGGTGCTGCAGGATGACAAGAAGTTCTTCCCGCAGTACAACGCGTCCGTCACGTTGCGCAAGGAGTTCCTCGACCAGTACCCGCAGATCGCGGACGTGATGGCGCCGGTCACCGAGGCGCTGAACAACGACGAGATCATCGAGCTCAACAAGCGGGTCGACGTGGACGGGGAGGACCCGGCGAAGGTCGCCCGCGACTGGATGATCGAGAAGGGCTTCATCAACTGAGCGATCTCTGGAATCATGGCGACATGCCTGCTGTCTGGGAGCACTCCGGAATCTGTGCCCTGCTGCTGCGGCGCGGCCGCCTCGGCTCGCCGCCGTGCTGAGGCCATTCCGGATCCCATTTGTTTTTGACAGTAAGGAATAAATTCGCATGACTCTGGAATTGTCTGATCGCTCTGCCCTGCGCGAAGCACGAGTGCCCGCCGGCGGGATTCTCGAAGGCCCTCGGGTGCTGAACCGGCTGCCCGAGGGCGTCGAGCCCAGGCCATACGAGCTGTTCGGGGTGCGTCCGCTCGGGCGCGTCATCGGCGCCGAGATCGATGGTGTGGACCTCGGTGAGCCGCTGACGCCCGAACTGCGGGAGGAGCTCAACCGCGCGCTGCTGGAGTGGAAGGTGCTGTTCTTCCGCGACCAGGACATCACGCCCGCGCAGCAGCGCGCGTTCGCCCGCAACTGGGGCCCGCTGGAGACCAATCCGTTCATCCCGGCGGGCGACACCGAAGAGGTCACGCGGTTCGAGCGCAGCGCCGCGATGCCGGGCTTCGAGAACATCTGGCACACCGACGTCACGTTCCGGCCCAACCCGGCGCTGGGCTCGGTGCTGCGGCTCGTGACCGTGCCGCCGGTTGGCGGTGACACGATGTGGGCCGACATGGCGGCGGCGTACGACAACCTGCCCGAGGACGTGAAGGCCCGCATCGACGGCCTCAAGGCGGTGCACGACTACCTGCCAGGCTTCGACCGGTTCTCCGACCCGGAGGTGCTCGCGCGCTGGCAGGAGCAGTTCCCGCCGGTCGAGCACCCGGTTGTGCGCAGGCACCCGGAGACGGGCAGGCGCACGCTGTTCGTCAATCAGTCCTTCACCACCCACATCGTGGGGATGGACCGGGACGAGAGCGACCGCCTGCTGCACTACCTCTTCACGCAGGCGCACGTGCCGGAGTACCAGGTGCGGTTCCGCTGGACCGAGAACGCGGTGGCCTTCTGGGACAACCGCGCCACCCAGCACTACGCGGTGAACGACTACGCGCCGCACCCACGCGTCGCCGAGCGGGTCGCCATCGCGGGCGACCGCCCCTTCTAGCCCACTTGCCGACTGCAGTGAAGGCCACCATCACTGCGTGGAATTGACGCAGTGGCGCGCAGCGTCTCCTCTTGGGCGGTGGGGGGAGACGGGTGGGCGCAGTGAAGGTGGCCTTCACTGCATGTTGGGCTAGATGCCGAGGCGGTGGAGGAGCTGGGACTCGATGTGTTCCAGCTCCGCGGCGACGGCCCGGTGGGCGGCCTTGCGGCGTGCGGCGGGCATCCGCTCGGCGGCCCGCACCGACGCGGCGAGCTGTTCGAGGGTCGACTGGCCGCGCTCGGCGAAGGTCAGGTCGTCGTCGGTGACCTTGGGGGAGCGGCGCAGCTCGGTGAGCCCGTCTGCGGCGCCCGCGATGCGGGCGAGCAGCGCGCCACCCCGGCCGGTGTACTCGCTGAGCTGCTCGACGCTGATCCCCATGCGACGCGCCTGGTAGCGGTCGTAGGCGTCTCTCGCGGCACCGGCCGCCCGGACGGCGAGCGGGGCCACCACCGGCACCGCGGCGGGGATGATCACCTTGGCCACGCGCACGGCGTTCTTGGCCTTCTTCGGCGTCAGTGCGGACTCGTGCTCGACGTTTCCGGCGGGCTCGGCGGCCTTGTCTCGGGAGTGTCGGTGCCCTCTCATACAGTGAGCGTATGGCAAACGAGGTGCTGCTGGACGCGGGAGTGGTGACCCGCTGCCGTCGGCGCGTGCACCTCGACAATGATCCGAGCTTGCGCGACGTCCCGCTCGCCCCGCCGGATCCGGCCGCTGAGCAGCGGATCGCCGACGCGAGGGCTCACCGCGCCGAGATCGCGGAGCGGTTGCGCGCGGCCACCGGCGCGCCGTGGACGGTGGTTCCGCCCGACCTGCCGCCATCCGATCGGGTGGGCCTGACGATGACGGCGCTGGAGGAGCGCGTCCCGTTCGTCTGGGGTGGGCTGCTGCCGGTCGACACCGAGGGCGGCAGGCGCGGCGGTGTCGAGCTGCTCGTGCGCACGGCCGGGGGTTACGTGCCGGTCCTGGTGGTGCGGCACCGCATCACCGACCCCGGCGAGGGCGCGCGCACGGCGCCGATGACCGACCTCGACCCGGACAACGCGCGCACCGACCCGGAGCGCAAGCTCCGTTCGCACCCACGTGACCAGCTCCGCCTCGCCCACCTCCGGCGCCTGCTGGAGGCCGCGGGCCACGCCGAGGGCGGCAGGGCGCTCGGCGGGGTCATCGGGCTCGACGCCGACGTGGTGGTGTGGCACGACCTCGGCGCACCGACGTGGCCGGGCGGCCGCAGCACACTGGAGGAGTACGACGATCGCTTCGCCGACCGGCTCGCCGTCGCCCGCGCCGCCGCCGAGCGCCGGGAAGCCCTCGCCGAGCCGTCGCGGGTCCTGGAGTGCCGCCGCTGTCCGTGGTGGCCGGTGTGCGAGGCGGATCTCACGCGGATCAGGGACGTGAGCCTCGTGGTGCGCGGCGAGGACGCGGTGGAGCTGCGCAAGGCAGGCGTCGGCACGGTCGACAAGCTCGCCGCCCTGGACGTGGCCGACGAGTCGCCGATCCAGTGGACGGGCACCACGTTCGTCGACGCGGTCGCGCTCGCGCGGGCCTGGCTCGCCGACCTGACGGTGGTGCGCCGCGTCGCCGACGTCACCGTGCCACGCGCCGACGTCGAGGTGGACATCGACATGGAGAGCTTCGGCGACTCCGGCGCGTACCTGTGGGGTTGCCTGCTCAGCGGCGCCGACATCGGCGTGGAACCGGGCTACCGCGCCTTCGCGACGTGGGAGCCACTGCCCACTGTGGACGAGGCGCGCTCGTTCGCGGAGTTCTGGACGTGGCTGTCCGACGTGCGTGCGCGAACGGCTGCCGCGGGGCTGAGCTTCCGCGCCTACTGTTACAACGCGCTCGCCGAGAACCGCTGGCTGTTCGCGTCGGTCGAGCGTTTCGCGGGCATGGCAGGCGTTCCGTCGAAGGACGAGCTGCGGTCCTTCGTGGACTCCGAGGAGTGGGTGGACCTCTTCCGCAGCGTCTCCGACCAGTTCCTGTGCTCACACGGCAAGGGACTCAAGGTCGTCGCACCCGTCGCCGGCTTCCGGTGGCGGGACCCGGAAGCCGGCGGCGAGGCGTCGATGCGCTGGTACCGCGACGCGGTGGGCATGGACGGCGGGGTTCCCGATCCCGCCCAGCGTGAACGGCTGCTGCGCTACAACGAGGACGACGTGCTGGCCACCCACACCCTCCGCGAGTGGATGACCGGCCCGGCCATGCGGGACGTCCCCTTCATGGGAGACCTGTAGGCCGTCTAGCGCGGCGCCATCCGCAGCGAACCGTCCAGCCGGATCACCTCACCGTTCAGGTAGTCGTGCTGGACGATGTAGAGCGCCAGCTGCGCGTACTCGTCGGGACGGCCGAGCCGCTTCGGGAACGGCACGCCCGCGGCGAGACCCGCGCGGAACTCGTCGCTCACCGTCGCCAGCATCGGGGTGTCGATGATGCCGGGTGCGATCGTCATCACGCGGATGCCGTGCGAGGCGAGGTCGCGCGCGGCGGGCAGGGTCATGCCGACGACGCCGCCCTTGGAGGCCGAGTAGGCGATCTGGCCGATCTGCCCGTCGTAGGCGGCGACCGACGCCGTGTTGATGATGACGCCGCGCTGGTCGTCGGCAAGCGGCTCGGTCTTGGCCATCGCTTCGGCGGCGACGGTGACGACGTTGAACGTGCCGATGAGATTGACCTCGACGACCTTGCGGAACAGGTTGAGGTCGTGCGGGCCCTTCTTCGACAGGATGCGCGCGGAGGGGCCGATGCCGGCGCAGTTCACGACGGTGCGCAGCGGAACGCCTGAGCCCGCCGCCTGTTCTACCGCGGCGCGCACCTGCTCGGGGTCGGTCACGTCGGCCTCGACGTACGTGACGCCGTCGACCTGCTCGGCCTTCTCGATCGCGGCGGCGAGGTCGAGCGCGAAGACGCGCGCGCCCTGCTCTGCGAGTGCCCGTGCCGTGGCGCCGCCGAGGCCGGACGCGCCACCCGTGACGATGGCCGCGGTGTCGGTGATCTGCATGGTCTTCCTTTCTCACCCCTGCTGAATCCGGCACCAGGTTAACGCTCGTTCGCGTGACGGGTCCCGAGGCCATTCGTTGACGAATGGCCGCCTGCTGGTTCCCCCCGTGTTCGCTCGCAGGTCAACTGCGGGTGTGACCGTCGGTATATGAGCGCAGCTCGAATCGTGGTGGTGGGCACCGGCTACGTCGGACTCACCACCGGTGCGTGCCTTGCCAGTCTGGGTCACCTGGTGACCTGCGCCGATGTGGACGAATCGAAGGTCGCCAGGCTCGCCGCGGGCAGGGTCGACATCATGGAGCCGGGCCTGGCCGAGCTGGTCGCCCGCGGTCTCACCAGCGGCAACCTGTCCTTCGTCGTCGGCGCCAGAGAGGCCGTGCGCGACGCCGACGGGGTCTTCCTGTGCGTGCCGACGCCGATGGGCGCGGGCGGCGCGGCGGACCTGCGGGCGGTGGAGCAGGTGGTGGCCGAGATCGCCGACGTGCTGCCCAGCGGGTGCGCACTGATCACCAAGTCGACCGTGCCCGTCGGCACCGCCCGCCGGATCCAGGAGCTGACCGGCAGGCCGGACCTGCCGGTGGTCTCCAACCCGGAGTTCCTCCGCGAGGGCACCGCGGTGTCCGACTTCCTCGGGCCCGACCGGATCGTCGTGGGCTCCGACACACCTGGCGCCGCCGACTGGGTCGCCGATCTCTACGCCGACCTCGGCGCGCCCGCTGTGGTCACCGATGCCGCCAGTGCCGAGCTGGTGAAGTACGCAGCCAACTGCTTCCTCGCGATGAAGCTCTCCTACGTCAACGCCATCGCCGAGCTGTGCGAGCGGCTCGGCGCCGACATCGAGCCGGTGACGCTCGGGATGGGCTACGACCGGCGCATCGGGCGGTCGTTCCTGCGGCCGGGGCCCGGCTGGGGCGGCTCGTGCCTGCCGAAGGACACCAGCGCGCTGCTCAGGATCGCCGAGTCGGTGCGGTTCGACTTCGAGCTGCTCGACGCGGCGGTGGAGGAGAACATCGCCCAGCGCGACCGCGTGATCGCCAAGATCGCGGGCGCGGTCGGTGGCAGGCTCTCGGGCGCCCGCATCGGTCTGCTGGGGCTGGCGTTCAAGGCCGGGACCAACGACCTGCGTGACTCGCCCGCGCTGTCCATCGCGTCGGTGCTGTGCGCGCACGGCGCCGAGGTGACGGCGTACGACCCCGCGGTGAAGGGCGAGCTGCCCGGCATGCTCGTGGTGGACAACGCCTACCAGGTGGCGAAGGGTGCCGACGTTGTGGTCGTGCTCACCGAATGGCCAGAGTTCACCCGGCTCGACTGGGCGTACGTGGCGGAGTTGATGCACGGTGACGCCGTTGTGGACACCCGTAACCTGCTGGAACCCCGCACGGTGCTCGACGCCGGGCTGAGCTGGCAGGGCGTCGGGCGACCGCGAGCCGGGGCACGCGTCACTTCCGTTAGTTGAGCGAACGAAGCGTCCGCCCGTAGGGTTCAGGACGTGTTCACCACCAGACCTGAGCTCGCCGGTACGCGGGGCATGGTCGCCTCGACCCACTGGCTCGCCTCCGCCGCAGGCATGGCCGTCCTCGAGGACGGCGGTAACGCCTTCGACGCGGCCGTGGCGGCAGGCTTCGTGTTGCAGGTTGCCGAGCCGCACCTCAACGGACCGGGTGGGCAGGTGCCCGCGATCTTCGTGACCGCGAGCGACCGCACGCCCAAGGTGTTGTGCGGACAGGGCGTCTCGCCCGCCGCGGCGACCCCACGGCACTTCGCCGACCTGGGCCTCGACCTCATCCCCGGCAGTGGGCTGCTCGCGGCGACCGTGCCCGGCGCGTGGGACGCGTGGCTGCTCATGCTGCGCGACCACGGCACCAAGAGCCTGCGCGAGGTGCTGGGCCACGCGATCTCGTACGCCTGGAACGGCGTGCCGGTGGTCGGCCGCATCACCGAGACCATCGACACCGTCGCCGAGCTCTTCGCACACCACTGGACCACCTCGGCGCAGCTGTGGCTGCCCGGCGGTGAGGCGCCCGCCCCCGGCTCGCTGCACCGCAACCCGACGCTCGCGCGCACCTGGCAGAGGTTGCTTGCCGAGGCCGAGGCCGTGTCCGGCCGCGAGGCCCAGATCGACGCCGCGCGCCGCGCGTGGTCACACGGCTTCGTCGCCGAGGCGGTGGACTCCTTCAGCCGCACCGCTTTCCGCGACGACTCCGGCCGCGATCACCCAGGCCTGCTCACGGCCGACGACCTCGCGGGCTGGGAGGCTTCTTACGAGGACGCGCTGGTCACCGACTTCGGCGAGTGGAGCCTCGTGAAGTGCGGCGGCTGGACGCAGGGCCCCGTGCTCGCGCAACAACTGCGCATCCTGGAGGGGCTCCGCGACGAGTTGTCTTATGTGGACGGTGTGCCGACCGCGCGGACCATCCACCTAGCCGCGGAGGCGGCGAAGCTCGCGTTCGCCGACCGGGAGGCCTATTACGGCGATACGGGCGACGTGCCGCTGGAGTGGCTGCTCTCCCGCGAGTACGCCGAGCAGCGCAGGGCGCTGATCGGCGACGAGGCGAGCGGCGAGCTGCGCCCCGGCGGCGCGGACCCGACGCTGCCGAAGATCATCGCCGA
The DNA here is from genome assembly GCF_003311655.1 of Prauserella sp. PE36. Classification (NCBI taxonomy): domain Bacteria; kingdom Bacillati; phylum Actinomycetota; class Actinomycetes; order Pseudonocardiales; family Pseudonocardiaceae; genus Prauserella; species Prauserella sp. PE36. The sequence goes on along the minus strand of NZ_QEQT01000063.1, from coordinate 246,329 downwards.
GACGTGTGGCGTGCCGGCGGGCGGCGGCGCGATCGGAGAACCGACCGTGGGCCCGCAGGGGCAGGTGCGCGGCGACACCGTGCACATCGACGTGGTGGACGCCGACGGGAACATGGTGTCCGCGACGCCGTCGGGCGGCTGGCTCCAGTCGTCGCCGACCATCCCGGAGCTCGGCTTCTGTCTCGACTCGCGGGCACAGATGTTCTGGCTCGAGGAGGGCCTGCCCAACTCGCTGGCCCCCGGCAAGCGGCCCAGAATCACGCTGTCGCCCTCGATGGCGCTGCGCGACGGCGAGCCGGTGATCGCGTTCGGCACGCCCGGCGGCGACCAGCAGGATCAGTGGCAGCTGTGTTTCTGGCTCGCCCACACCCTCGGTGGACTGAACCTGCAGGAGTCGATCGACTCGCCCGCGTGGCACACCACGGCGTTCCCCAGCTCCTTCTACCCGAGGGCGTGGACGCCGAAGGAGCTCGTGGTGGAGTCGCGCGTCGGCGAGGTCGCGCTGCGGGCGCTGCGCGAGCGCGGGCACGACGTGGTGGACGCGGGGCCGTGGGCGCTCGGCCGTCTCTCCGCGGTGTCCCGCGACCGCGCCACCGGCATCCTGCGCGCCGCCGCCAACGCGAGGGGCATGCAGGGCTACGCCGTCGGCCGCTAGCCCCGTCTGCAGTGAAGGCCACCATGCCTGCGTTCAACGCAGTGAAGGTGGCCTTCACTGCAGGGGAGGGGTGGGTGCCGGGGCTAGGGCTGCCAGAGCCAGAACTCGACGTTCTGGTTGTCGACGCAGTCGGCGGTGCGGCCGTAGGGCTCCTGCTTGACCTCGTGCACCTCGCCGCCGACCGTGCGCACCCGCTCCACGGCCGCGTCGAGATCGTCGACGGCGTACATCATCTTCCAGCCCGCGTACGGCTGCCCGCCCCACAGCCCCGAGTCGGGCAGGCCGCTGCCCTCGACGCGCCACGCCCTGGCCACGGAGCCCTCGCCGAACTGCCAGCCCAGCACCGTGCCGTAGAACGTCTTCGCCAGTTCGTCGTCGGGAATGGTGAACGTGAAGTACGCGGCGTGGCCGTGCGCGGGCCGCGGTGCGCCCGCCGACGATCGCCTCGGCGCCTGCGCGAGCAGCCAGCGCTGCCCGAACGGGTCGCGGATCCGGCCGTTCAGACCGTGCCCGCGGTCCTCCACCTCGCCGAGCCGCTCGGCGCCCAGCTCCACCGCGCGCTCTACGGCGGCGGCGACGTCTTCGACCTCGACCCGGATCGACGCCCCGCCCGACGTGGCGACGGTGTGGCCGATCTCGGGGAACTCCTCGGCGAGCATCAGCACCGAGTCGCCGATCGCGACCTCGGCGTGGCCGACCTTGCCGTCCGGCATCACGATCGGCTCCGCGCGGCGGCTCGCGCCGAACACCTCGACGTAGAAGTCCAGCGCCGCGCGCGCATCGGTCACGGCGAGATAGGGGGTCAGCGCGTGCGTCTCGGCCCGCGCGGGTGCCTCTGCGGTGGTCATGTCGTCGTCCCTTCCTTCCTGCAGTACCGCGGCCCGCAGCGCCTCGCGCAGCTCGGCGGCGAAGCCGGGGTCCGGTTCGATGGGCTGGTGCGGGCGGAAGAGGGCATCGAACGCGTCAGTCATCGCTACCCTCCTTCCCCTCGTAGTGGCGTCGGAACGCGGTCCGGGCCCTCACCAGTAGTGCCTCCGTGGCGTGCACCGTGCGCGCCAGGTGCTCGGCGACCTCGGGAACGCTGAGCCCGTCGAGGTAGCGCAGAGTCAGCGCGGCCCGGTGCTGCGGTCGCAGCCGCGCGAGCACCTGCCGGGCCCGCAGCGCGTCGAGCTCGGCTTCCCACGGATCGACGCGCTCGTCCCCGGCGTCGTGGACGAGCCGGAGCTTGCGGTCCTCCCGCTCCTGCGCGCGCCAGTGGTCGGCGAGCTTGTGCCGGGCGATGCCGATGAGCCATCCCGTGCTCACCGGCGGTGCGCCCGGCCTGCGGCACGCGCTCACCGCGCCGAGGAACGTCTCCGACGTCAGCTCCTCGGCGAGCGTCCGGTTCCCGCAACGGGACAACAGGTAGCCGTACACCTCCGGCAGCACGTCCTCGTACATGCTGAGCAGCGCGAACGCCGGATCGGGCCGTATCCGTGGTTCCGTCACACCCCTATCGTCGTTCGGCGGGCCACCACTCCGACGCCTTCCCGCCGACTTTTTCGTCCCGAGCGGAGGCGCACCGCGCCGCTAGTCTCGATCGCATGGCCACGACCCATCGCCACAGCTGCACGCTCTGTGAGGCCACCTGCGGTATCACGGTGACGGTCGAGCGCGACCGGGTCACCGACATCAGAGGTGACGAGGCCGATCCGCTGTCCAGGGGCTACATCTGCCCCAAGGCCACCGCGCTCGCCGACGTCCACCACGACCCGGACCGGCTGCGCACCCCGCTAGTGCGGTTCGGGGACGAGTGGGTGGAGACGAGCTGGCCCGCCGCGTTCGAGCTGGTCGCCGCGGGGCTGCGCGAGGTCCGCGAGCGGCACGGCAAGGACGCGCTCGCCGTCTACCAGGGCAATCCCAGTGCCCACAACTTCGGCCTGCTCACCTACGGCCTGCCGTTCTTCCGCGCGCTCGGCACCCGCAACCTGTACTCGGCGACCTCGGTGGACCAGCTGCCGCACATGCTCGCCGCGCTGGAGATGTTCGGTCACCAGCTGCTGATGCCGGTGCCGGACATCGACCGCACGGACCTGTTCGTGTGCCTCGGCGGCAACCCGGCGGTGTCCAACGGCAGCATCATGACCGCGCCGAACGTGCGCGCGCGGCTCAAGGCCGTCCGCAGGGTCGTGGTGATCGACCCGCGTCGCACCGAGACAGCGGGTCTCGCCGACGAGCACCTGTTCATCCGGCCCGGCACCGACGCGCTGCTGTTGCTCTCGCTCATCGAGGTGCTGTTCGCCGAGAACCTGGTGTGCACGGGCAGGCTCACGCCGCACCTGGTCGGCGTCGACATCCTGCGAGAGGTCGCCCGCGGGTTCCCAGCCGAGCGCACCGAGCCGGTCACGGGCGTGCCGGCCGAGCGGGTGCGGGCGCTGGCACGTGAGCTGGCCGAGACACCGAGGGCCGTCCTGTACGGCCGGGTCGGCGTGTGCACACAGGAGTTCGGCGGGCTCGCCGCGTGGCTCGTGGTGGTGGTCAACGCGCTCACCGGGCACCTCGACGAGCCGGGCGGCGCCATGTTCACCACGCCGGCGGTGGACGTTCTGCCGCTCGCGGCGCTCACCGGTCACCGGGGGAGCTTCGGCACCTACCGCAGCCGCGTGCGCGGGCTGCCGGAGTTCGGCGGAGAGCTGCCGGTCGCCGCGCTCGCCGAGGAGATCGAGACGCCGGGAGAAGGACGGATCCGGGGGCTCATCACCTCGGCGGGCAACCCCGTGCTGTCCACTCCGAACGGTGCGCGGCTGGAGCGGGCGCTCGACGGCCTCGACTTCATGGTCTCGATCGACCCCTACCTCAACGAGACCACCCGCCACGCGGACGTGATCCTGCCGCCCACCGTCCACTTGGAACGTTCGCACTACGAGCTGGCGCTGGCGAACTACTCGGTGCGCAACGTCGCGAAGTACTCGCCGCCGGTGTTCCGGCGAGGGCCCGACCAGCGGCACGACTGGGAGATCGTGCTGGAGCTGGCCACCCGCGTGCTCGGCGGCGGCGCGCCCGCACGGCTGCTCGGCGGACTCGGCCCGGAGGCCGTGCTCGAGGCCGGTCTGCTCGCGGGCCCGCACGGCCTGCGCAAGCTCCACAAGGGACTGTCGTTGTGGAAGCTCAAACGTGAGCCGCACGGTGTCGACCTCGGTCCGCTGGAACGCAGGCTGCCCGGCAGGCTCGCCACACGCGGCCGGAAGGTCCACCTGGCCCCGAAGTCCTACCTGGACGACGTGCCCCGCCTGCGCGGCCTGCTTGAGCGCGAGCGCACCGGGCTGGTGCTGATCGGCAGGAGGCAGTTGCGCAGCAACAACTCGTGGATGCACAACAGCGAACGGCTGGTGAAGGGCAAACCCCGCTGTACCCTGCTCGTTCACCCAGACGACGCGCGCGAGCGCGGACTCGACGACGGTGACCGGGCGCTGCTCTCGTCGGCGAGCGGGACCATCGCGGTGCCGGTGGAGGTCACCGACGCGATCATGCCGGGCGTGGTGAGCCTGCCCCACGGCTGGGGACATCACCGCGACGGCGTGCGCCTCGGCGTGGCCGCCGCGCACGCCGGGGTCAGCGCGAACGACGTCACCGACGAACGTTTGGTAGACGCGCTGACGGGCACCGCCGCCCTCTCCGGGGTCCCCGTGGAGCTCACTCCTGAGAGGGAGCTCAGCAAGTCCTGAGCGGGAACCGCCGGACCGCGCGGGCGACGACGCTGATGGCATGACCAAGGCACGGCTCATCCTCTGTTACGTCGCGATCGCGGGCGTCCTCCCTTACCTCCTGCTCAAGATCGTCTGGGTCGCCGGGGGCACGCTCGGCGCCACCGACCCCACGTTCCTGAAGGAGCCGGTGGTGATCGCCGGCAATGCCTTCACCGCGTTCATGGACCTCGTCGCGGTCCTCGTGGTGCTCGCGTTCACCTACGACTGGGGCCAGCGCCTGCCCGCCTGGCTCGTGCTGTTCCCGATCTGGGTCGGCACCGGATTGCTCGCCCCCATCGCGTTGTCGAGCCCCGTGATCGGCCTGGACCTGGCGATGGACCCCGGCGACGGGGCCGAGTTGGCGACCTGGGTGACGCCCATGGTCTACGGCAGCTTCGCCTGGCAGGGCTTCACGTTGCTCGCCGCGTTCGTGCTGTACGCGCGGACCCGCTGGCCGCACGTGTTCACCGGCGCCGTCCCGCACGGACCAGTCGGAATCGTGGCCGGTGCGGGAGCGGTGCTCGCCATCGGCACCGGACTGGCCCGTCTGTGGTGGGCGTTCGTGCCCGAGGACGGTGCCCAGCTCGCCACTCGGTTCGTCGACGGCGTACGCGGTGTGCTCGCCATCGCGGCCGCCGTCGCGGTGCTCACGCTGGCGGGTAGGCGGCTGCGTGGTCGCCTCGTGCTGGCCTGGACCGGTTCGGCCACCATGTTCGCGGGAGGGTTCTGGGCGGTGGTCACGGCGGTCGCCATGGCCGGGGACACGGACTCAGCGCATCTGGTGCTGGCGGGCGTCCAGGCGCTCGGCGGCGTCCTGCTCGCCCTCGGCCTCCTGGCTACCGCACGGGGCGTAGCGCCGGAACGCGCTTTTCAGCCGACGCGCGAAGCCGCCGCTCAGGGGTAGCTTCAACGCGTGTTCCCGCCCAGGAAGCTCCTCACCGACGTGATCGGCCCGCTGGCCCTCACCGCCTTCGTCCTGGGCATCACCACCATCGCCGCCACGCAGCAGCCGCATGCCCAGCACCTCGACGTGCTGGGCTACGGCCTGTTGTGCGGTGCGGCGCTGCCGCTGCTGGCGCGCAAGCGGTTCCCGGTCTCCGTGTTCGCCGTGTCGATCGCGTGCGCGCTCGCGTACTACTGGAGTGGCTATCCCGGGGGGCCCGCGATCCTGCTGCCCGCGCTGGCGCTCTACACGGTCGCGCTGGTGCGCGGTCCCCTCGTCGCGAGCATCGCCGGTGCCGTGCTGGTCGTGGCAGGGTACGTGTTCTTCGTGGCCGCCGGGCTCGGCTGGCTGCCCGACGCGAGGGCCGCGGGCCTCGTCGCGGGCGTCGCGGCCGTGATCGGCATCGGCACCGCCGTGCGCAACCGTGGTACAGCGCTCGCCGCGGCCAGAGAGCAGGAGACCGAGCGCCGCGAACGGCTCGCCGAGCAGGAGCGGCTGCGCATCGCCCGCGAGGTGCACGACGTGGTCGCCCACAGCCTCGCCATGATCAACGTGCAGGCCGGGGTCGCCGCACACGTCGCCGACCGCAAACCGGAGCAGGCCAAGGAGGCCCTGCGCAACATCAAGGAGGCCAGCGCGTCGGCGCTCACCGACCTGCGGGCCACACTGGCCGTGCTGCGCACCGGCGAGAACCGGGCGCCCGCGCCGAGCCTGCGGCAACTCGACGAGCTGCTCGACCACGCCAGGACCGCGGGGCTCGTGGTACGGCTGCGCGGCCACGCCGGGGAGCTGCCCGCGCCCGTCGACGCCGCGGCGTACCGGATCCTCCAGGAGTCGCTCACCAACGTCGTGCGCCACGCCAACCAGGCCAGGCTCGTGGAGGTGCGGCTGTCGCGGGCGAACGGCAGTCTGCGCCTGAGCGTGCGGGACGACGGCTCGGGCGCGGCCACCCCGAAGGTCGGGAACGGGCTGCGCGGCATGCGGGAACGGGCCGAGGCGCTGGGCGGCACCGCCGACGCGGGCCCGGTCGACGGCGGGTTCGAGGTCAGGGCCGTGATACCGATCGAGGGGCAGACATGACGATCAGGGTGGTGCTCGCCGACGACCAGGTGCTCGTGCGCGCCGGTTTCCGCGTGCTGCTGGACACCGAGGACGGGTTCGAGGTGTGCGGCGAGGCCTCCGACGGCGAGGAGGCGGTCGCCCTCGCGCGCGAGCACAAGCCCGACGTCGTGGTGATGGACGTGCGGATGCCCGGCGTCGACGGGCTGGAGGCGACCAGGCGGATCGCGGAGGATCCCGAGCTCGCCGACGTGAAGGTGCTGGTGCTGACCACGTTCGACGTGGACTCGTACATCTACGACGCCCTGCGGGGCGGGGCCAGCGGGTTCCTGCTGAAGGACACCGACCCCGTGGAGTTGCTGCGGGCGCTGCGCGTGGTGGCCGCGGGGGAGGCCCTGCTGGCGCCCACCGTCACGCGCAGGCTCATCTCCGAGTTCGTCGGCAGGCCGGAGAACCGCAGGATCGACCCCGCCGCCATCCAGCAGATCACCGACCGCGAGCGCGAGGTGCTTGCGCTCGTCGCGGGCGGGCTGACCAACGACGAGATCGCGGGCGAGCTGTTCATCTCCACGGCCACCGCGCGCACACACGTCAGCCGCATCATGACCAAGCTCGCCGCGAGGGACCGCGCGCAGCTGGTCGTGCTCGCGTACGAGTCGGGCCTGGTCAAGCCCGGCGCCGCTAGCTGACCGCAGTGAAGGCCACCATGCCTGCGTTCAACGCAGTGAAGGCCACCTTGCCTGCGTTCAACGCAGTGAAGGCCACCTTGCCTGCGCCCGCCCGTCTCCCCCCACCACCCAAACGGAGGCGCTCCGCGTCGCTGTGTTCGATCAACGCAGTGAAGGTGGCCTTCACTGCGGCGGGCGGCAGGCCAGGGGGCGTCGGTCGGGGGTCAGTCAGCCGAGCGGCGGGATCGCATGACCTCGCGCGTCACCCTGACCAGGAAAACCGCGGCGATCACGGCGACGAGGGATATCTGCAGCCACATCACGCCTCCTCTCTCCGGGGCCCGATGCTCCGCTCAGAGGGCGCGTGACCGTGGGATGAGGTTGGCCGTGTTGGCCAACCTCACCCGTTCGGCGGTATGAGAGTCAGTCGCCGGTGGTGCTGGGCGGCGCGTGGTTGATCTGCTCGTCGAGCAGGTCGGTGAACACCGGCTCGAGCTGATCGCGGTTCGGACCGGTCACGTCGATGATCACCACGCGCTTGTAGAGCACGTACACCGCGCGGTAGACGCTGTCGGAGCTGGCGTTGCCCGCCCCGAACACCGGAACACCCTGCATCGACAGCTCCCGGACCTCCGGGATGCCGCCTTCCTGCTGGATGACGCCGTACTCCTCCGCGGCCGCGGCCGCGGCGTCCTCGTTGGACACCTCGATCGCGTAGATGCCGATCGTGGCGTCGCCGTCGCGCGTGGTCTTGAGCAGGCCGTCGGTCATCCCGGCGTCGTCGAGCGCCTGGACCATCGACTCCGGCAGCATCTGGTTGGTCCTCAGCTGCTCCAGGTTGAACGCCCCACCGCCGTTGCGCTCCTGGCCGGGCGGGTCGATGATCGCCGACTCGTTGTCGGCGGGCACGGCCTTCGGCGCGGGCGGCTCCGGCAGCGCCGAGCTGGTTGGCTGCGGCGGGGCCTGCGACTGCGAGTTGGCGGGTGGGTTCTGCGCCTGGGGGTTGTCGTTGCCGCCGTTGATGAACAGCGCCCACACGGCGAAGCCGATACCCGCGAGCAGCACCACGCCGAGCACGGAGAACAGCACCTTGCGGCCCGCGCCCGACTTCGACTCGGACTCGAAGGACTCGGGGCCCTGGCTCACGCCCCACTCGGAGCTGCCCTGCGGCGCGATCGGCGGGAAGTCACCTCCACCCCACGGCGGCGTGGCGTCCTCCTGCGCGGCGTTCCACGGCTGCTGCTGGTACTGCTGCTGAGGACCGGCGAACCCGGCGGGAGGGGAGGCGGGCTGCTGGTACTGCTGCTGCGGCTGGGGGAAGCCCGCCGGCGGCGAGGCCTGCGGCGGCCGGGGCTGCTGCGACTGCCAGTTGGGCACGACCTGCGTGCGCTCGCCACCGGCGGCCGAGGGCGGTACGGCCTGCGTGGCTTCCGGCTGCTGCGCTTGCTGGGGCTGTACCGGCTGAGCGGGCTGCTGGGGGGTGCCCTGCGGAGGTGACAGCGGCTCGATGATCTGCGTCGAGTCGGCGTTGCCGCCCTGGTCGCCCTGCGGCTGCTGCTCCGTCGAGGTCACCGCCGACGACAGGATCTGGTCCCGGCGGGTTCTGTACTCGTCCGCGGACAGGCTGCCGGACGCGAGACTCTCGTCCAGCTTGCGTAGCTCTTCCTGCCAGGTCACCCCCGGCCCCCCTTCGGGACAGTTCTGTGCATGCTCGCGTCAGCTCCAGCGAACATCGACGACGAAAAACCGAGGACATTGTGCACCTCGTGTCGGGGGCGCACGGTGGCGACCACCCAGACGTAACCTACTGTGCCGTCGGGTCCGGCACCGCCCGCGACCGCACCCCGATCATGGCTGTCACCTGGTTGTTACCTGGGATTGGCCGCGAGCGCGGCGCCGAGCCGGTGGATCGCGTCGTCGTGCAGCAGCGCGCTCGCGCCGCCGGTGACGATCCGTTCCACGAACTCGACCACCACCACGTCGCGATCGGCGAGCAGCTCGGCGATCTGGTCGACCGAGGCCTCCGCAACGGTCTCGGCGTGCACGACGGCGAGGTCGCGAACGGCGGCCGTGAGGAACGGCGTGGCGAACTGGGTGTAGGAGTCGGCGATCACGCCGACCTTGTCCTCGATCGTGCCTTCCACCGCGTCGCCTCGCTGTTCGACCTCGAGCATGGTGCGGAAGTCGCTCGCGAGGTAGCGCGTCCGGTCCTCGCCGCCGTCGGGGGCGAGCGTGTAGCGGGTGAGCTGACGTTGCTCCTGCCTGCCGAGCATCCGGGGCAGGTCGGCAGGCCACTCCTGCGTGCCGTCCGGCCCCACCTGCCACGTCGCGGTGCTGCCCGGCGCGATCCGCTCGGCCAGCGCGTAGGTCATGGTCAGCCCGCCCGCGAAGTTCCAGTGGCTGTCGATCGCGTCGTACAGCGGTTCCCCGGTCTGCCGCTCGGTGTCGCGCAGGGCGGGGCGCAGGTCGATGGCCCCGGCCTCGGCGGGCACCCGGCGCCAGAACTCGGCCGCCCGCTGCTGCGCGCACTCCTTTCCGAGGTAGCTCTCCGGCAGGTGCTGCGGCATGACCGTCGTCTTGTCGGGCGCGATCACCAGCTCGAACTCCCGGCCCGACGCCTCGACGGCCTCGCGAAGCTTGTTCAGCTGCGTCACGACGCCGTTCACGTCGCGCGCCGGATAGCACCTGGCCTTCACGTCCTCGCCGAGGTAGAGCCAGTTGTCGGTGCCCGAGATCACGTCGGGGAACAGGTCGGGCGGCGTCTCCTGCCGCTCGCTGCCCGGCGAGACACCCACCGTGTCGCGTGCTCCGCCGCCCATGTCGGGCGGGTCGCGGAACACCCCGGTGCTGATGCCGCTCGCCGCGTCGATACCGGCCTCGCGCAACGGCAGGTGATCGGTGGCCCACGCGGAGAGGCCGGTGAAGAAACCCCAGCCGTCGGTGATGCTCGGGAACTCGGCCAGCGCCCTGTTCTCGAACGCCTGCGGCCGCACGCCCAGCACGAACGCGAGCGCCGGGGCGAGGAAGAACACGACCGCGCAGGTCAGGGCGGTGCGCTGACGTGGGCTGTGCCGTGGCCGGTAGAGGCTGTGCTCGTTCGGGAGCCACGATTCCGGCGTGGGTGGAAGGCCCCCGCCCGCGGGCGGGTGCGATCGGGGGCCTGCGGACACGCGCCGTATCGTATCGCCGGGCCGGGTGAACTGGGGGCCGGTTCGGGTCGATCAGTGGAGGGACGCGTGATGCACGGCGTCGACTACGAGCGGCGGCTGGCCGCGGAGCGGGAGACGTTCGCGCAGCAGGTCGATCTGCACGGGAGCCTGCCGGAGTCCGCGCACCGCTGGTCGGCGAGGCACATGCTGCCCAAGCTGAACGCGCTCGGCGTGTCCGGCATCGACCACCTGATCACCGGCGAGATCGCGAGCAGGGCCGCCGGACTGGACCGGGACGCCGTGGTGCTCTCGCTCGGCAGCGGCAACGGCGACCAGGAGCTCGGCTGGTTGCGGACGCTCGCCGACGAGGGCGTGCACAACGTGCGCGTGCGCCTGCTGGAGATCAACACCGACATGCAGGAGCGCGCCGCGAAGGCCGCCGACTCGCTCGGGCTCGCCGACCGGGTGGAGCCCGTGGTCGCCGACTTCAACTCGTGGGTCGCCGACGCCCAGCACGACGTGGTGGTGGGCTACCAGGTGCTGCACCACGTGCTGGACCTCGAACACCTCTACGGCCAGATCCGCGACAGCCTCACGCGCGACGGCGTGCTCGTGGTGCACGACATGATCGGCCGCAACGGGCACCGGCGCTGGCCCGAAGCCCTTGAGGTCGTCGAGCGGATCTGGGCGACGTTGCCTGCCGAGCTGCGCCGCAACGCCATCACCGGCGCCGTCGACGAGGTCTACGCCGACGTCGACTGCGCGGTCGACGGCTTCGAGGGCATCCGAGCGCAGGACGTGCTGCCGGTGCTCCTGCACTACCTGCACCCGGGCTTCTTCCTCGCGCTCGGCAACGTGATCGACCCGTTCATCGACCGGATCTACGGGCACAACTTCGACATGGCCGACCCCGCGCACCGCGCTCTCATCGACCAGCTCGGCACGCTCGACGACACCCTGATCGACCTCGGGATCGTCACCCCGACCCGGCTCACGGCCCTGTTCCACCCCACGCCGCAGCCGCTGCGCGTGCATGGCGAGCGCACCCCGTCGCGGTCGATCCGCAACACCGAGGTGCTCGACCCTGCGGGCCGCGTCTCGTTCGACCCGAGGGGCAGCGACCCCGGCGGCCTTGTCCGCGGAGCCGGTGTGGCGGCGGGCCGGATGAACGGCGTCTTCCACGACGCGTGGGCGGGCCGGACCGTGCGCTTTCCCGTGCTGACCACGGCCGATGTCGCGAGCATCGAGCTGCGCACGTACGTGCCGGAGTGGATGCCGTACACCGGGCAGGTCACCGTGAGCCTGGACGGAACCCCGGTGGGCTCGATCGAGGTCGGGCCCGAACTGACCGAGCGGAGCCTCCCCGTCCGAGTGCCCGCCCACCGCACCGCCGAGCTGGCGCTGAGCGCCGACTGGGCGGTCAACCCGAGCGACTCCGGGCTCGGCGACGACCGGCGCAATCTGGCCTATGTGCTGGTCGGAATCACATTGCGGGAAATCTGAACCTGCCACCGGGGACAGTGTGTGAACCGCTAATCTCCCCGCATGGGTACGGGACCTCGGGGTGAGCGGCTCATCGACTGGACCGGGGAGCGGTGCGTGCCATGGGCCGACGACCTCCAGGTCATCTACGAGCACTACCACCGGTACGCCTTCGCGTTGCGGTTCACCGAGGGCAAGCGCGTGCTCGACCTCGCCAGCGGGGAGGGCTTCGGCAGCGCGCTGATGGCCGCCAAGGCCACGCAGGTCGTGGGCATCGACATCGACGAGACCACCGTCGAGCACGCCCGGCAGCGCTACCCGCTCGGCAACGTCCGGTTCGAGGTCGGCTCGATCACCGACCCCGGCGCGTGCGAGGGCGAGGAGCCCTTCGACGTCATCACGTGCTTCGAGGCCGTCGAGCACGTGCTGGACCAGGACCGGCTGATGGAGCTGGTCGCCAACCGGCTCGCGCCCGGCGGCATCTTCCTGTGTAGCACACCCGACATCGACGTCTACACCCACGACCACGGCAACGAGAACCCGTATCACGTCCACGAGCTGCACGAGGGCGCGTTCCGGGAGCTGCTCGGCGGGCGGTTCGAGCACGTCCTGCTGCTGAAGCAGAACGTCGCCGTCGGTTCGCTGATCCACGACGGCGAGTCCGGTGGCGACAGCGAGACCTACACGCTGAGCAGGCGTTCCGCCGACGACTGGTCGGTGGACCGCGGCGCCCCGCACACCTACTTCGTCGGCATCGCGTCGAACCGGCCGTTCGAGGTGCCGCACACGTCCGTGCTGGTCGACCCGAAACTGACCCTGGTGCGCGAGGCGCGGGCAGGCGAGATCGCGGGGCTCGCCGACTCGGTGAGCACGTTGGAGGCCCGGCTGCGTGAGCGCACCGCCGCCGTCGAGGACGCCGAGGCCAGGGCGCGGACGCTCGAAGGGGAGCGGGACGAGGCGCTGGCCCAGCTGCGCCGCGTCAACGAGTGCTACCGCAAGGCTGTCGAGGAGGGCGACCAGCTGCGCCGCAGGGCCACCCGCGACGCGGCGAGGCTGAGCTGGCTGTCGGACAACCTCGGCACCCTGCGCCAGACCGTCAACCACCTCGCGGGGGAGAACGCCAGGCTCTCCGCCGAGCACTCGGAGCTCGCCCAGAAGCTGCTCGGCCGTTACCGCTCCGCCGTCGAGAAGCTCGCCCCTCGCGGCACCCGCCGCCGCGACGCCTACGAGACCGCGCTCGGCAGGCAGCCGGGTCCGGTCGTCCCCGCCGAGGACGTGCCGGGGCCGGTCGCCGTCACCACCAGCGACGAGCCGATCGTCTCGGTGGTGATCCCGATCTACGGCAACTGGGCCTACACGCGCCGGTGCCTCGAGTCGATCGAGGTGCACCTGCCGATCACGCCGTTCGAGGTCATCGTCGTCGACGACGCCTCGCCGGACGACACGGCCGACCGCGTCGCCGGGTGTGCGGGGGTGCGGCTCGTGCGGGCGCAGCGCAACCTCGGCTTCATCGGCGCCTGCAACCTCGGCGCCGAGCACGCGCGCGGCGAGCTGGTCATGTTCCTCAACAACGACACCGAGGTGCGGCCCGGCTGGCTGGACAAGCTGGTGCAGGTCTTCGACAACGACGCCTCGGTCGGCCTCGCCGGGTCGAAGCTCGTCTACCCGGACGGCACGCTGCAGGAGTCCGGCGGCATCGTCTGGCGCGACGGCAACGGCTGGAACTACGGCAGGGGCGCCAACCCGGACGAGCCGCGCTTCCGCACGATGCGCGACGTCGACTACTGCTCGGGTGCCGCGCTGCTCGTGCGCCGTGACCTCTTCGAGCGCGTCGGCGGTTTCGACACCCGCTACGCGCCGGCGTACTACGAGGACACCGATCTCGCCTTCGCCGTGCGTGCGGCCGGCTACCGCACCGTCGTGCAGCCGGAGTCGGTGGTCGTGCACCACGAGGGCGTGTCCAACGGCACCGACACCGGCTCCGGCGTCAAGCGGCATCAGGAGCTCAACCGCGCCGTGTTCGCCGAGAAGTGGGCGAGCGCGCTGGCCGGCCACCTGCCCGAAGCGAGCCCCGGCAACCTGTGGCTCGCCCGCGCCCGCGGCGCGCACGGCCACCGTGGCGGGCTCGTCCTCGTCGCCGACCACCAGGTGCCGCGCACCAGAGAGGACTCCGGCTCGGTCCGCATGGCCCGGCTGCTCGACCTGCTCGTCGACCTCGGCGAGCGCGTGGTGTTCTTCCCCATGAACGGCGCGATCCCCGAGGAGTACACGGCGCCGCTGCACCGCAAGGGCATCACCGTGATCGCCGACCAGGGTCAGCAGGAGGAGTTCGTGCGCGACGCGGGCAGCGCGCTGCGGCTCGCCGTGCTGTCCCGGCCGCAGGTGGCGTGGCGGTTGCTGGAGCCGCTGCGCCAGCACGCGCCCGGCTGCGTCGTCGCCTACGACACCGTCGACCTGCACTTCCTGCGCCTGCAGCGGCAGGCCGACCTCGCGGCCCAGCTCGGTGACAGCGCGGAGCGCGACACGCTGAGCAGGCGGGCCGAGGCGCTGCGGGAGATGGAGCTCGGCCTCGCGCGCGCGTGCGACGTGACGCTCGTGGTCTCGGAGGTCGAGCAGCGGCTCCTCGCCGAGCTGGTGCCCGCCGCGAAGGTCGAGGTGCTGTCCAACGTGCACGAGGCCGATGTCGCGAGGACCGCCGTCGAGGGTCGCTCGGGCGTCCTGTTCGTCGGCAGCTTCGACCACATCCCCAACCGCGACGCCGCCCGCTGGCTCGCCGAGGAGATCATGCCGCTCGTGCGGCGGCGCCACCCCGACGCGGTGGCGCACATCGTCGGCAGCAACCCGCCGCCGGAGATCGGCGAGCTCGCGCGCGACGGCGTCGTCGTGCACGGCTGGGTCGAGGACCTGGTCGCACAGTACGAACAGGCCCGCGTTGTGGTGGCTCCGCTGCGCTTCGGCGCCGGGGTCAAGGGCAAGGTCGGCGAGGCGCTCGCGCGCGGCGTGCCCGTGGCCGCGACGGCGCTCGCGGCCGAGGGCATGCACCTGGTCGACGGCGAGGAGGTGCTGCTCGGCGAGACCGCGGCGCAGCTGGCCGAGCGCATCGGCACGCTGCTCGCCGACGACGCGTTGTGGCTGCGGATCTCGGAGGCAGGCAAGGAGGCCGTGAACCGGCGGTTCGGGCCAGGCGTGGCCCGCGAGACGCTCGCCGGACTGCTGCGGGAGCGCGCGGACTGACGACGGCATCGGGGGGACGAGTGGCCGGCACGGGCAAGCGGCGAAAGCTGAAGGAGTACGCCGACCCGAACATCGGGTTCGCGTGGCTGCGGCTGTTCGGCGCCATCACGGTCGTGATCGACCACAGCTCGCCGCTCGTGCACCCCGAACGGCTGACGGTCTTCCCCGCGAGCTGGCAAGCCTCCCCCGGTTACGTGGCGCTCATGGGTTTCTTCGCCATGAGCGGCTGGCAGATCAGCGACAGCTGGGAACGCGACCCGTCGTGGTGGCGGTTCAGCGGACGGCGCCTGCTGCGCATCCTGCCGCCGCTGCTCGCGGTCGTGTTCGTCACGACGCTCGTGATCGGCCCGCTGTTCACCAGCCTCTCCGTGGGCGAGTACTTCTCCGACCAGCAGACCTGGCGTTACCTCGTGGGCACGTCGCTGCTGTTCCTCCTGCAGCACCTGCTGCCCGGCGTGTTCGACGACAACCCGTACCCGTGGTCGGTCAACGGTTCGCTGTGGACACTGCCGATGGAGATGGTGGGCTACGTCCTCGTGCTCGTGGTCGGCCTGCTGGTCGCGTTCGGCGTGACGCGTTACGTGGTGCTGCCGGTGCTGGCCGGGCTGATGGTGCTGGACGGGATGTTCCAGGCGACGTTCGGCTTCCAGGGCAACGCGGGCTCGCTCATCGAGGTGCCGATCGGCTCGATGGTGTCCTTCATGGTGCCCTTCGCCATCGGCATGGTGATGCACACGTTCCGCGACCGGATCCCACTCAAAGGGCCAGCGGCGATCGTGCTGTTCGCGGGCTGGATCGCGGCGCACTGGACCCCGCTCGACCGGTACCTGCTGGCGATCTCGGCGAGCTACGGCGCGATCGTGATCGCCCACCACTGGCCGACGTGGTTCCGAGCCGACGGCAGGCTCGTCTTCGGCAGCTACGGGCTCTACATCTGGGCGTTCCCGGTACAGCAGATGATCATCGCGGCGGGGGTGCGCGACCAGTGGGTGCTGATGGCGCTCGCGGTGCCCGCCGCCTACCTGTGCGGCGTGGCCTCGTGGTGCCTCGTGGAGGCGCCGACCCAGCGCGGGCTGCGCAAATACCTGGTCAAGCCCAAGCCGCCCGAGCGGCCACAGCAACCGAGGCCACCCACGCCCCGGCCCCGGCCGCGTCCACCGAGCTTCGCCGAGGCGGACACCGTCCGGTTCAGCCCAGTGGCAAGGCCGCACGCAGGTCGGCGACCGCCTTCGATGCGAGTTCGCTGAGCCGCTCGGCGGAGGAGTCCGCGGTGGGTTGTGAGACCCACAGGTTCACCGCCGTGTCGCCCGAGGCGTACCAGGTGCCGTTGAGCGTGCGTTCGCCGAGCTCGCCGGACATGGTGTCCTGCGCGGTCTCGTCGGAGAAGCCCGCGCCGAGCATCAGCTCTCGCATGTCGTTGACCACGGTGTTCGCGGCGGCAGCGTTCTCCAGCGGGATCACGAGCATGAAGTACGCCGTGTCGCCGTCGGTGGACGCGCGGTAGACGATCTCCTTCGCGCCGGCGTCGGTGAAGATCTTGCCGGAGGACTCGGGGTAGAGGCCCAGCTCCACCCCCTTCGCGATCGACATCGTCGAGTTGTCGGTGTTCTGCTCGCCGGGCAGCACGGGCAGACGGTCCTCCAGCGCGACCTCGGCGGGCGGCGCGGGGCTCGACGACGGCGCGGTGTCGCCCTGCGCGGAGCCGCCCGGCCCGCCGATGCCGCCGAGCCACCACGCACCGCCGATCACGGCGGCGAGCGCGAGGAAGACCCCGAGCGAGATGTACAGCCACGTGCGCCTGCGACCCCGGTTCTCCGGGGGCGGGGGTGACGCGATCAGCGGCTGGGCCTGCAACCTGCTCATCGGCATGGTCAGCTCGGTGTCGGCCGGGCTGGGCGCCGTGGTGGGCCGCCCGTTCGACAGCAGCGACGCTGGCGTGACGCGGGGTGGCTGTTGCGGCGCGGGCGGCTGCGGAGGCGGCTGCGTGGCCTGGTGTGCGTCGGCGGCCGGGTTGGCGGCCTGCCACTGCGGGGCGCCGCCACCGACCTCGGCGCGTGGCGAGGCGAACGGCGACACCACCGGGTTGCCCGAGACCTCCGCGAGGATGTCCTCCCGGCGCCGCCGATGCAGATCATGGGAGATCGTTCCGGCGGCGAGCTCGGCGTCGAGGCGACGCAACTCTTCCTGCCAAGTCATCCAGGACCCCCTGACCAACACGAGCGAGCGCATGCACAGTATTGCGTCACCCCTTTGAAGGACATTCTCTCGCCTAGGATTGACTCATGTCGTGGTTCGGTCGAGACAAGATGAGGCTCGTGTCCGCCGAGGAAGCCCTTCCCGGTCGCGCCGAGCCGCTGCGGACGCCTGACCTGCACGCCGTGTTCCCCGATCGCCGGATCAAGCCCCCGTTCCCGGAGGGCCTGCGGACGGCGGTGTTCGGGCTCGGCTGCTTCTGGGGCGCGGAACGCCTGTTCTGGCAGACGCCGGGCGTCTTCTCGACGGCTGTCGGCTACGCGGGCGGGCACACGCCCAACCCCACGTACGAGGAGGTCTGCTCGGGCCTGACCGGGCACACCGAGGCGGTGCTCGTGGTCTACGACCCCGCGCAGGTGTCCTACCAGCAGCTGCTCAAGGTGTTCTGGGAGGGCCATGACCCGACCCAGGGCATGCGTCAGGGCAACGACCTCGGCACCCAGTACCGCTCGGCGGTCTACTACGCCGACGACACCCAGCGCCAGGAGGCCGAGGCGTCGCGCGAGGCGTTCCAGTCGGCCCTGCGTGCGGCGGGCCATGGGGAGATCACGACAGAGTTGGGCCCGCTCGGTGAGTTCTACTACGCCGAGGACTACCACCAGCAGTACCTGCACAAGGTGCCGAACGGCTACTGCGGCCTCGGCGGCACGGGCGTCTCCTGCCCGGTGGGGCTGGGCGTCGGCGAGTAGCGGGGCTGCGGTGACCGGCGGCTGGGGCGATTGCGGGCTGGTCGGCGTGTCGGATCCGAGCGGTTTGGCGGGCGACCGTGGTCCGGTCGCGCTCCACAGGGTGCGGGACGAGCCGGATCGGCAGACCGCGCGGCGGTGCGGTCGGTGGTCACCTGGCGTCGCGTACCGAGCTCGACCAGGATCTGATCGAGGAGGATGTGAACGGCTTCCTCACCGAGGCGGGCATCGGCTCGTTGACGGGTCTCCGGCGCCCGCCAGGATGCCGTCGAGTAGGTACGTGGTGCGGCGGTCGTAGTCGTCCCGCCGCGGGCGCGTTCCATGCTTGAGGGCGAGTGCGTTGTCGTGGAGCAGTGCCTGCAGGTCGTCGGCCGTCAGCTCGGGCCGCAGTGCGCCGGAGGCCCGGCCTGCCGCGATGAGTTCCTCGTTCATCTCGGTGCCGACCCGGCAGATCTCCATGAGGCTCGGCGAGTCGGGGTAGGTCTGCAGCATGGTGTCGACGACGGCGGGCTGGCGGTACTGCAGGTCGCGGATTGCGGTGACGTAGTACGCCAGCCGTTGCCCGGCGTCGGCGATGGACCGGGTGCGGTCGATGATGGCGTGCAGCTCGGCTGCGACGACCTCTTCGATGACGGCTTCGATGAGGCCGATCCGGCCGCCGAAGCGGTTGAAGATCGTGCCCTTGCTCACCCCGGCCACCTCGGCGACCGCTTCCAGTGGCACCGAGAGACCACGGCCCTGGAAAGCGCCGATCGCCGCACGGCGGATCTGCTCGGCGTTGCGCTTGGCGTCGGCGCGCAGCCGAGGCTCGGAAGGTGCCGCATCCGCCATCGTCTGCACCACTCCCGCCTCGCCACCGTAATTTGACTTCGTGAGTCAGTTTACCTACCGTGACCAGGGAACGCTAAATTGACCTGCCAGGTCAATTTATCGGGAACGCCGTACGCCAGGTCGGATGCGGGTACGCAGGGAAAGGCCGCAAGCATGATCGTTGTCACCGGGGCCACCGGGGGTTTGGGCGGGGCCACCGTCGAGCACCTCCTCAAGCGCATGCCCGCCGACCGGATCGGCGTCAGCGTCCGTGATGTCGCCAAGGCGCAGCACCTCGCCGACCGCGGTGTCCGCGTGCGGCAAGGTTCGTATGAGGACCCGGCCGCATTGCGGGAGTCGTTCGCCGGTGCCGAGCAGGTGCTTCTGGTGTCCGGCAACGATCCGTCGGCCGATCTGGTCAGCCTGCATCGCAACGCCATCGAGGCGGCCGTCGCGGCCGGTGTCCGCCGGATCCTCTACACGAGTCAGCAGGGCGCTGTTCCCGGCAACCCGTACCCGCCGTCAGCCCTTCACGTCGCCACCGAGGCGATCCTCGCCGAGTCACCCGTCGCCTGGACGGCGCTCCGCAACGGCGCCTACGGCCCGCTCGACCAGGTGCTCGGCCCGTGGCAGGAGACCGGAGAGATCGCCCAGCCTGCGGACGGTCCCGTCCCGTATACCGACCGGGACGACATAGCGGAGGCCACGGCGGTCATCCTCACAGGTGACCGAACCTTGGACGGCCCCGTCGACCTCACCGCGCCGACCGCCGTCACCTTCGCCGATGTCGCCGGGATCGCCTCTGCTCTCACCGGCCGCCCGATCACGCGCGTCGTGCCCGGCGACGAACAGTGGGTCGCCGACCGGATCGCACGCGGTGCCCCGGAGCAGCTGGCCCGACTCCTGCTCAGCTTTTATCGGGCCAGCCGAGCCAACTACTTCGCGGAGGCCAGTCCGCTGCTGGCCGAACTCCTCGGCCGCGAACCCGCCAGCGTCGCCAACCGGCTCGCAGCCGACATCACCGCCTGAAGCGCTTCGCCGAACAGCGCGGGTCACCCAACCGCAGTGAAGGCCACCATCACTGCGTTCAACGCAGGCAAGGTGGCCTTCACTGCGGTTGGGGTTGGGGTTGGGGCTCGGGCTCAGCTGAAGGTCACGTCCGAGCACGCGTAGAAGGCGTTCGCCGTGTCGGCGACGTCCCAGACCGCCAGCACCATGTGGTGGCCCGACTTGCCCGCCGGCAGCCGGCCCGTGTGGTTGACCGTGGTCGGCGGGCGCTGGCCGCCGAAGTCGACCGTCAGGAACGGCTCCGGTTCGAGCTGGGCGCGCGTGAGCGGCTGATCCGGGTTCCAGCCGTTCTTGGTCACGAAGTAGCGGAACGTCGACGTGGCGTGCGGGACCTTCAGCGTCCACTCGAACTCGAAGTTCTGTCCGCTCGGCATCGGCGTTCGCGGCCACGGCTTCGCCTGATCGTCGAGCTGGGCGAACTGGTCGTTGCCGCCGGCGCAGATCTTGCCGTCGGCGGGACCCGCCGAGGGGAAGCCCTTCGGGCCCTCCACGCTCTGCGGCTCCCACTGGATCGGACCACAGTCGCTCACCGCGCCCTGCTGGCAGTGCAGTGAGCGACTCGGCGGGTTCTGCGTGTAACCGTGACCCGACGCGCTGGGCGCCAGAGCGACGGAGGCGCCGAGCGGAATCAGGCCCAGTGCGGCGATCGCCGCCGCGCGGCGGGTGCGGGTGCCGGACATCGTCCTCTCCTCTCACCGGAAGCGATGTCGGCGATTTTCCCTCAGCTCGCAGATTGGTGTAGACCACTAACCGGAGCAAAGGGGAGACGCGACGCTTCGGCAGATTGGTCCATACCAAGTGCGAATGGAGCAGTCCATTGGCCGGGCCGGGGCAGCAAAAAAGCTCCCCCGCGCGGGGGAGCTTTGAAAGAGTGAGAGCGGACGACGGGACTCGAACCCGCGACCCTCACCTTGGCAAGGTGATGCGCTACCAACTGCGCTACGTCCGCCTGCACCGCTTTCCGGTGGTGCCCGCACAGTCTATACCGACCCCGATCCGGGGTTGCGAGGCACCCGCCCATGCCTGAATGTGGGCATTTGGTCACGTCCGTAGTACAAGGGGTGACGGCGCTGCCGTGGCTCCGTATGGTGTTCAACGTTCAACCGAAAGGGCTACGGCCCAGAGGGGGTGCCTGGCTGGATGGACCGTGCGGTTTCCGGATCCGATGAGCCGGCACTGCTCGCCCGACTGCGTTTCGGCGAGGATGCCGCGTTCGGCGAGCTGTTCGAGCTCCATGCGGCCGCCGTGCGCAGGCTCGCCCGTGGTCTGGCCTCCGACGCGTCGGAAGCCGAGGACATCACCGCCGAGACCTTCTTCCGGGTGCTGCAGGCCGTGCGCAGGGGCAACGGCCCCCGCGACAACGTCCGCGCGTACCTGCTGACCGTCGCGCGCCGCGTGTCGTGGGAGTGGCACGGGGCCCGCCGCGACGTCCCGGTGACCGACGACGAGCTGACCAGCCGGGCCGGCGCAGGCGCCGATTCCCAGAACCGCACCGCCGAGGCGACGCTCATCACGCGCGCGTTCTCCACCCTCCCGGAACGCTGGAAAACCGTGCTGTGGCAGACCGAGGTCGAGGGCGTTCAGCCCGCCAACGCCGCCGCGCACTTCGGCCTGAGCCCCAACGCCACCGCCGCGCTCGCGCGCAGGGCCCGGCTCGGCCTGCGCGCCGCGTACCTGCAGGCCCACCTCGCGGTCAACCGGAGCTCCGACGGCTGCCGCACGGTGATGGAGAAGCTCGGCGGCTACACCGCGGGCAGCGTCACCGGCTCCGAGGCCCGCAAGATCAAGACTCATCTCGGCACCTGCTCGTCGTGCCGGTCGACCCACGACGAGCTCATGGAGGTGTGCTCGTCGCTGCGGGCGCACGCCGGCGTCATCGTGCTGCTGGTGCCCGGCGTCGGCCTCGCCGTCAGCGCCGGGTCGGGCGCGGGCACTGTCGGCGGGGTGAGCGCCGTCAGCGGCGCGGCGGGCACCATCGCGAGCGGGGCCGGTGGCGGCATCGGCGGCTCCGCGCTCGCCGCGGTCGGCGCCAACGTCAAGCTCGGGATCGCGCTCGCCTCGACGGCCGCGATCGGCGCGGTCGGGGTCGCGGCGGGCCCGGTCGACGACGGGATGCAGGACCCGATCGGGTTGCCGAGCGACGGCAACGCCGTCGAGCTGCAGATCGCGGAGTCCACTTCGGATCCCCTTTCGCCGCTGCCGTCGACCGAGCCGGGCAGCCGGTCCTCCGACCCCGGCGCTCCTCAGCAGGGCAGGCCGGAAGCCGGGCCCGTCCTCCGGGAGGTGGAGCCGGTCGGTCACCAGGGCGTCACGGAGTACTCGTTGCCTCCCGGCGCGGAGATCGCGAGCGAGGCCAGCCAAGGTCGGTCGCGGGGCAAGAGCACGGAGCTGCCCGGCACCCACGTTCCGCCGGGGCAGGCGAAGGACAAGCCTCGCAGCGACCTGCCCGGACAGCCCCGGTCCACCACCGGCACGCCGCTGTCCACCACCGAGACGTCCGGTCCTGGCTCGTCGAAGCCGGAGAAGCCCGCCAAGCCGGAGAAACCCTCGAAGACCGAGCCGCCTTCGAAGACCGAGCCGCCTTCGAGGTCGTCGGGACACTCGACGTCGCCTGGGCTCACCACGTCGCCGCCTGAGTCGACCACGACACCATCCGGGACCATGCCGTCCTGCCCGAGCGGACCGCCGGCCTGGGCGCCCGCCAACGGTCACCACCACTGGGCGTGTGAACGACAGCAGCCGGAAGCGGGCTTCCCGCGCGGCTGAAGATCACGGTAACGTCTCAGAGGAACGTGCTCGGGCGGGCTTGCGGAGGAAGCGATGAACCGGCTGGTCCGGGGTTCTGACGGCCGGGAATGGATCATTCGCGGCCAGATGGAGTGGCGGCGCCCCGCCACGGCCGACGACTTCGAACACGACGTCGCCGCGAGCTACGCGCCCGGCGTCGTCATGGCGGCGGTGGCCGTCGCGCTCGCCGTCGTGCTCGTGGTGTGGATGCCCGACGACGTCCGGGTGCCCTCCTGGGTGCCGCTGGCCGTCGTGCTGGTCGCCCTGTTCTTCCCCCTGCGCTGGGTGCTGCGCAGGCCGTGGACGGTCGTCGCCGAGACCGAGGGCGACGTCACCGGCGAGCGGCCCTCCGAGCGCTGGGTCGGCACCATCCGGGGGATCTTCACCGTGCGCGGCGAGATCAACCGGGTCGCCAAGTCCATCGCCCGGCACGACCTGCCGGATTTCGAGGGGCCGCTGCACCCCGTCGAGTAGCGTGGAGTGAGCCATGCCCGAGTTACCGGAAGTCGAAGCGCTCGCGTACCACCTGCGGGAGCACGCCGTCGGCCGCACCGTGACGAGGGTGGACGTCGCCTCGCTCAGCGTGCTCAAGACCGTCACCCCGCCGTGGACCGAGCTTCACGGCCGGGAGGTGACCGGCGCGGGCAGGCACGGCAAGCACCTCGACCTCGCCTGCGGCGACCTGCATCTGATCGTGCACCTCGCGCGGGCAGGCTGGCTGCGCTGGTCCGACTCGCTCTCGCCCGCTCCGCCGCGGCCAGGCGGGAAGGGGCCGATCGCGCTCAGGGTCCACCTCGGCGGCCCCGGCTTCGACCTGACCGAGGCGGGCACCAAGAAGGGTCTCGCGGTGTGGATCGTGCGGGACCCCAAGGAGGTCGACAGCATCGCGCGGCTCGGCCCCGATGCGCTCGACCTCGACCGAGACGGACTGGCGAAGCTGCTGAAGGGCCAGACGGCGCGACTCAAGACGGTGCTCACCGACCAGCGCGTGCTCGCCGGCATCGGCAACGCATACTCCGACGAGATCCTGCACACCGCGCGCCTCTCGCCCTACGCGACGCCCGCGAAGCTCACCGGCGAGGCGATCGACCGGCTCGCCGAGGCCGTCCGCGAGGTGCTCACCGGCGCCGTCGAGCGCTCGGTGGGCCAGGACGCCGCCCGGCTGAAGGGCGAGAAGCGCTCGGGGCTGCGCGTGCACGCACGTACGGGACTGCCGTGCCCGGTGTGCGGAGACACGGTCCGCGAGGTGTCCTTCGCCGACAAGGCGTTCCAGTACTGCCCGACGTGCCAGACCGGCGGCAAGCCCCTCGCCGACCGGCGCATGTCCCGACTGCTCAAGTGAGTGGCAACGGTGTGTGACAACCCGCAGTCGCGAATTACGCACAGAAAGTGTACGGCTAACCCTTGCATGGGGGCCGTGGAGCGCAGAGCATTGACGCCGTGTCCGGGCTGCTGACCACTCAAGTCATCCCATGGGGTGTCGCCGTGGTCGCGGTCGTCGTACTGGTTGTCGTTCTCATCAAGAACCGCAAGCCGAGCGGCGCCATCGACGACGCCGCCATCGACGACGCCGTCCTCGAAGCCGTGTACCTGATGTCCAAGGCCCCGCTGGAGCTGCGCGAGGGCCTCGACCAGGCGGTCGCCGACAAGGTCACCACCCGCCTGCTCCAGCTGCTCAAGTGCATCGCGGTGGGCATCACCGACGGCGAGGGCACGCTGCTCTCCTGGGACGGCGAGGCCAACGACCACTACGTCGACCTCGTCGACACCATCGGCACGGCGATCCGCAAGCACCGCCGCGAGGTCGTCTCGCACGACAAGATGCCCTGCAACCACCGCGGTACGTGCCGCATGCGCACCGCGGTGATCGTGCCCCTGATCGTCGAGGGCAAGACCGACGCCGTGCTGATCGTCGTGGGCCGTACGCGCGGCAAGCGCATCGTGCACATGGCCGACGCCGTCGCCCGGTTCGTCGGCACCCAGCTCGAGGCGGCCAGGCTCGAGGAGACCAAGCACCAGCTGCACCAGGCCGAGATCAAGGCCCTGCGCGCGCAGATCTCCCCGCACTTCGTCTACAACGCACTGAACACGATCTCCTCGCTCATCCGGACCGACCCGGAGGAGGCGAGGGAGCTGCTGCAGGACTTCGCCGACTTCACGCGCTACTGCTTTCGCACCGAGGGCACGTTCACGACGCTGTCCGACGAGCTGCGCAACATCGACCGCTACCTGACGATCGAGAGCGCCCGCTACGGCGGCAGGCTCAACGTGCGGCTCAAGATCGCGCCCGAGGTGCAGTCGGTGGTCGTGCCGTTCCTGCTCATCCAGCCGCTCGTCGAGAACGCCGTCAAGCACGGCATCGCCAACAAGCCCGGCGGCGGCACTGTCACGGTCACCGCGCAGGACTACGGCACCGAGGCCGAGATCAGCGTCGAGGACGACGGCGTCGGCATGGATCCCGAGCTGCTCGACGGCATGCGCGACTCCCGCAGCAGCGCTCACATCGGCCTGACCGGCATCAACCGCCGCATGAGCCAGGTGTTCGGCAACAAGTACTCGCTGATGGTCGAGACCGCTCCCGGCGCGGGCATGAAGGTGACCATGCGGGTGCCCAAGTTCGTCAGGGGCGTGCGGCCGGACATGCTCAAGTTCGCCGCCGACGTCCCGGCCCAGCCGGCGAGGCGCAACGGGTCCACCGCCCGGTCCGCGTTGCCGACCAGCACCCCCAAAGCTGGCTAGTGTGGGGGCATGGGTACGACGACACAGCGGCTGACCTCCCGCCTGCCGATGATCGGTGACAAGACCGACCGCAAGGACGTGGTCGCCGTCGTGAAGCTGCACGGCGTGATCAACCCACAGCCGACGCCGCTGGCGAGAGGAGTGATCAACCTCGCCGCGGTGGAGACCGCGCTGACCAGGGCCTTCGATCATGATCGGCTCAAAGCGGTCGCCCTGCAGATCAACTCTCCCGGCGGCGCGCCGACGCAGTCGGGGCTGATCGCGGAGCGCATCCGGCAACTGGCCGACAAGAAGAACGTGCCGGTGCTCGCGTTCGCCGAGGACCTCGCCGCCTCCGGCGGGTACTGGCTGGCGTGCGCCGCCGACGAGATCTTCGCCCACCGGACCTCGCTGGTCGGCTCGATCGGCGTGATCAGCGGCGGCTTCGGGTTCACCGGCCTGCTCGACCGGTTCGGCGTCGAGCGCAGGTTGTACACGGCGGGCAAGAACAAGTCGAGGCTCGACCCGTTCAGCCCGGAGAAGCCCGAGGATGTCGAATGGCTCGGCAAGCTCCACAACCAGCTGCACGAGATGTTCGTCGACTGGGTCCGCGAGCGCAGGGGCGACCGGCTGACCAGCGAGGAGGATCTGTTCACCGGTGACGTGTGGCTCGGGGCGAAGGCGCAGCGGCTCGGCCTCGTCGACGGGATCGGCAGCCTGCGCGACGTGCTCGGTGAGCGCTACCCCGACGCCGAGATCGTGTTCGCCGAGCCGAAGAAGCCGCTGCTCGCGCGACTGGGCATCGGAGCGCCCGCCGCGGCGCTGCTCGACGCCGTGGAAAGCAGGGTCGCGTGGTCACGATTCGGCCTGTAGGCGGCGGTTTCCCCCGCTCGCGGTGTAGACATTGGACGCTCGCTTAGGCAGGATGCTTGTCACTGTGAGTACTCACGACGACACCCGCAAGCTCCTCGTCCTCGCGGTGGACGACGAGCTGCACGGGCTTGACCAGCTGCGGCACTGTCTTGAGTCGAACGCGCACGTCGGCCGCGTGATCCCCGCAGTTGACGCCTCCGAGGCCCTGCGCCTGCTCGGCTCCGAGGACGACGAGATCCGAGTGCGCAAGGAACGGGGCATGCCCCCGGTCGACGCCGTGTTCGCCGACATCAACATGCCCGGCCTGTCGGGAATGGAGATGTCGCGGGTCTTCGCGTCGCTCAACCCCGCGCCGATACTGGTGTTCGTCACCGGCCACGCCACCGAGGCCGTGGACGCGTTCGACCTCGGCGCCGTCGACTACGTGCTCAAGCCCGCCCGCCAGGAACGGATCGACAAGGCCGTCACCAGGGTCGTGGAGAAGCTGCAGAGCGCACCGGCGCGCGGCGAAGCCGGGCCCACGGGCGAGACCGTGAAGACCGACGACGAGGTGATCCCGGTCGAGCTCGCGGGCACGACCAAGCTGATCCCGCGCTCGTCGGTGCGCTGGGTCGAGGCGCAGGGTGACTACGCCAGGCTGTTCACCAACGAGGGCAGCCACCTCGTGCGCATCCCGCTGGCCCAGCTGGAGGAGCGCTGGGAGAAGGCGGGCTTCGTGCGCATCCACCGGTCGTTCCTGGTGGCGCTACCGCTGATCACCGAGCTGCGCATGGGCCAGGGCGGCTACCAGGTCGTGATCGGCAACGAGGAGAAGGTCCTTCCGGTCAGCAGGCGGCACACCCGTGAGCTCAAGGACAGGCTGGTCGGCTCGTCCCGCGCCGGATAGCCGACATGACCGACGACTTCTACCGCAGTGTCGGAGGCATCCGCGAGCCGGATCCGACGCTCGGAAAGAGCGTCCAGCCAGAGCCCGCGCCCGAACCGGTGCTGCCCGAGCCCGAGCCGCCGCCGAGGGTCAGGCGGCAGCGCGTCGTGCTCGCCGAACCCAGCCGCAGCGCGGGCTCGCTGCGCGCCCGGGTCGAGCTCGAACAGCAGACCAGCTGGGGTGAGCTGCTGATCAAGGACCTGATCAAGGTCCAGCTCCGGTCGGGTGTCGCACTCGCGCTGCTCGTGGTGGTGGTGCTCGGCGCCCTGCCCGCGGCGTTCTTCGTCTGGCCCGCGTTCACCGACCTGCGCTTCGTCGGCATCCCGCTGCCCTGGCTGCTGCTCGGCGTGGCGCCCTTCCCGCTCCTGTTCGGGGTCGGCCTGTGGTACAACCGGCTGGCCGAGCGGCACGAACGCGACTTCGTCGACATGATCGAGAACTGAGCCGGCGGCGCGGTACCGGACTTTTGCGAGGATCTGCCCGTGCAGGTGAACCCGTGGGCGCTGACCAGCGTCGGGCTGGTCATGGTGGTGACCTACTACCTCGGTCGCCGCACGTCCCGGTTCGCCCGCAGCACCCACGACTTCCTCGTCGCCCGCCGCACCGTGCGGTCGCGGCGCAACGCCGCCGCCATCTCCGGCGAGTACATCTCCGCCGCCTCCTTCCTCGGCGTCGCCGGACTGGTGCTCAAGGAGGGCGCCGACGCGCTGTGGTTCCCCATCGGCTTCACCGCGGGGTACCTCGCGCTCATGCTGTTCGTCGCCGCGCCGCTGCGCCGCTCGGGCGCCTACACCCTGCCCGACTTCATGGAGGCGAGGCTCGGGTCCGCGTCGCTGCGCACGCTCTCCACCTGGTTCGTCGTGTTCATCGGCATCCTCTACATGCTGCCGCAGCTCCAGGGCGCCGGGCTCGCACTGATGGCGATCATGCCCGCGCCCGCCTGGTTGGGTTCCGTGCTGGTGACCGTGGTGGTCGCGATCAACGTCATGGGCGGCGGGATGCGGGCGATTACGCTCGTGCAGGCGTTCCAGTACTGGCTGAAGCTCTTCGCCATCGCGATGCCGACGTTCGTGCTGTGCGTGGTGTTCTTCGGCAGCGGCGGCTCCGGCTCGGCCGGCTCGCTGGGCCAGCAGCCCCCACCCCGGTTCACCGACGACACCACGGTCTCCATCGAGACGGACGTGGTACTGCACGTCGACCAGCCGACGCTCGTGCGCGTCGACGACCAGGAGACGGTGTGGCTGCCTGGCACCGACTACCCCGTCGGCACCGGCACCGAACTGTTCTTCGCCGAGGACGCCAGGGTGCCGGTGGTCACCGACGGCGCGCTCACGAACGAGAGCTGGCTGCGGCCGACCGAGGACGCGACCGACCTGCTCTCCACGTACTCGCTGATGTTCGCCCTCTTCCTCGGCACGATGGGCCTGCCGCACGTGCTCGTGCGCTTCTACACCAACCCCGACGGCAAGGCGGCGCGGCGCACGACCGTGCAGGTGCTGCTGCTGCTCGGCCTGTTCTACCTGTTCCCGGTGATGATCGGTGCCCTGTCGCGCATGTACGTGCCCGAGCTGCTCGTCACCGGAAACACCGACGCCGCAGTGCTCAAGGTGCCGTCGGCGATGCTGCCGGGGGTGTTGGGCCAGATCCTCGTGGCGATCACGGCCGCGGGCGCGTTCGCGGCGTTTCTGGCGACCGCGTCCGGCCTGCTCGTGAGCGTGTCCGGAGTCATCGCGACGGACCTGCTCGCAGGCAAGGTCAGGGACTTCAGGGTGGCGACGATCGTCGTGGCCGCCGTGCCGGCCGGGCTGGCCGTGCTGCTGCCGATCGACGACCTCTCGCTCACCGTCGGCATGTCGTTCGCGCTCGCCGCGTCCACCTTCTGCCCGTTGCTGGTGCTCGGCATCTGGTGGCGGAAGCTGACCTGGCTCGGCGCGATGGCCGGCATGTGCGTGGGCGGCGGGCTAGTGCTCACCGCGGTGGTGCTCGGCGCCATCAGCGAGCGAACCGGCGGCTGGGCGCCGTGGTTCATCCATCAGCCTGCCCTGTTCACCGTGCCCGCGGCGTTCCTCTTCACGATCGTCGTGAGCCTCGGCACCGCGAGGCGTGTGCCCGACGACGTCAACGCGGTGATGCTCCGCCTGCACGCCCCCGACCCGCTCGGCTTCATGCGCGACCGCGCCGTCGCACGCTTCGGCAGGGCCGAGGAACGCGTGCGCACCGGCAGGGGACGCCACCGGAAATGAGGGTCTTCACCTGAGGGCAACGGCCTCACATGCGACGATGGGAGCGTGGTGAACCCCGGCGAAGTACCGACGGCTTCCGTGTCCGACCTGCCGTCGCAGGACCTCGTGCTGCTCGACGTTCGCGAGCCCGACGAGTGGGCCGCGGGGCACGCCCCTGAGGCCATACACATCCCGCTTGGCGACCTGCCTGCCAGGGCCGGTGAACTGGCCGAGCTCCCCGACGACAAGCCGCTCTACGTCGTGTGCCGCAGCGGAGGCCGCTCGGCGAGGGCGGCCATGTGGCTCAACGCCGCGGGCATCGCCGACGCGATCAACGTCGCGGGCGGCATGAAGTCGTGGCACACCGAGGGCCGCCCGCTGGTCGGCGACCGTGAGGGTGTGCCGCCCGAGGTGCTCTGAACCATGCAGCACTGGCAGCCGCGGGGCCGGATGCGCGTGCGGTGGGTCGCGAGCGTGCCCGCCGGCGCAGCCCCGCGCCGCCGTGCGCGGGCACCGGAGCCCTACACCGGGCCGCCGTTCTACCCGACACCCCCGCGCTGGGGCTTCCCGAATCTCGCGTGGCGCAGGCCCACGGCCGTGCCGGGCACGGCGTCGGGGGCCCCCGTGCCGTTGCGGCGGCTGCGCATGATCGCCCGCAACGCGGTGACGCTGCTGTGGACGCTCGCCGGGCTGGCCGTCGTCGCGGGCGGCGCCGAGATCTGGCGGTACGTGCTGCTGGTGCAGAGCCGCGACTCCGCGCTGAGCCCCGGCGTGGTCGGCGCGTCCGACGCGCTCGTGCTGTCGTTCTCGCTGCTGACCTTCGTGATGGCCCTGTTCGCCATCGCGGCCACCGTGTGGTGGCTGTTCGTGGCTCGCTCCGCCGCCGCCGACGAGGTGGGAGAGGAGCCGCCGCGCCCGGCCTGGCAGGTGCTGCTTGGCACGCTTGTGCCGGGTCCCAATCTCGTGCTCGCCGGTCCGATCCTCGCCGAGCTGGAGCACGCGACCCTTCGCCGCTCGCGCGAGCGGCGGCCCCGGCCGTCGCGGCTGGTGCTCGCCTGGTGGGGGACGTGGCTGCTCAACGCCGTGCTGCTGGTGCTGACCGTGGTCTGGCGGATGCGGGACGGTGTGCAGGCCGATGCCGATGGTGTGTTGCTTTCGGCGCTCACGGACCTCTCCGCGGCCGGGCTCGCGGTGCTGACGGCCCTCGTGGTGAACCGGTTCACGCGCCTGCTGGCGCCCATCGAGGGCCGGATCCTCCGCCCGCTGCGCGTGGTGAAGGTCAGCGGCGCGCCCGACCTGCCGCGCCGCACCCGCCCGGCCACAGCGAGCCGCTGACCCGCGAGTTCCCCGCTCTGACCCGCGAGTCCCCCGCTCTGGCCCGCGAGTTGCCCGCTCCGGACCGCGAGTCCCCCGCTCCGGACCGCGAGTTGTGCGTTCCCGAGGTCAGCCCGTGGTCACCGGAAGCGTGCGCAGGCCCCGGATGACGAACTCGGGCCGCCGCTCCGGCTGCCGGGCGAGGCGCAGCCCCGGCAGCTGCTCCCGCAGCGCCGCGAGCGCGGCCGCGATCTCGATCCGCGCGAGTGGCGCACCGAGGCAGTAGTGGATGCCCGCGCCGAAGCCGAGGTGCGGGTTGGGTGAGCGGCCGATGTCGAACGTGTCGGGCTCGGTGAACACCCCGGGATCCCGCGCGGCGGCGCCCAGCAGCGCCGCGATCTTCTGGCCCTTCGCCACCCGCTGCCCCGCGATCTCCACGTCGGCGGTGGCCGTGCGCTCGAAGAGCTGCAGCGGCGAGTCGAACCGGATCAGCTCCTCGGTGGCCGGCTCGACCAGCTCGGGGTCGGCTACCAGCCGCTCCCACTGCTCTCGGTGGGTCAGCAGCGCGGTGGTGCCGTTGCCGATCACGTTCACGGTCGCCTCGTGACCCGCCATGAGCAGCAGCACGCCCGTGGCCACCACCTCGTCGCCGGTCAGGTCGGCCGCGACCAGGTGGCTGAGCAGGTCGTCGCCGGGCCGCTCGGAGCGCTCGGCCGCGAGTCCCCTCAGGTACCCGGCGAACGACTCCGCGGCCTCCTCCGCCTCCCGGCGCCGCTGCTCCGGCAGGCCGTACTCGTACATCTTCACGATCTGGTTGCTCCAGCCCACCAGTTGCGGGCCCATGTCCTCGGGCACGCCCAGCAGCTCGGCGATCACGGCGACCGGCAGTGGCTGGGCGACGTGGTCGAGCAGGTCGGCCTCGCCGTTCGCGGTGAGCTCGTCGGCCAGCGTGCCCACCAGGCGTGCGGCGAGCGCCTCGACCGTGGGGCGCAGGCGCTGGACGTGACCGCGCGCGAACGCCGACGACACGCGCTTGCGCAGCCGGGTGTGCGCGGGTGGCTCGTTCTCCAGCAGCGAGTTCCGGTGCAGCAGGTTGAACGACGCGAACTGCTCCACCGGCGTCGCGTCGGTCCAGATCCGGCCGAGCGAGCGGTGCCGCAGTACCGCGCCCGCCGCGGCGTGGGAGACGGCGATGTACTGACCTAGTCCCTCGTGCCAGTGCACCTCACCCTTCTTGCGCAGCTCGGCGAAGACCGGGTAGGGATCGGCGAGAAAACCGGGGTCGCGAGGATCGAACACCCGCCGACCTTAGCGCCGGACGGAGTCGAGTAGCGTTTTCGCGAGACGTGACGCGGGAGGCGAGAACGTGGGCAAGGGTGCGCGGAAGAAGGGCCCCAAGAAGGACCGCAGGCCCAAGGTCAGGGACGTGTTCGTCGCGCGGCCGTTCGAGGGGCTCGCGGCGGAACCCGAGCTGATCGCGATGCGTGAGTTCGTGCCGTCGGCCACGGCGACGCTCCAGCTGGCGGGCGAGCCCGAGCGGAAGGTCACGCTCGGCACGGTCCTGCCGATGGCCGCAGCGGCGTTCGTGCGCTCCGACGGCGAGGTGTTCATCGGGATGCAGGTGCAGACCCGGTCCTCCGACATCAGCCGTGACCTCGGCCGTTCGCTGCGCTGGGCGCTCGATGCCAAGCCGGGCGACGTCCTCTCGGTGCCCGACACCACGAGCGAGCCCGCCGAGGGCGAGCGGCTGCAGGACCTCCTGGTCGCCGACGCCGAGCTCGAGGTGACCCTGCACAAGGACTTCTCGTGGTGGCTGCCCGAGGACAGCGACGCCACCGGCGACGTGGCGATGTCGCTGGAGCGGGCCAACGCCGCGATCATGCCGACCGAGCGGCTCAGCACGGGCGCCTACTGGGTGCTCGCCGGCGAGAAGGCGCACCTGCGCTGGGTGTGGCCCGCCGACGAGAACCGCCTGTTGCAAGCGCTTGCGCGGCTGTCTGCGGCGGGTGAGCTGTCGCTCGGCGAGGAGTCCCGCTACGCCGGTTCGTTCCGTGCCCACGGCCTGCTCGTGCCGGTGTGGGACCTCGATCCCGAGGCGCACGCGCGCGAGTGGATCGAGCCGGCGAAGGAACTCGGCACGCGCCTGCAGCGGGCGCTGGAGTCGCTGGACGACGAGCCGCTCAACGCCGCCGAGCGGCGGTCCCGTGACGGCCTGATCGGACGCCAGCTCACGCTTCGCTGATGATCCTCCACATCTGCCCCGAGGCGGAATGGGCGGTCGTGCCGGACGGTGGGTCGTACCACGCGGCGTCGCTCGACGACGTCGGGTTCGTGCACTGCTCCGATCCGGGCACCGTGCACTTCCCGGCGACGGCCCTCTACCGCGGCCGCACCGACCTGCTGTTGCTGCGCATCGACCCGGAGCGCCTCGACGTGCCGCTGCGCTGGGAGCCCGCCGTGCCGCCCTCGCCGGGTGCGCCCTGGTTCCCGCACGTCTACGGGCCGATCCGGAAGGACGCCGTGGTCTCCGTGCACCGTTTCCCGCCGCAGCAGGATGGTTCCTTCCGGCTGCCCGCCGAGCTGGCCGTGATCAACGCCTGAGCCTGCCAGGGCAACCTCGCGGGCCCCTGCGACGTGGACACGTCAGCCAGCTACGGGCGGCGCGGAGGGAGACGTTACGGTGACCGCAGTCTTGCCTGCCATCCTGAGGGGGGATGGCTGGGCGGCCACCGCGCGCCAGGAGAGGGGATCGGCCGTGCCGGGCGACCTCACGGACTTCGCTGAGTTCGTCGAGGCCAACCTGCCCGGGTTGCTCCGCTACGGCCACGCGCTGGCGGGCAACCCACACGACGCGGCCGACCTCGTGCAGACGGTGCTGGAGAAGATCGGCTCCCGCTGGTCGCACGTCCTGCACAAGACCGGAGACCCGCTCGCGTACGTGCGCCGATCGATGGCCAACGCGCACATCAGCCGGTGGCGGCGGCTGCGCAGGGAGAACCTCGTCGCGGACATCCCCGAGCCCAGCGCCTTCACGCCGGCCGACCCGTTCGAACACGAGCCGCTGTGGCAGGCGCTGCGGGACCTACCGCCGAGGCAACGCGCGGTCATCGTGCTGCGTTACTACGAAGGATTGTCCGAAGCCGAGATCGCCGCGTCCCTGGGCGTCAGCCCCGGCACGGTGAAGAGCCAGGCCAGCAAGGCCATCGCCTCGCTGCGCGGCAAGCTGCGCGGTGACGAGGAGACCGAAGGGAGGGAAGCGGTGTGAGCGACCGGAGTCCCGACGACGACGCGGTCGGCGCCGAGTTGCGCAGGCTGTTCGACGACGACCGGCTCGACGTGCGGCCTGTCGCGGGCGCGGGCGACGCGATCGTGGCCGGAGCGCGGAGGCGGCGCCGGCGCCGCGCGGCCGTGGCGTCCGGTGGCGGCACGCTGGCCGTGCTGGTGCTCGTCGGCGGCGGGCTCGCGCTGACCACCCTCCGCGGCGGCGACGACCAGCCGCAGCCGCCCGTCGCGGCCATGCCGCAGACCACCACCACGACCTCGGCTCTTGGCTCGCCCTCGGCGAGCTCAGCGTCCCCGGAAAGGTCCGAGCCGACGCTGGGTGAGTCACAGGCGCCGCCGAGTCCAGAGCAGCAGTCTCCGCAGTCCCCGCCGACGCGCTCGTCCACGAGCGCGGCGTCCACGAGCGCGAGCGTGTACATCGACCGCCCGATGCTGCGCCCGGACGGCTACCGCCAGCTCACACTGGGCATGAGCTATCAGGAAGCCGCCGCGTCCGGGCTGCTCGGACCGGCGGAGAGCACCACCCCGCCCGCGGAGAACGCGTGCGCGACCTATGCGGTAACCGACGGCACCAATGCGATCGACGACGTCACGATCTCGCGTGCCAACGGAATCGTGCGCTTCCGTGCCGCCGACGCGGCCACACCCCAGGGAATAGGCGCCGGATCGTCACTCGATCAGTTGCGGTCCGCTTATTCGGATCTCGCTGTAGAGTCAAACGGCTACTCAGCGTCGGCGAGCGCCGGTGCGCGTTATTCGTTCGTGGTAGCCACCGAGACGGTCACCGAGCTGCAATTGGTCGCTCGCGACAGCGACTGCTGATTCGGTGACGCACGAGAAACCCGGGCTGCTCCACAGGGGGAGAGCCCGGGTTCTCCGTGTCCGCGCGCGTGGGAGGGTCAGAGCTTGCCGCCGGCCACCGGGGGCATGCCGGAGTCGTCGCCGTCTCCGGTGCCCTCGCGGTCCAGGAACTTCTCGACCTCGAACAGGTCACCCTTGGCCCGGTCGTAGATGTTGAGGAGCGTCGTCATCTTGGAGATCTCCTCGACCTGCTCCTTGAGGAACCACTGGATGAACTGCTCGCTCGTGTAGTCGTCCTCGTCGCGAGCGGCCTTGGCCAGCGCCTTGATGTCGGCGGCGACCTCCTTCTCCTGCTCCAGCGCGAGCTCGATGAGCTCGCGGGCGTCGGCGAAGTCGTTGCGGACGTCGCCCGTGCCGGGGATGTCCACGTGGTGGTCGGTGTCCATCATGTACTGGACGAGCGCCATGGCGTGGTTGCGCTCCTCGATGGCCTGAGCATAGAAGTACTTGGCCAGCTGGGGGAGGTCGTCGTTGTCGAACCACACGGCGAGCGCGACGTACTGCTGGGACGCGTTGAACTCGTTGCGAACCTGCTGCTGCAGCAATTCGTAGAACTTCGAGCGCGGATGCTTCTTGATGGTGGGCATGTATTCAGAATAGGTGATGGCCCGCCCATTTTTCCAGCCGGGGCTGGTGATCTGGGCCCTATTTCTCTACAATTCATTAGCGAAGGTTTCACTTATTTCGATTAGCCTCACCTAAGAAATTCCCCATTCCTTAGGTGAGGCTTGCTTCGCTTATTGTCGATCGTGCATTGGTTGATTTGCCGGAATCGTGCTTCTCGCGATCGGGCAGGACATGCACCTCGGCCCGCCCCGGCCGGAGCCCAGCTCCGAGCTGGCCAGCCGCAGCACCTCGATGCCCGCGTCCTCCAGCCGCGCGTTGGTCTCGACGTTGCGTTCGTAACCCACCACCACGCCCGGCGCGAGCGCCAGCGTGTTGTTCCCGTCGTCCCACTGCTCGCGCTCGGCGGTGACCGGGTCGAGGCCGGTGTCGATCACGTGCAGCCGGTCGATGTCCATGGCCCGCGCCGCGGCGGTGAGGAACGGCTCGGGTCCGTCGACGCGCAAGACGCCGTTGTCGCCGGGCCGCAGGGTGTAGGCGAGCAGCGAGTCCCTCGCGAGCGGGTACATCACCACGGCGTCAGGGCCGATCATCGTGCACACGGTGTCGAGGTGCATCGTGGCGCGCGTCTGCGCGATGGGCACGGCGAGCACGGTGTGCGCGATGCCGTCGGCGAACGCGGAGCGCGCCAGCGACTCGGCGCCCGCCGCGGTGGTGCGCTCACCGACTCCCACGGCCAGCACCCCAGGCGACAGCAGCAGCACGTCGCCGCCCTCGACGGGCGCCGAGTGGGCGCCGTACGCGCGCACGGTGCCGTGGAAGCGCGGGTGGTAGGCGTAGATGATGTCGAGCAGGGCCGTCTCCCTGCGCCGCGCGGGCATCGCCAGTGAGGAGACCGCGACGCGATCGGCGATCCACACCGACGAGTCCCTGGTGAACAGGAGGTTCGGCAGGGGGTCCACCGCGAAGTCGTGTGGATGGTTCATCTTCCGCACGAGCGAGGCGCCCTCCGAGGCCGGCAGCTCCTCGAATGTCATGCCCGACATGAGCACCTCGGCCATCGTGGCCGCCCCGACGCCCGAGAGGTGCGAGCGCAGCGAGTCGGCCAGGTCGGTGCCCAGCCGCCGGTCGTCCACGGCCGCGTGCAGCCCGGCGGCGTAGGCCCTCGGATCCGCCAGCGCCTCCCGGAGCAGGTCGGAGAGCAGCAGCACTTCGACGCCGCGTTCCTTCAGCACGCTCGCGAACGCGTCGTGTTCCTGCTGCGCGCGGTCCACCCAGGGGATCGAGTCGAAGAGGAGCTGGTCGTTGTTTCGCGGGGTGAGCCTTTTGAGCTCGTTGCCGGGGCGATGCAGCAGCACGGAGCGCAGCGGCCCGACCTCGCTGTCCACGCCCGGGTTGATGGTGTCTTCCACGGACGTGAGCGTAATGACTCGGCCGGGCCGCTACCCCTCACGCGCGAGGGATCAGCGCCGTGCCGCGCCTGGCGCCGCCGGCTTCGGAACGTGCGGCCACGCCGGAGCCGAAGTGGCGGGCACCGTGGCGAACTCCCAGTTCTCGACCCCTCCGCCCATGATCTCCGCGTACCGCTCGGCGGCGTCGCGGTTGGCGAACCGGATCTGCTGGTCGTTGAGCCGGTGAGTGATCTTGCAAGCCATGTGCCCCTCCTGGCCTCGTCCTGCGTCGTCGGGCCCGGCTCCTCCGCATCCCCTGCGAACCAGGCCCTCTCATTAGAACATGTGTTCGAACACTCCCGCAACCATCACGGGAGCCACGAGACATGATCACGCAGGAACGCGTATCCGACGAACGCAAACACGTCCAAGAGGGTGTGAGCTACGACCAATGGCCACAGCCGGTTGGTCCGCTGCCAGATCCGGCCGAAGACGAGGCCCATGACGAGGTTGCCGACGAAGCCGCCGATGCCCTGGTAGAGGTGGTACGAACCGCGCAGCACGGCAGCCACGAGCAGCCCGGAGTTCTCCCGGAGGCCGAGTTGGCGCAGTCGGGTGAGCAGGTAGCCGACGACGAGGACCTCCTCGGCGAAGGCGTTGCCGAACGCCGCGAGGGTGAGCGTGATCGGCCGCCACCACGACTCGCCGAGCGTCGAGGGCTGCACCGCGAGGTTGAGCCCGAGCTGCCACAGGGCGAAGTACAGGGCCAGCCCGGGGATGCCGATCAGCGCGGTCAGGCCGACGGCCCACTTGGCGTCCCTGCCCTTGCGCCTGCCGTCCAGCCCGATCTCGGCGAGCTTGATACCGCCCCGCCACAGCAGGTACAGCCCGAGCGCGCCCCAGCCGACGAGCTGTACGACGCTGAGCAGCTGTTTGAGCAGGTCGAGCACGCCGATCGCCGCCTGTGAGACGTTGATGGCCACCTGCTGCTCGTTGAGTGGCTCGGGTCGCAGCAGGGAGTCCAGCAGCGACAGCAGGCTGCGCGCGCCGGAGAGGCCCAGCGTGATGGAGAAGACGAGCACCAGCTCGAGTACGAGCGCGCGCCGCTCCGCGGGTTCGGCGACCACGGCGGGCCTCGCGGGCGCGGCCGGGTTCAGCCAGTCACGGCCTATCGACACCGGGGCACGCTACCCCAGCCGGTGAGAAGCGCAGGTCAAGCCTGAGGCAGGAAAGGGCAGCCCACGAGCCTGCGCAGTTCCATCGCGAGCTGCGGTTGGCTGTGGATCGCCTTGGAGAACGCGAGCCGGACGTCGTGGTCGCCGTAGCAGGACTCCACGCGCAGCCGCAGGCCGTAACGGTCGAGCCCGAGCGGGCGGATGCGGCCGTCGCGCAGCTCCTCGGGCAGATGCCTCGCGAGTTGCCCGACGACGTCGGCGTGCGCGGTCTCAAGGTGCCGCAGCCACTGCTCCTCGTACTGGCAGAACGGGTCGGCCTTGGCGGAGCTGAAGCTCGGCGCGCTCAGCGAGTGGGTGCCCTCGGAGTCGGCGAGCACGATGGAGGCCGGGTTGAGCCGGAGGACGGCGACGCCGTGGCCGACGTCGAGCAGACGCGGGTCCGGGCGCGTGCTGGCGATGGAGACCGCGCGGGCCCTCGCGGCGCGCTCGTCGAGCGGTCGCAGCCAGCCGGTGATCCAGAGCAGGCCCCTGATCGGCTCGCGCAGGTCGACCGGTGCCTGGTCGGCGAGCTCGATCATCATCGCGAGTTCGCCGCTGTCGGCCGCGCGGGCCGAGGTGACGATCGGGTGGTCGTCGGGCAGCAGGATGCTCACGCTTCCGCTGGCGTGCACGTGCTGCAGGACGGGGACCACGCGCTCGTCGTCGCCGGCCCTGCGGTCGAGGGCGGGCATGAGGATCGCCGGCCCGTTGCGCAGCGCGATGGTCTTGGCTCGCTCGGCAGGCTGCGGGGTCTGCGGCCGGCGGGACTGTGTCTCGGTCACCACTCACCTCCAACTTAGGTGAGGCTAACCTGTTTTCCTGGTCGGGGGAAGCCGTTCTTCCGAGTAGGATCCTCACGTGCCCTGGTCACAGCTGCTTCCCTTCGCCGGTGTGGTGTTGCTCGGGGCCATGTCGCCGGGACCCGATTTCGCCGTCGTGCTGCGGCACTCGGCCGTCGGCGGGCGCGTCTCCGGCATGGGCGCCGCGCTCGGCGTCGCCACGGGAATCCTGGTGTGGTCGGTGGTCGCCGCCGTCGGTGTAGCCGGTCTGCTCGCCGCCTCGGCCGTGGCGTTCACGGTCGTCAAGCTGGCCGGCGCGGCCTACCTGCTCTACCTCGGCGGCAAGGCGCTGTGGGCGGCCCGCCGCGGTAGCGCCGGGCAGCCGGAGCAGCCCGCCGCGCCCCCGGATCCCCGGCGGGCCTTCCGCGACGGCCTGCTGTGCAACGTGCTCAACCCCAAGTGCGCGGTGTTCTTCGTCGCGCTCGTCCCGCAGTTCCTGCCCGCCGATCCGACGGTCGCGGACACGGTGCTGACGGCGGCGATCCCGGTGGTGCTCACGGCGCTGTGGTTCGGCGTCGTGGCCAACGTGGTCGGCGCGATGCGCAGGCTCCTGGCGATCCCGCGCGTGCGCAGGGCCCTCGACGCGGTCACCGGCACGCTGCTGGTCGCGGTCGGCGTGCGGCTCGCGGCACAGGCGCGCACGGTACCTTGACCGCGTTGAGGCGTCCGGTGGACGGCCACTGTCGTCCTTATTTCGGACGCTACTAGCGTGTGTCTCGTGTCAAGCGCTGTGGAACTCACGCCCCCCGGCCCTCGTGGAATCCCTCCGCTCTTCGCGAGGCTGGTCGACGACTCGGCACTGTTCCCTCCCGGCGACGCCACGATGCCGGAGGCACTGAAGGGCCACTTCGAGACGCGGGCCGGTGAGCACGCCGGTGTGCTCGGGGTGTTCCTGTGCCAGGCGTCCCGGTTGCCGGAGCTGATCACCGAGCTGATCAAGATCAGGCCGAAGGAGCCGCTGCCCCTCTCGCTGATCATCGACACCGGCCTCGGTGGGGTGCCCAAGGCGATCTCGATCGTCGAGTCCCGCAACGAGCTGCTCGCGCTGAGGATGGTGGAGATGCCGGCCCCGTCGGACGTCGACGAGGTGTGGCTCGAACGGGTGTCGGAGTTCGTGCCGGAGGACGTGGTCCGCGTGGTGGAGCCGCGCAGGGGCGTCGGCTGGCTCGACGGCGTCCGCAAGGTGATCGAGCACGGCAGCTGGCCGAAGATCAGGTGCGGGGGTCTGTCCAGAGAGAACTTCCCCAGCGTCGACGAGGTCGCGGACTTCCTCTCCGTGGTGAGCAGCTTCTCCGGAGCGGCGTTCAAGGCCACCAACAGCCTGCATCGCGCCGTTCGCCACGTGGACGCCGACAGCGGCTTCGAACACCACGGGTTCCTCAACCTGCTCGTGGCGTCGGCGAGGTGCCTTTCCGGCGGCAACGTGCGCGACGCGCTCGCGTCGACCGACGGCGAGGCGCTGGCGAGCGAGGCCGCCGAGCTGTCGGACGAGGCGGCGAAGGCCGTAAGGGCTGTGTTCGCGTCGTACGCCTCGGCCACCTTCGACGAGCCGATCGCGGACCTGAAGGGCCTGGGCCTGCTGTGAGCAGGGAGAGCTCGCTGACACTGGATCGCGGGCTCGCCCTGTTGCAAGCCGTGGCCGACGCCGGGGGCGAGGCCGCCACCATCTCGGAGCTCGCCGCCACCATCGGCACGAGCAGGCCCGCCGTGTACCGGCTGCTCGTGCCGCTCGCGGAACGCGGGCTGGTGTGGCGGGACGGCAGCAAGGTCCGGCTCGGCGCCGGCGTGCTGCGGCTGGCCGGGCAGATGCTGCCCCAGCTGAGGGAGGCCGCGCAGCCGGTGCTGCGGGAGCTCGCCGAAGCGGGCGGCACGACAGCGCACCTTTCCGTGGCGGAGGGGGATCAGCTGCAGGTGATCGCCGTGGCGGAGCCGTCGTGGACGGCGCTGCACGTGGCGTACCGGATCGGTAGCAGGCATCCCGTCTCGCGTGGCGCCGCGGGCAAGGCGCTGGCACTGCGGGCAAGGGGGAGGGGCTGGGCGGTGGCCTCGGGGGAGCCGCAGCCTGGCACGTACGGGCTGGCCGCACCGGTGCGCGGGGTGCTGGGCCTGCGGGCGAGCATCGGCGTGGTGTCGCTGGAGCCGCTCGAACACGCGACGGTCGGGCCGAGGGTCGTGGAGGCGGCCGCCGCTCTCGCGACGGTGCTCAAGGGCTAGTGCCCCCGCCGGAAGTTCGCCACATAATTCGGCGGCCCAGCTTCCCGCTGGCTGCGTTGCCGGTCCGCCCAAGTACGGCCCAGTACGAACCCCGCGCCTTGCCAGCGGGAACCTGGATCCACCGGCTCAAGCAACAGACTTCCGGCGGAGGGCACTAGGTCGCGGCTGATGATCCTCTGCCGGGCGACCGGCAGCCGGGCTGTCGGATACGACCTAGCCCAGTAGCGCCGAGCCGAGCGCGAACACCGAGAACGCGGCGAACACGAACCCCGCGCAGCGCTGGATCAGGCGGGGCCGCAGCCTGCTGCGGATCTTGCCGCCGAGGAACACGGCGAGCGCGGCGACCGCGACCAGGCCGAGGAACGCGCCGAGGCCGACCGCTACCGGCTCGCTGTAGCGGGCGGCGAGGCCGGCGGTGGCGAGCTGGGAGGCGTCGCCCCACTCTGCCGCGAAGATCACCGCGAACGACGTGAGCGCGGCGCGGTGGAACGGCACCGGGGCTTTGCCGAGCCGGGCCGCGTCCTGCCCGGAGTCCTCGCCCTGGCGGTAGCCCTCGCGCAGCAGCATCGCGGCGCCGACACCGAAAAGGACGCCGACGAGGAGTGAGACGACCTGGTCGGGAAGCAGGGTGAGCACGCTGCCGAATGCGACCGCGATGACGGCCTGCACGGCGAACGCGACCGATACGCCCGTGAGCACCGCACGCGCCCGGTAACGCGTGGTCAGCACCAGCGTCGCCACCGTGGTCTTGTCTGGCAGTTCCACGGCCACGACCAGCGCGAACGTCGCGATGAAGGCCAGCAGTGCGGAGGACATCGGAAATTCTCACCCCTTTTCTTCTTCCACGATAAAGGGTAGGTAGTTAAATGCCTAGCTGATGGGGATTGCGAATCGCCTTTTTCGGTAGCGGACGAACAATTTCCAGGCGTGTCTCATCATTTTCTTCGGTGGACCGAAAAGCAATTCGCGGCGCGCCCTCGTCTCCGGGTGGGACCAACGTCCCATGCAGGTCAGGACCACGGGACCTGACAAGGAGGGGGTCAGCGGGAGGAGAGTCGGATACGTGGAGGTCCTGGATCTGGCGCGGTGGCAGTTCGGCATCACGACCGTCTACCACTTTCTTATGGTGCCGCTCACAATCGGTCTGTCGATTCTGGTCGCCGGCATGCAGACGGCGTGGGTTCGCACCGGTAACGAGCGCTATCTGAAGATGACGAAGTTCTGGGGCAAGTTGTTGCTCGTCAACTTCGCGATGGGCGTGGTCACCGGCATCGTCCAGGAGTTCCAGTTCGGCATGAACTGGAGCGCGTACTCACGCTTCGTCGGCGACGTGTTCGGGGCGCCGCTGGCGATGGAGGGCCTGGTCGCGTTCTTCGTCGAGTCGACGTTCCTCGGATTGTGGATCTTCGGCTGGGACCGGTTGCCGAAGCGGGTGCACCTGGCGTGCGTGTGGGCGTTCTCGCTGGCCACGGTGGCCTCGGCGTACTTCATCCTGGCCGCCAACTCGTGGATGCAGCACCCGGTGGGCGCCGAGTTCGTGGACGGCAGGCCCACGATGACCTCGATCTGGGCGGTGCTGACCAACAACACCGCGCTGGCCGCGATCCCGCACACGATCGCGGGCGCGTTCTCGGTGGTGGCCGCCTTCCTGGTGGGCATCGCGGCGTGGCGGCTGTGGCGCAAGCGGCGCGAGCAGGACGAGGACCGCCAGGTGTGGCGCTCGTCGCTGCGACTCGGCGCGTGGACCGGCGTGGTGGCCTTCGCAGCGCTGGCGGTCACCGGCGATGTGCAGGGCAAGCTGATGTTCGAGCAGCAGCCGATGAAGATGGCCTCGGCCGAGGCGTTGTGCCACACCGAGCGGCCAGCGAGTTTCTCGATCCTCGCGGTGGGGGACGTGCGGGACGCCAACTGCGAGAACGTGAAGACGTTCTCGGTGCCCGCGCTGCTGTCGTTCCTCGCGCACAACGACTTCGACACGGAGGTCAAGGGCATCGAGGACCTGGTGGGCGAGTATCAGGAGCGGTACGGCACGCACTACCCGGACGACCCGGCGCTCGGTGAGCTGGCCGGCCAGCCGATCGACTACGTGCCGAACCTGCCCGTGACGTACTGGGGCTTCCGGATCATGATCGGCTTCGGCGCCTTGTCGGCCGCCGTCGGAGTGTTCGCGCTGTGGCTGACGCGCAAGGGGCAGATCCCGGACACGAAGTGGTTCCCCCGCGTGGCCCTGCTGAGCATCGCGACGCCGTTCATCGCCAACAGCGCGGGGTGGATCTTCACGGAGATGGGGCGGCAGCCGTTCGTGGTGGTGCCCAACCCGACGGGCGTGGACGGCGTGTGGATGTTCACCGCGCAGGCCGTGTCGAACGTGTCGACGGGCGAGGTGTGGACGTCGCTGATCTCGCTGACGGCGCTGTACGCGGTGCTCGCGGTGGTGGAGGTGTTCCTGATCGCCAAGTACGTCCGCGGCGGGGTCGAAGGAGTGATGCCGCCGAAGAAACCGGAGCCCGATGAGGGCGAGGGAGCCGACAAAACCGACGACGACGCGCTCGCGTTCGCCTACTGAGGAGGAGGGAAACGATGTTCGGGTTCCGTAGGCAACCCCCCACCCTCCCTGGGGGGCGACCCCGCTGCCAGCCTACCCAGTTCGAAGGTATCCACGGGGTCTTGCCAGCAATTTGTGGACAACTCGGGCTGTTGTGCACAACTTGGGGAAATCTGGTTTCACCTGAAACATCGGTCGGAGGGCCGCGCTGATGGACCTCGAGACGGTCTGGTTCTGCATCGTCGCCCTCTTCTTCGCCGGGTACCTCTTCCTCGAGGGGTTCGACTT
The DNA here is from genome assembly GCF_003311655.1 of Prauserella sp. PE36. NCBI lineage: Bacteria > Bacillati > Actinomycetota > Actinomycetes > Pseudonocardiales > Pseudonocardiaceae > Prauserella > Prauserella sp. PE36. The sequence continues at coordinate 202,560 of NZ_QEQT01000063.1, read as the reverse complement.
CGGCGTCGGGATGCTGCTTCCGATCCTGGGCCGCGACAACACCGAGCGGCGCGTCATGATCAACACGATCGGCCCGGTGTGGGACGGCAACGAGGTCTGGATCATCGTGGCGGCCGGCGCGATGTTCGCCGCGTTCCCCGCCTGGTACGCGGGCCTGTTCTCGGCGGTCTACCTGCCGCTGTTGCTCGTCCTGCTCGCGTTGATCGGGCGAGGGGTCGCGTTCGAATACCGCGGCAAGGTCGACTCCGTTCGCTGGCGGCGCAACTGGGATCGCGTGATCATGATCGGCTCGTGGATCCCGCCGTTCGGCGTCGGACTGCTGCTCAGCACCTCGGTGCTCGGCCTGCCGCTGGACGCGGACGGCGACCGCGTCGGCACGGCGTTCGAGTCGGTCCGCTGGGACACCGTGCTCGGCGGGCTCGCCGTCGTCGGCTTCTCGCTCGTACACGGCGCCGCGTTCCTCGCGCTCAAGACCGACGGCGACATACGCCAGCGCGCTCGGCGCCTCGCCGTCCGTATCCTGCCCTTCGCGCTGCTGCCCGTGGTCGCCCTGATGCTGCTCGTGCAGTGGCGGGAAGGGTCGGCGTGGACCCTCGTCCCGCTCGCCGTCTCCGCCGCCGCCGCGTTCGTCGCGTGGTGGCGCCTCTCCCTCGGCAGGGAGGGGCAGGGCTTCGCGGCGCTCGGCGTGGTCATCGTGTCGGCCGCGGTCGTGTTGTTCGGCGCGCTGTACCCCGACGTGCTTCCGTCCACACTGGACGCCGCGAACTCGCTGACGGTCGACAACGCATCCTCCAGCCCCTACACGCTCACGATCATGAGCTGGGTCGCGTTGTTCGGCGCGCCGGCCGTGCTCGTCTACCAGGGCTGGACCTACTGGGTGTTCCGCAGGCGCATCGGCACCCAGCACATCCCGAAGGTGCACGTGCCCCGATGAACTTTCCCGTCCGCACACCCCTTTCCGCCTATGTGTCCAGAGTGGACGCACTGCGGACGGGAAGAGGTCCGCTCGGCGCGCTGCCGGCCCTCTCGGCCTCGGCGCGCCGGGCGCTGGCCTTAGCGGGGGTGCTCGCACTGCTCAACGCCACCGCACTCGTCGCGCAGGCGTTCCTGCTCGCCTCAGTGCTCGCGGCCGTCGTCGCCGGAAGGACCGGCGGCCACGCCGGCGCGCTCGCCGCACTGCTCGGCGTGGTACTCGCCCGCGCGCTCGTCGGCTGGGGCATCCGCGTGGTCGCCGCCCGCGCCGCCGCGGGCGCCAAGGAGGAACTGCGCTCCAAGGTCGTCGACCACGCGCTGCGCCTCGGTCCCGAATGGATCGCCCGCCGGGGGCCAGGCCAGCTCACGGCGCTCACCACCAAGGGCCTCGACGCGCTCGACGCCTACTTCACCGAGTACCTGCCCGCGCTCGTCACCGCGGCCGTGATCCCGGTCGGCGTCGGCGCCGCCGTGCTCGTCGCCGACTGGCCCTCGGCCGTCCTCATCGCACTGACCCTGCCGCTGCTGCCGATGTTCGCCATCCTGATCGGCAAGTACACCGCCGACCAGGTCTCCTCGGCCACCGACGCACTGCAGCGTCTCTCCGGTCACCTGCTCGAACTCGTGCGCGCGCTGCCCGTGCTCGCCGCCTTCCGTCGCGCCGAGGCACAGGCCGAGGCCGTGCGCCGGGTCAGCGACCGGCACCGCAGGACCACGCTGTCCACCCTGCGGGTCGCGTTCTCGTCGGCCTTCGCGCTCGAACTCGCCGCGACGCTGTCGGTGGCGCTCGTCGCCGTGGTCATCGGCGTCCGGCTGGTCTCCGGCGATCTGTCGCTCGCCATCGGCCTCGGCGTGCTTATTCTGGCGCCCGAGTGCTACCAGCCGCTGCGCACTGCAGGCGCCGCCTTCCACGCCAGCGAGGACGGTGTCGAAGCCGTCCGCAGGGTCGCGGACGTCCTCGCCGAACCCGCCGCACCCGAGGGAACGGAGCCGCCGCGCCGCGGGGAGGTCCGCGTCAGCGGCCTGCGCGTCCGCAGAAGGGACGGCTACGCGCCAGACGGCGAGTCGTTCACCGTCCGGCCCGGCTCCACCCTCTGGCTCCGCTCGCCCAGCGGCGCGGGCAAGACCACCACGCTTTCCGTGCTCCTCGGCTTCACCAGGCCCGACGCGGGAACGGTCACGGTCGACGGGACACCACTCGAAAATGTCGACATGTCGGCATGGCGTGACTCGGTCGCGTGGGTGCCACAGTCACCCGCGTTCGCAGGCGGCACCGTGCGCGACGAACTCGCTCTCGCCGCACCCGGCGCGGACGATCTCGACCGCGACGACGTGCTCGCCCGGCTCGGGTTGAGTGGTCTGGTGGCTGAGCCAGTGAGTCACCTGTCCACCGGGCAGCGGCAACGCGTCGCCATGGCCCGTGCGCTACTGCGGGTGCGGGCCGGTGCGTGGCTGCTTCTGCTCGACGAGCCGACGGCCCACCTCGACGCGGTGAACGCCGAGCGCGTGCTCGCCACGGTCCGGGAGGCCCAGCGCGAGGGTGCCGCCGTGGTGATCGCCGCCCATGATCGCTCCGCCCTCGACGCGGGGGAGGAGCTCACCGACGTTCGCCAGGGCGGTCGTGGGGTGCCGAAGAACGACCGCCCTGGCGGGCATGCTCGGCTGCGGAACGTGGTCAGTCGCCGGTTCCTGGCCGGTGCCGCGCTCGGGGCCGCCGCGCTGATCGCCGGTGTCGCGCTCACGGCCACCTCTGGCTGGCTGATCGCCAAGGCGTCGCAGCAGCCGCCGATCCTCACATTGACCGTCGCGGTGGTCGGCGTGCGCACGTTCGGCCTCGCCCGCGCGGGGCTCCGCTACGCCGAACGGCTCGTGACCCACGACGCCGCGTTCCGGGTCGCCGCGCGGCTGCGGGTCCGGCTGTGGCGGGCACTTGTGCGCCTCGGCCCCGCACACACGCTGGGGCTGCGCGAAGGCGAAGGCCAGCGCCGCCTCGTCGCCGACGTCGACACGGTGCGCGACCTGCTGCCCCGCGTGATCACGCCGCCGATCGTCGCGGCCGCGGTGGTGCTCGCCGCGTGTGCCGTGCAGGCCGCGGTGCTGCCCGAGGCCGGGGTGGCGCTCGCTGTGGCGGCGCTCGTCGCCGCCGTGCTCGCTCCGGCGCTCGCGCTCGCGGTGGAACGGCGGGCGACCTCGACGCTGTCCTCGGGCCGTCGCACCGTCGCCACCCAGGTGCTCGGCTTGTTCGACGCGGCGGCCGAGCTGGTCGCGTTCGGCGCCCACCGGGCTCGGCGGACCGAACTCGCCGCGGCCGACGCGACGTTGGCGCGGGTGTCACGTAGGCAGGCGCTGGGTGCCGGTGCCGCCGACGCCGTGATCACGCTCGCCACCGGCAGCGCGGCTGTGGTCAGCACGTGGTTCGCCGCCCGCGCCGTCGCGGCCGGAACACTCGACCCCGTGGTGACGCCGCTGCTCGCGCTCGTGCCGCTCGCACTGGCCGAGGTGCTCGCACTCCTGCCGCCCGCCGCGCAACACTGGGACTCGCTGCGGCAGGCCGAGGCCCGGCTCGCGCGGCTCTGGGACCGCGAGGTTCCCGAGCCAGGCGACCGCGTGGTGCACGGCGGGGCCGCCATCACCCTGCGCGGCGTGGACGTGCGCTGGCCGGACAGCCCGGAACCCGTGCTGAGGGACGTGGATCTCGACATCCCGGCCGGCAGCCACGTCGCCGTGATCGGTCCGTCGGGCGCCGGGAAGTCGACCCTGCTGGCGACGCTGCTGGGTTTCCTCCCACCCGAGCGCGGGCACGCGAGCCTGCCCGCCCGCGTCGCGTGGGCGCCACAGGAGCCGCAGCTGGTGTCCACCACCGTCGCCGAGAACCTGCGGCTCGCCGACCCGCACGCCACCGACGAGCAGCTCACCACCGCACTGCTCGCCGCGGGGCTGCCGGGACTGCCGCTGTCGACCGTGCTGAGCAGTGCGGGCGCCGGGCTCTCGGGCGGGCAGGCACAGCGGCTTGCGCTCGCCAGGGCCCTGCTCGCCGCCGAGGACGCCGACCTGGTGCTGCTCGACGAGCCGACCGCGCACCTCGACGAGGCCACCACCGACGTCGTGCTGGCCAACCTGGACACCGCGCTCACGGGCAAGACCGTCGTGCACGTCACGCACCGGCCGGAGGAGGTGGCCGGCGCCGACCTGGTGCTCGAGGTCCGGGAAGGCCAGATCACAGTGCGGGAGGCGGCCATGGCTCACGGAGGCGCATAACCTTGATGCTGCTGATGGAACCAACCCTTGCCGCCCGAGCCCTGTCCGCGGCCACCGAGATCACGACGACGGCGCTGTCCGGCGACGACCCCGGCGCCGTGCTCGGCTCCGTCGTGCGCCACGCCGCCGAACTCGCCGACGCCGACCTCGGCGTCGTCATGGTGCGCGCCGATGACGGCAGGGTCACCGTCGAATCCGCCCACGGCGCCGACACCGCGGGCCTGCTCGGGCTCGTGCTGCCCGCGGAGTCAGCGGCGGGCCGGGTCGCGGCCGGCGGGCAACCGATCGTCGCAGAGGACGTCACCAGCGATCCGCGCACGTCCCGTTTCGTGCCGGAGGAACTCCGGTCGTACGGACCGTTCGCCGCGGCCCCGTTCGGCAAGGGCGGCCGCCTGCTCGGCGTGCTGACCGTCTACCGGCGCCGCGACGCCGAGCCCTTCTCCGCGAGCACGGTGGAGATGCTGACCGCGTTCGCCAGCCAGGCCGGGATCGTGCTCGCGCTCGCCGAGGGCGCCAACGCCCGCCACCGCGTGACGCTCTACCAGGAGCGCGAGCGCATCGCCCGCGAGTTGCACGACGTGATCGTGCAGCGCCTCTACGCGGCGGGCATGCAGCTCGACCGGGTCCGCAGGCGCATGCGCAGGCGGTTCGCCGGGGCCGACGGCACCAGGCTGGGCGAGGCCATCGACCAGCTCGACCAGACAATCGAGGAGATCAGGGGCACGGTGCGGGCGCTGCGCTCGCCGGAGCCCGAACCGCACGAGCCCCAGTCCGCCGCGACCGACCTCGCCGAGTCCGCACGCTCCGAGGTGCGCATCGCCGGTGAGCTGCTCGGCTACCCGCCGACCCTGGAACTGTCCGGCGAGCTCGCCGACATCCCGGCCGAGCGGGCCGACCACATTCGCGCCGCGCTGCGCGAAGCACTGTCCAATGTGGTCCGCCACTCCGGGGCGAGCGAGACGAGGGTGACTCTCCAACGAGACAAGGAAGGTGTGCGACTGCGGGTGCGCGACAACGGCTGCGGCGTACCTCGCGACGTCGCCCAGCGCGGACTGCGGCATCTCTCCGAGCGAGCCGAGGCGGCGGGCGGCAGGTTCTTCATCAACTCCTCGCCGAGCCTCGGCACGCTCGTGGCCTTCGACCTCCCGCTGGGTTAGGCCGTGTCCTGACAATCCCGTTGCCGCCTGCCCGGGGCCAGCGCGGCAGAGGATCGTCAGGACACGGCCTAGTCGCCCCTGCCCGCGTCGTGCCGGGCGACCCAGGCCGCCGCCTGGGTGCGGCGCTGCATGCCGAGCTTGGCGAGCAGGGACGTGACGTAGTTCTTCACGGTCTTCTCCGCAAGGAAGAGGCGCTCGGCGATCTCGCGGTTCGACATGCCCTGTCCGATCAGCTCCAGCACGCTGCGCTCGCGCTCGCTCAGCTCGGCGAGCCGATCGGGCTCGGGGTGGCGCATTTTGTCGAGGAGACGCGCTGTGGTCACCGGGTCGAGCAACGAGCGCCCGGCCGCGACCTCGCGCACGGCGTTGACCACGTCTTGCCCGCGCACCTGCTTGAGCAGGTAACCCGCGGCGCCCGCCATGATCGCGCCGATCATGGCCTCCTCGTCGTCGAACGCCGTCAGCACCAGGCAGTGCGGCGGGTTGGGCCGGGCGCGTAGCTCACGGCACAACTCCACGCCGTCGGTCTCGGTCTCGCCGAGCCGGACGTCCACAACGGCCACATCGGGCTCAACGTGCATGGCGACGGCGAGCGCCTCGTCGGCCGTGCTCGCCTCGGCGACGACCTCGATGTCGGGCTCGTCGGTCAGCAGGTCCCGCAGCCCGCGCCGGACCACCTCGTGATCGTCGACGAGCAACACCTCAATGGCCATACCCCGAGGTTACGCGCGGAAATAAGCGCGCTTTGGTTCACGTTCGACAACGTATGAGCACCGAGAGCCGTGGCCGGGTTCGGACCGAGCGGGGCGCCAAGCGGGTTCGCGCCGTTTTTGCCGGGAAGGTCGTCGCCGACACCACGCGACCGTTGCTGGTGTGGGAGGTGCCGTACTACCCCACGTACTACTTTCCGCGCGAGGACGTGCGCGCCGAGTTGATCGTCCCAACCGGACAGACGCGTCGGTCGCCGAGTCGCGGAGAGGGGCGGGTCTCCACGCTCAGGGTGGGCGAGCGGGAAGCCATCGACGCCGTCACCGACTACCCCGAGTCCCCGTTGGACGAGCTGCGCGACCACGTGCGCCTGGACTGGGACGCCATGGACGCCTGGTTCGAGGAGGACGAGGAGGTCTACGTCCACCCTCGCGATCCTCACACGCGTATCGACATCCTGCCCAGCTCCCGGCACGTCCGCATCGAGGTCAACGGCGTGACCGTGGCCGACTCCCGCTCGCCGAAGCTGCTGTTCGAGACCGGTCTGCCCACGCGGTACTACCTGCCGAAGGTCGACGTGCGCCTCGACCTGCTGGAGCCCAGTGACCGCGTGACGCGCTGCCCGTACAAGGGCGACACGCAGTACTTCTCGGTGCGTGCCGGTGACGAGCTGGTGCCCGATCTGGCCTGGACCTACCGCACGCCGCTGCCGGAGAGCGAGCGCATCGCGGGCCTGATCGCCTTCACCGACGAGCTGGTGGACGTCTACGTGGACGGGAAGCTGCAGGAGCGCCCCAAGACCAAGTTCGCCTGACCGCTATTCACGGTCCCGGTCGCACGCCACGCCGTCGCCGTCGCGGTCCAGTTCCTCGCGGTAACCGGGCTCCCAGCGGTGCAGCGGAGCCGCGTCGGCCTCCCACACGTCCCGGCAGTTGGCGTAGTACGGCTCCGGCTCCCGTGACGGCTCAGGCTTGGGCTCCGGTTCGGGTTCGCGCGACGGCGACGGCGGGGGCGGAGCCGGTTCGGCCACCACCGGCGGCGGGGCGGGCGACGGCTCGGTCGTCGTGGTCGTCGGCCGGGCCTCGGATGTGGGCGGGCTTTCCAGGTCGCCCTCGCACGGCGGGGCCCACACTCCCGAATTCCGCGTGCGGGCCGACGCTTCCGCGTCGCGCAGGATCCCCGCGTACGAGCTGTTGACGTCGGCGCCGGCGTGGATCGCGTAGCCGGCTTCCAGCGCGGCGACCGCGTAGTCGGTCCCGTCGGCGAGGATGAGCCTGCCGAGGGTGTTGCCGCCTCCGGTCCCCACCGATTCCACGATCGCCTCCTCGCCCTCGAGGAGATCGGTGGCCCACGCGAGGGTCTCCCTGCCGAGGCAGCCGTCGGCGCGGGCGGTGTCGATGCCCCGCACGCGCAGGGTGATCGCGGCTCCCGTCTCGGGCACGAGGCGCACCAGGTCGCCCTCGATCACGTCGGTGACGCGATAGGTCGGGGTGGGCGCGGGCGGCAGGTCGGTCGGCGCCGCGTACCGGTCGGAGGTGTCGTCCACGCTCGACCGCCCGACTAGCGTGCTGATGCCGAACAGCAGGGCGCACACGACGAGCGTGAGCCCGATCCACAGGAACGAGCGCTTTCCACGGGCAGCGTGCGCGGGCGGCTTGTGCGCCATGGACTCGCTTCCTCGGTGATCGGCCGGTTCGCCTGGTTCTCGCGGCGCGGACCGATTTCGTTACGGCGAATCCGGCGCATTGCGCTGATCGGCCGTTGGCAAGCGGGGAAAGCGCAGCTCGTTACGGTCGATCTTCGCGTTCGCCGCGTCGAGCAGGTCGACTCCGAGCACGTCGGCGAGGCGCGTCAGGTAGAGCAGCACGTCGGCCAGTTCGTCGAGAACGTCCGCTTTGAGCTGAGGATCGTCGAGCGCCTTCACCGACTCCTCCGGCGTGAGCCACTGGAAGAGCGCGGTCAGCTCACCGACCTCGCCCGACAACGCCATCACGAGGTTCTTGGGCGTGTGGAAGGGTTCCCAGTCGCGGGCGGCGGCGAACTCCCGCAGCCGGTGGTTGAGGTCGTCGAGCGTCACGGCACCCTGCCTATCACACTCTTGGATTACTTTCTGTACCCAAACCAGCACTCTTGGTTTACTCGGTCTGGATTGAGAGGGGTGGTATGGCCGATTGGCGGCAGGAGGCCGCTCGCGCGGTCGAGGCGGAGCTCGAGCACGTCCGGCAGAGCGGCGAGTGGACCGAGCTGGGACGGTACCGGCAGACCGGCGACGGCGAGTACGCCGTCGACGTACGGGGGCGGCGCGTCGATCCCATCGACGACGTCCGGCTCGCCGGACCGGAGGGACCTCGGCATGGTCCCGCCGTGCCCGCGAAGGCGCGGCTGAGGGGCGGCGTGCTGTGGCTCGGCGTACCCGGGCCGCTCCCACCCGACTGCGATCGCGTGTGGGTGCGGCAGGTGCGCGCGCACGAGTCGCTGCGAAGGCTGGCCCACGAGCTGCGCGGACTCGGGCACGCCCCGCTCGCCGACCAGCTCGCCGCCGGGGAACTGGACCGGGCCCGCGACGCCTACCGAGCGTGCTTCCGTCCCGGGCTGCGGCTGGTGTGGGGCGGGCCGGGCACGGGCAAGACCACGCTGATCGACAGCGCCGCCGCCGACCTCGCTCGCGCCGGCAAGCGGGTGCTTGTGGTGACCGCGGCCGACGAGGCGCCGATCGATCCCGGCCACGACGCGGAACGCCTGGTCATCCAGGAGCACCTCGCCGAGATCACCACCGTCGAGCAGCAGCTCGCCGAACTGGACGCCGAGCTCACCGGCTACGACCACGCCGCCTTCCTCGCCGTCTGCCAGCGCATCGAGAACCGCGAGCGCTCCGCGTCGCTGGAGGCCGAGTTCGCCGAGGCGCGCAGGCGGCACGACGAGGCTTCGGAGGAGTTGGCCGCGGCGCAGGCCGAACTGCGGGCGGCGCGCGAGGCCTGGCACGACTCGACCCACCAGCGCGCGCGGCTCGCCGAGGCCAGGGAGTTGTCCGCGCAGCTCGCGACGGTGTCCGACGCCGCGTCCGTGCTGAGTGACCGGCTGGAGAACCGCAGGCGGTTCTACCGGGGCAGGCGCGCCGACCGCAGGGCTCTGCGCGACGCCGACGCCGACTGGGCCCGGCTCGAGGAGCTGATCGCGGACTGCCGGGCGCAGGCGCACCCGCTAACCGACGACGACGCCATCGGCATCGAGGAGGGTCTGACCGCCGCGCACGACCGGCTCGACGCCGCCGCGCGCGAGGAGACCGAGGCGTACACGCGGCTGGAGCTCGTGCGCGGCCGGATCGCCCAGTTGCGTTCGGTGGGCGTCGCGTCCGATCAGGACCATCGCTTCCACGCCGAGTGCCTCCGGCTGGACCTGCCCGGTGTGCACGCGAAGCGGGAGGAGCTACGCGGCCGCAGCCCAGACCGCGCCGCCAGGCGCGGGCAGCTGGAGGAACGGCTGTGGTGGCTCGGCGAGCGGGCGTACGGGCGGCGCTACGAGACGGGCTTCACCGGCCGGGTCGTCAGGGCCTCCGCCGCGAGGCGCTTCGTCGCCGAGCAGCCCTTCGACGTGGTGCTCGTGGACGACGCGGGCTCCGCGCGGCTGTCCGATGTGCTCCTCGCGGTAGCACAGGCTCGCGAGACGGCGGTGCTGTTCGGTGACTTCCGCCGCCCCGGCCCGCGCGTGCGCCCGCAGGCCATCCGAAACCTGCCCGAGGTCCGCCGCTGGACGCTCACCACGCCGTTCGGCCACTGCGGCATCCGCACCCCCGAGGACGCCGAGGCCCATCCCGGCTGTGCCGTGCTCACGCGCCAGCACCGCTACGGCGCGAACGTGCGGGCGCTCGCCAACAGCACTGGTTACGACGTGCTGGAGGGCTCGGGCCGGATCGACACCGAGGTGGTGCTGCTCGACACCAGGGGCTCCTCGCCGGACTACGCTTCGATCGCCCGGTTCCTGGCCGGAGCCGAGCGCGAGAGCACCGCGGTGGTCGCCCCGAACCGGCTGCAGGCGGACGCGTGGCTCGCGGCCGTGCGCGACCGGCTCGCCGTCGCCGTCGGCACCGCGCGGACCCTGCCCGGCACCGATTTCGACACCGTGCTCGTGGATCTCACCGGTGACGACTGGGCCGAACGGGTACGTTCCTTCGGCGTCGCCGTCACCCGGGTGCGCAGGCGGCTGTACCTGCTCGGCGACCTCGACGCGATCAAGTCTGCGCCCATCGGCACCCCGCTGGGCTCCGTGAACGCTCTGCGCCTGCAGGGGTCGGTCGCCGTGCGCAGGCTCGACGAGGTGGTGATCCCGGCGCCGAGACGACCACAGCCCGCGATCGATCGGCACATCACGGTGACCAAAGAGAGTGCTTCGCATGACACGATGAGCGGGTGAGGAGCCAATCGGACCTGCGTGCGTACCTCCGTTCGCTGGACGCGCTGGTGCTCGCCGATCTCCTGTGCGAGCAGGCCGAGCGTGACCCGGAGCTGGCCAGGCGGTTGCTGGCTCGCGCGCAGGCGACCGAGAACGGCGAGCTGGCCCAGGTCAGCGACCTGCTCGACGGCGCGGCTCCCGCTGCCGAGTCGGTACAGGTCGCTTCGGTGCTCGACACGCTCCAGCGGCTGCTCGACGGCGGCACACAGGCCGACGTGGCTCCACTGGCGCGCAGGGCCGTCGACAAGATCATCACGGCGCTCGGCGACGTGGACGAGCCGAGCGGGGCGGCGGCCGACCAGCTCGACCGCGCGGTGTCGCTCTACGCGCGGGCGTGCGAGGCCCACCCGCCGCCACCGGAGGAGCTCGCGGAGTGGATCCTGCGCCTGGCCTTCGGCCGACCAGGCTGGCCGGACATCGCGCTGACCCCGTTCGCGAAACCTCTGGGGGACAAGGGCCTCGCGCACGTGAAGTCCACTGTGGATGAGGTGCTGGCCGAGCCCGTCGCCGACGACTCGGCCGGCAGGCGGCGCACCGCGCAGCGGCTCAACCAGGAGCACGCCGAGGTGACCGGTGACGTCGACACGGTCGTGCGCATGCTCTCCGAACAGCTTCCGCGGCTCGACGTCAGCCTCAAGATCGTGCGGGTGCTGCGCGCGGCAGGCAGGCATACCGAGGCCATCGCGCACGCGGCGAAGGCGCTCGGGAACGAGAACGGCAGTCGGATCAGGGGCCCGCTCGTCGCCGCGCTGGAACGAGCCCAGCGCGTCCCGGCGCCGGAACCCGGGCCCGAGTCCGAACCAGACGCTGTGGACGTGGCCGCGCTGCTCGCCGAGGATCGGGACGACGAGGCGTGGAAGGTCGCGGCCGGCCGCGCGCCCGCCGAGGTGGCCCCCGCCTACCGCGACCACGTCGAGCAGCTCATCGCGCAGAAGGACGCGCAGGCCTACGCCCGTGCCGCCGTGCAGCTGCGCAGGCTGCGCACACTGCACAAACGGGCTGGGACCTCCGAGGAGTTCGGGTCCTACCTCGCCGGGCTCGTGGAGACCCACCGGCGCAAGACGCGGCTGATCGAGGAGATCCGCAAGGCGAGAATCGCCTTGCCAAAAGCCGTCAGGCAGTGACGGCTCAGGTGGTGGGCGTGGTCGGTTCGCCGACGTCCGGCTGCGCTCGGCGGGCGCCGCCGCTGTCATCGAAGTCGAGCACGAACGCGCCGCAGGCCATGGCCAGCAGCACCGTGATGCCGAGTACGGCGCCCACCCAGGTCAGGATGATGTTGAGCATCGTGTGCCTCCCCCTGCTCCAGGGTTGCTTTCTTACTCACCAGGGTCGTCGCGGGGGAGAAGTTCTGCTATCGGCCAACTGGTTGGCGCTCAGGCCCCGGATCGGCCGATCGGCCGAGAGCCCCCTCAGCCGCCTGCCAGCTCCGCGACGGCGTCGACCACCTCCGGGCCGTCGAGCAGCACGAGGTCGTTGTGGTCCGCACCGGGCACGACGACGGCGCGGCCGTTCGCCGCGTCGGCAACGGCCCTGCTCAGCTCGGGCGGCACGATCGAGTCCGCCGCACCGTAGACCACGGTCACCGGCACGCGGAGCCGCTGTGCGTACTCGCTGACCGGGAAGCGGTCGCGGAGCAACAGGTTCACCGGCAGGAACGGATAGTGCCGCTTGCCGACGGCGGCCAGTTCGGTGAACGGCGAGCGCAGCACGAGCCCGTCGGGCGGGTGTTCGGTGGCCAGTTCCGTGACCACGGCGGCTCCGAGGCTCTCGCCGAAGTAGAGCAGCCGATCGGGTTTCTGCCGCACGAGGAAGTCCCGCGCCGCGCGCACGTCGAGGGCGAGCCCCTCCTCGCTCGGTGAGCCGGGATTGCCGCCGTAGGCCCGGTAGTCGAGCAGCAGCACCGACATCCCGCGCCGGTTGAGCGCCTCGGCCAGCGGCAGGCGCAGGGACCGGTTGCCGGCGTTGCCCGGTGCGACGAGCACGGCCGCCCGCGCGTCCTCGACGGGGAAGTACCAGGCGCCGAGCCGCAGGCCGTCACTCGTGGTGAGCGTGACGTCCTGCCCGGACGGCAGCACCTCGGCCGCACTCGGCAGCGGCCCGCCGGAGGGCAGGTAGATCAGCTTGCGCTGGAACGCGAACGCGGCACTGAACACCACAGTCACGATGATGACCACCACTGCGAGTCCGATCAACACCCGGCGTCGCATGGTCAGCGGGCGAGCGTGCCGACGAAGCGGCTCAGCGCCGGGATGACAGCCTCGGGTGACTCGCCCACGGCGGCGAGGATCTCCTGCGCCTGCCGGGTGGAGGCCTCCAGCTGGGCGGGCGCGCGGAGCCGTTGCCAGTGTTCGAGGCTGTGCAACAGCAGCTTCGCGGCCTCGGGCAGCCTGCCCAGCCGCAGCAGCGCCGTCACCTGCGCGGACGTGGCCTCCCCTTCGACCATCGGGGCGTCCGCCTGCTGCGCCAGTGCCCGCGCGTGCCCGAGCGCGGCGATACCGTCCTCGACATCGCGGGCCAGGCGCACCATCGCGTCCACATAGCACGCATACGCGCGGTGGGCGGACGGGACCGCCAGTGAGCGGGCAGCTTCCGCCGCCTCGCCACCGGTTCCGGCGTCGAGGAGTGAGAGCACGGCCAACGCGTCCACGCGGTGTGCGTCGGGAACCTCGCGCAACGCGAGGATCTCGTGGCAGGCGGCGCTGGCCGACTCCGTGTCGGGTGCGGTGAGCGCCAGTGTGTGCAGCGCGAGACAGCGTTCCTCGTCGGTCGTGGCGAGGCCCGCCCCGCGCTCGGCGAGCCCACGGGCCGAGGCGATGTCGCCGTACCGCAGGGCCGCGCGGGCCGCCGCGCCCGCCGCGAGCGGATGTTCCAGTTCTCCCAGCGCGAGCTGCCACGCGAGGAAGTCCACTTCGGACCGATACGGCGAGAGCAGTCCCAGTCGTCCGGCCAGCTCGCCCGCGAGCCCCGGTTCCTCTGCGCGGGACCAGCGCAGCGCGGCGGTGACGTCGGCGGCGCTGCTGCGCAGCCGGGCGGCCGCCGCCCGATCGTCCTCGCCGGTGGCCTCGGCCGCCGCACGGGTGGCGAGATCGAGGCACCACCGTGCGTGCCGGTCCCGCGTCTTGTGCTCGGTCGGCGACCCCGCGAGCTGCCGCGCGGCGACCTGCCGCACCAGCTCCGGAATCCGGAACCGGGCGCTCTTCGCGTCCTCCACCGTCAGCAGCGACAGCTCCGCGAGCCGCGTGATGCCGGCAGCGATCGCACCGCCCGCGTCGGTGACAGCCTCCGCGGCACGCAGGTCGAACTCGCCCCGGAACACGGTCAGCGCCGACAGCAGCTCCGCGTCGGCCACGGCAAGCCGGTCGAAGGCCCACTCCACGACCTCGAGTGGCAGGTCCTTCAGCTCGTCGACCCCGTGGACGGCGGCGCGGGACGCGGTCAGCTCGATGTTCAGCGGGTGACATCGCATCGTCCGCAGCGCCCCGCGCACCAGACCGGTCTGTTCGGGGGTGATCACGAAGCCGGGCCGCACCCGGCGGGCACGGGCGAGGAACAGGCGACCGCTGTCCGACGTGAGCGGTTCACCGCCGGAAGGCAGCGGGGCCAGCGGCAGCACCCGCTCGCCGCCGACGCCGAGCGGCACCCGGCTCGTGGCGATCAGCCGGACGCCGGGACACCGCGGCAGCACCCGCTTCGCCAGCGACCTGACCTCGGTGAGCACGTGCTCGCAGTTGTCGAGCGCCAGCAGCAGCCGCTGGGTGCTCAGGTAGTCGGTGAGTGCGCCGAGCACGTCGTCACCCGTGCCGCGCGCGTGCACCCCCAGTGCCGCGGCCACGGCGAGCGGAACCTCGTCGGGCTCCAGTGTGGACAGCTCCACCGTCGGCGAAGGACCGTCTATCGTGGACAGCGCTTCGAGCAGCAAGCGTGTCTTGCCCGTCCCGCCGCCGCCGGTGATCGTGACGAGGCGCTCGCGGCCCGCCAGCGCGGTGAGCCGTGCCAGCTCGCTGTCCCTGCCGAGGAACGACGTCGGCGGCGGGAGCCGGGGCGGGCGCACCGGCCAGCGACGGGTGAGCCGGTCGGGCTCCGCGCCTGCGATGGCGCGGTATGTCTCACGGAGCTCTTCCGACGGGTCGGCGCTCAGCTCGGCGAGCCGCGCGCGGACGTGCCGGAAGGTCTCCAGCGCCTCGGCGGTCCGGCCGGCCCGGTGCAGGGCCGTCATCGCGAGCGCGCACATCCGCTCGCGGAACGGCTCGACGGCGAGCAGCTCCAGCAGCCGGTCGGCGGCGGCGCCCGCGTGGCCCAGCGCCAGCTCGCAGCGTGCGAGGTGCTCGATCGCGCGGAACCGCAGCTCACCGAGCCGCAAGGCCTCGTCGTGCGCCCGGCCGCCCGGCGTCAGCTCGGGATAGGCGACGGGGCCACGCCAGAGCGCGAGCGCGCGGTTCAGCAGCCGCACGCCCTCGCGCGGGCCGGCCCGGAGCGACTTGTCGACCAGCCGTTCGAAGCGCACGGCGTCGATGCGGCCAGGGTCGACGCGCAGCAGGTAGCCGGTCTCGGACCACGTCACGTCGGCGGTCGGCGCGAGCAGCGTCCGCAGGCGCGAGATCCGGGTGCCGAGCGCGTCCTCCGCGTTGGCGCGGGGACTGGGCCCCCACGCGGCGGCGATCAGCTCGGCGGGCGGAACGGGCACGTTCGCCCGCACGGTGAGCGCCGCGAGTACCGTTCGCAGCGCAGGGTCGGCCAGCGCGTCCCTTGCGCCGCCGCGCTCGACCCACGCCTGCCCAAGGGCGCGCAGGAGAATGCCGCGCGGCCCGGTGCCCACGCAGGACATCATCGCCGGATTCGGCCGATTTGCCAGCACGCAGACGGGCGAGGTGTGCGCGACCACACCCACACTGAGTATCAACCGACCGCAGTGAAGGCCACCTTGCCTGCGTTGAACGCAGTGAAGGTGGCCTTCACTGCGGTCGGTCGGGTGGGGTGCTAGAGCTTGCGCAGGCGGACCCGGTTGATCGAGTGGTCGGCGTCCTTGCGCAGCACGAGCGTCGCGCGCGGGCGCGTCGGGCGGATGTTCTCCATGAGGTTCGGCTCGTTGATGGTCTTCCACAGGTGCTTCGCCTCGGCCCGCGCCTCGTCGTCGGGCAGGCTTGCGAAGTGGTGGAAGTGCGACGTCGGGTCGGCGAACGCCGTGTGCCGCAGCTCGAGGAACCGCTCGATGTACCACCGCTCGATGTCGGCCGTGTGCGCGTCGACGTAGATCGAGAAGTCGAACAGGTCCGACACCGTCAGCCGGGGGCCGGGTTGCAGCACGTTGAGGCCCTCGAGGATGAGGATGTCCGGCCTTCGCACCACCTGCTCCTCGTCCGGGAGGATGTCGTAGGCGAGGTGCGAGTACACCGGTGCCCGCACCTCGTCGGCACCGGACTTCACGTCGGTGACGAACCGCAGCAGCGCCCTGCGGTCGTAGCTCTCCGGGAAGCCCTTGCGGTGCATGATCCCCCTGCGCACCAGTTCGGCACGCGGGTACAGGAATCCGTCCGTGGTCACGAGGTCCACGCGCGGGTGGTCCGGCCAGCGGGCCAGCAGCGTGCGCAGGATGCGTGCCGTGGTGGACTTGCCGACCGCGACGCTGCCCGCGACGCCGATGATGAACGGGACCTTGGTGCCCCGCGTGTCCTCACCGAGGAACGTGGTGGTGGCCTCGTACAGCCGTTGCCGTGCCGCCACCTGCAGGTTGATCATGCGGGACAGCGGCAGGTAGACCTCGGCCACCTCGGTCAGGTCGATCTGTTCGCCAAGCCCTCTCAGCCTCACCAGCTCGCCTGCGGTCAGCGGCAGCGGTGTCGAGCGGCGCAGCTCACGCCACTGGTCACGCTGCAACTCGACATAGGGGCTCAGCTCACGGACCCGTGGCATTCGCTCACTCCTCGCCCGTCGATGGGCCAGCGCCGTACACGTGTGTAACGCGCATCTAACGTTAGGGCTTACCGGCGTTCAACGGGCTGTGACGTTCTGCACGTCTGAGTGAACGGCCCAGGTCAGCGGGCGGAGAAGACCTCTTCCCACGCGGCCGTGACCTGCCTGGCGCAGGCCTCGGGCGGTACACCGCCGACCCCGGTGCCGAGCCCCGGCATCGCGATCGTGTCGATCACGCTGCGCAGAGCCGTGCCGTTGTCGAGCCTGCCGTCGCGCCAGAGCAGGAAGACGGCCCTGGCGGCCAGGTAGGGATGCACGGTGTCGCCGGGAAGCAGCTCGCCGGGCTCCCGCATGGTCGGCGAGCTGATCAGCCACGCCGGCGAGGGTTCACCGGTGGGAACCACCACCGCCTCGCCGATCGGCAGCTCACCGCCGTGGTAGGCGAGGACCGCGCTGCGCACGGCTTGCTCGATGCCGGGAAACGCCCGCGCGTACACGGCATCGATGCCACCGCGCATCCAGCCGAAGGAGTTGGCGGGGCTGACCACCGCCTGTGCGTGCACGTCGAGCACCGATCCGGAGTGGACTCTCACCGGGCCGTCGACGTTGTCCCGCACGGATTCCCATGCCTCGACGAGCGGTCGGTCGAGCGCGCACAGCACCAGTTCCGGGGTTCTGTGCGGCGCTTCGTGGGACGACCCGTTGCGAGCGATGTGGGTGCCTGATTCGGCGGTCACGCGTACAGCATGGCAAAAAACGTCAACCGGGAGAACCGGCCGACCTACCGGCTATGCGAGTGAAACTCGTCTCGCCGTAGCCTTGCCTCGTGCCACGGATCGCCTATTTCGGACCACAGGGGACTTTCACCGAGCAGGCCGCGCGCAGCCTCGCCGGTGACGAGGAGCTGACCCCCGTCGAGACCATCTCCGCAGCGCTCACCAGTGTCCGCAAGGGCGAGGCCGACGCCGCCTGCGTGCCGGTCGAGAACTCCGTGGAGGGGCCGGTGACGGCGACCCTCGACGGGCTCGCCGAGGAGGCCCCCCTCGTGGCGGTGGCCGAGGCGTTGCTGCCCGTTCACTTCAGCGTCCTCGCCCGAGAGGACGTCGAGACCGTGCGCACCGTCGCGAGCCACCCGCATGCGCTCGCCCAGGTGCGGCTGTGGCTCGAGCGCAACCTGCCCGAGGCGCGGACGGTGGTCGCGTCGTCGACCGCGGCGGCGGCCGTCGCCGTGCAGCGCGGAGAGTACGACGCCGCCGTCACCGCACCCGTGGCCGTCGAGCACTACCCGCTGCGCGTGCTGGCCACCGGTGTCGCCGACGTGCCCGACGCGCGCACGCGGTTTCTCCTGCTCAGGCCGCCGGGCAGGCTGCCGGAGCCGACCGGCGCCGACCGCACGTCGATCGTTGCCGCGGCGGCCAACCGCACCGGCGCGCTCGCCGAACTGCTCACCGAGCTCGCCACTCGCGGCATCAACCTGACGCGGCTCGACGCGCGCCCGATCAAGGGCAACTTCGGCATGTACCGGTTCTTCATCGACTTCGAGGGCCACGTTGCCGAGCCGCGCATCGGCGGCGCGCTCGCGGCCCTGCGCAGGCGGTGCAACAACGTGCGGTTCCTCGGCTCGCACCCGCGTGCCGACGGCGTCGCCGCGACGATCGAGCCCGGCGCGGCCAACGACGACTTCGTCAACGCGAAAGCGTGGGTGGACGCGGTGCGGAAAGGAGAACTGGCGTGAGGTTGTACCTGGTCAGGCACGCGCAGAGCGAGGCGAACGTGCTCAGGACGCTCAACACCGCACTGCCGGGGCCGCCGCTGACAGAGCTGGGCCGCAGGCAGGCCGAGGCGCTGGCCGAGCAGCTCGCGGGCGAGCCGGTCGCGGCAGTGTACGCGTCGCGGGCCACCCGCGCGCGGCAGACGGCGGCGCCGCTGGCCTCCTCGCTCGCCCTGGACGTGCAGGTGGTGGAGGGCATCCACGAGATCCAGGTCGGAGAGCTGGAGGACCGGGGCGACACCGAGGCGATCGAGCGGTACTTCGCGACCGTCAGCCCGTGGACGCGCGGCGACCTGAGCCCGGCGATGCCGGGCGGCGAGAGCGGCCGGGACGTGCACGACCGGTTCGTCACCGCGATCGGCGACCTGCGGGCCAAACACGCCGAGGTGGATCCCGACGGCGTGGTGGTCGTGGTCAGCCACGGCGGCGCCATCCGCCTCGGCGCCGAATGGCTCGCCGACAACGTGAAGCCCGAGGTCGCCGACAAGGGACTGCTGCCGAACACCGGCATCGTCCGGCTCGAGACCAGGGCCGACAACGGCTGGACCTGCCTCGACTGGGCCGGCGTGGGCATGGCTTGACGCACTTTCCGGCTTTCGGGTGAGAAAGTCACGCAACCCTCCGTGTGTGGCACACGTCCACTGGGTAGTCACGCACACAGGGAGGCGACCATGACCGACAAGCGCGTTGACGTCTCACACGTGGCACTCGCCGCTGCCGGAGCGGCCCTGACCCTGCTGCTCGCCGCGTGCGGCGAGGGCACCCAGGACGCGGCCCAGAACGCGGGCGCGCCCACGTCGTCCAGCTCCTCGTCGGCACAGTCGACGACCCAGCCGACGACCGAGGAGCAGCAGCCGACCTCGGAGACCACCGAGCCCGGCACGTCGCAGGGCCAGCAGGCCCCTGCCGAAGCATCCGGCCTGTGCAAGGCCGGTGACCTGCGGCTTTCGCTCGGCCGGGGTGACGCGGCCGCAGGCACGCAGTACCGGCCGCTGCAGTTCACCAACGTCAGTGGGGACGCCTGTGTGATCCAGGGGTTCCCCGGCGTCTCGTATGTGGCGGGCGACGACGGGCACCAGGTCGGCGCCGCGGCGTTCCGCGAGGGCGCCAAGGGCGACCCGGTGACGCTGAACCCGGGCGACATGGCCTACGCCGAGGTCGGGTTCGTGCAGGTCCGCAACTACGACCCGGCGGCGTGCCGTCCCACCGACGTGCGTGGACTGCGCGTCTACGCACCGCAGGAGACCGAGTCGAAGTTCATCGAGGTGCCCGGCACCGGCTGTGCGGGTGAGAACATTCCTGGCAACCAGCTGACCGTGCAGACGATCCAGCCGGGCTCGGGCGACGCCTAACGAAACCGGACCGTCGCGAACGTCCCGGCGGCGAGCGCGAGCAGCAGCCCGCCCGACACCGCGAACGTGGCGGACGGGCTGCCGAGCGCGTCGGTGAGCACGCCGCCGAGCAGGGCGCCCACGGGCAGCGAGCCCCACACGACCGTCCGCCACGCGCCCAGTACCCGGCCGAGCAGCTCGCCGGGCACGAGCGTGTGGCGCGCGGTCGCCAGCAGGACGTTCACCGTCACCACGGCGGCCGCGAACAGGCCGAACAGGCTGGCCGAGAGCGCGGGCTCCGAGGTGAAGCCCATCCCGCCGAAGGCGAGCCCGCACACGACGATCCCGCCGGTGAGCACTGCCCGCCTGCCCATCCGGTCGAGCAGCCGGGACGCCACGGCGGCGCCGATGAGCCCGCCGATGCCGCCGACGAAAGCGAACAGGCCGAAAGCGGCGGGGGACAGGCGCAGGTCCTCCAGCGCGTAGAGCACCAGCTGAGCCTGTGCCAGCTCGGTGAGCATGCTGAGCAGACCCGCCACGAGGACGAGCCGCAGCAGGAGCGGGTTGCTGCGGAGCCAGCGCAGGCCCTCGGCGAGGTCCGCGCGCAGCGAGGACTCAGGTTGCGCCGGTCCCCGTGGGCGGTAGCTGCCGGCCAGCGCGACGAGCAGGGCCGCTCCTAACGCGAAAGCCACCGAGTTGAGCAGGAACGGCAGCGCGGCGAACACGGCGAACGTGACGCTGCCGACGGGCCCGCCGAGGAACGTCTGGCCCACGATCTCGGTGGCCTGGAGCTTGCTGTTGGCCTTCGCGAGCCCGCCCTGGTGGACGACGGCGGGGATGAGCACGTTCGCGGCGCTGTCGGCCACCGTCTCGGCGGCCCCGATCAGCAGTGCCGCCGCGTACACCAGCCAGATCGAGACGGCGTCGAGGTACACGAGCATCGCGACCGCGCCGACGACCACGGCCCGCGCGGTGTTGGCGAGCACGATCGCGGTGCGCCGGTCGACGCGGTCCAGCAGCGCGCCCGCGACCAGCGCGAACAACAGCCACGGCAGGAACTGGGCCGCAGAGAGGCCCGCGATGAGTACGGGATCGCGGGTGACGGTGGCCGCCAGCAGCGGGAACGCGACCTTGCCGATACCGTCGCCGAGATTGCTGAACGCGCTCGACCCCAACAGCCACGTGAGCCGGCGCTCAACGCTACGAACCATCGCCGCCCACGCCTGGAGCAGACCTCGGCACAGGCGGGCTCGCAAGTGACATAACCCACCCGGGTGAACACGTCCCGCTGACCGCGGCAAACGCCGCCTTCACTGCGCCCGCCCGCCCGTCTGCCACCACCACCACGCGGACGCCCTACCCGCCGCTGAGTTGATTCGACGCAGGCATGGTGGCCTTCACTGCGGAGGTCAGCCCCAGCCGAGCTCGTGCAGGCGGGCGTCGTCGATGCCGAAGTGGTGGGCGATCTCGTGCACGACGGTGATCAGCACCTCCTCCACCACCTCCTCCTCGCTGGAGCAGATGGCGAGGATCGGCTCGCGGTAGATGGAGATCCGGTCGGGCAGCACGCCGCCGTAGTCGTGGCCGCGCTCGGTGAGCGCGATCCCGTGGTAGAGGCCGAGGATGTCGGGCTCCTCCTCGTTGCGCTCCTCCACCAGCACCACGACGTTGTCCATCGCCCGCGCGAATTCCTCGGGCACCTGGTCGAGCGCCTCCGCCACGAGCTCCTCGAAACGTCGCAGCGGCATGTCCACCGGCACGTCAGCCCCCGGTGCTCTGTTCGGAGCCACCCTGCTGTTCCCGCTCTCCCTGCTGGTTCTGGTTCGGCTGGTTCGACTCGCCCTGCCTCGGCTGTTGCTCGGTGGTCTTCGGCGGGGGCGCCTGCTTGGCGACACTGCCCCGCACCGGCGCAAGCCCGCTGTTGTCCTCGAGCGTCGCGCCCACCTTGCAGTTCACCAGCGTAGAACCCGCGTCCCAGCTCTCCTTCTCGCGCAGGTCCCAGCCGAGGATGAGCCCCTTGTCTCGCAGGTTGGCGCCACCGGTGTACTCACCGACGATGCGGTTGCACTCGGTGTCGAGCCACTTCTCCTGCTCGTCGGCGGAGGGGAAGGAGTCGAAGTGGTTGGCGAGGTTCACCAGGCCGACGATCTCGTAGGAGTGCTCCCGGGAGCAGTCGATCGGATCACCCACGGTCTTGTTGACGAGAGCCAGGCAGGTTCCCGGCTCCCAGACGTTCGACTGGTTCTCGTCCTTGGCCTTGCCGGTGAGGGGCTGCAGCTCACCGCCGGGAGACACCCACTGGATGCCGCAGTGCAGCTTCCGCTCGCCCTGCGCCCACTGCTCCCCGTCGGGCCGCAGCACGCCGAGCGACAGCTTGCCGAACGGGTCGATCGGCTTGCCGAGGTAGTCCCGCACGGTCTGCCCGCACCGCTGCTCGGTGATGGTCCGCCATGCGTCGGCGTTCGGCTGCCTCGCGCCCTTCGGATACTGCGCCGAGATGTCCACCACACCGGCGACCTCGAAGAGGTGTTCCTGGGCGCAGCCGACCCTCTTCACGTCGCTCGCGTCGGGCTTCGTCCACGTGAGGCAGCTGCCCGGCGGGGAGCTGAACGCCTCCCTTCGGGCGGTCAGCGCCTGCTCCTCCGCCGCCTGCACACGATCGGCCTCGGTCTCGACTCCCCAAGAGAAAACCCAGCTCAGCGACATGGCGACGATGGCGCCGACGAACACACCCGCCATGAGCACCCTGGTGCGCACGGCCGGCTTGTTCAGCGGGAACCGATTGGGCTCGTCGGACATCGGTTCCCATGATGCCTGTTCGCACCAGTGAGTGCCCGGGTGTCGATAGGGTGAGGGAGCGCAGGTCCCGCGGTTTACGGAGTGCTCGATGACGGATGACAACCCCTCCAACGAGGAGCAGCCACCCCGGCGTGGCTCCATGCGGTTCCAAGACGCCGAGAGCACCACGCCCAGGGAACCCACGCTGGCCGAACAGCGTGCCCGGCGCAGGGCCATCGCCGAGGAGGAGCAGCGAAGGGCCGAGGCTGAGCAGGCGCAGGCAGAGGCCGACCGCAAGGCCGAGACCCGGCGCAAGGTGCTGATCGGCAGCGGCGTCACCGTCGGCCTGGTCGGGCTCGTCGCGGGCTGGTACCTCGTGGCCACGCCGGAGCAGGTCACGGCCGTGTGCACTACCGAGGACGGCACGATCGTCGAGAACGACGACTACTGCGACGAGGATTACGTCCGCAGCCACAACGGCTACGTCTCCGGCGGGTTCATGTTCCTGCCCCTGCCCGGTGGTGGTTTCCAGCAGTACCGCTACAACTACGGCGGCACGGGCACGGTCGGCAGCACGGTCTCGGGCGGCTCCTACACCAAGCCGGCCAACGCGGACATCAGCACCAAGTCCGGCAAGACGGTCCAGCGCGGCGGCTTCGGCATCAGCAGCGGCGGCTTCGGCAAGAGCGGAGGCTCATAGGTGCACAGGGAGTCCCGCCCCGCTCGGCACGACTGGAAGCGCATCGTCGAGGAGCAGGGGCTGGTCTACGGCACGCCCGCGCGCTACGGCTCCGGACACGAGCGGCCCTACTGGGACGAGTCGGTGCACTACGTGCTGCCGATGGACGAGGTCCTTTCCGTCGAGGCCGACGTGGAGCTGCTGCACTCGATGTGCCTCGAGGCCGTCGACCACGTGGTGCTGACCGAGCGCTACGCCGAGTTCGGGCTGCCGGAGTGGGTGTGGCCGCACATCGCCGAGTCGTGGAAGCGCCGCGATCCGCACGTCTACGGCCGCTTCGACCTTCGCTACGACGGCCGCAGCCCGGCGAAGCTGCTGGAGTACAACGCCGACACCCCGACGTCGCTGCTCGAGGCCGCGGTGCTGCAGTGGCACTGGAAGACCGACGTGTTCCCCGACGACGACCAGTGGAACTCCATCCACGAGCGACTCGTCGAGCGCTGGGCGCAGGTGGGGGAGGCGCTGCCGTCGAAGGAGCTGCACTTCACGTGGTCGAGCGCCGACTCGACCGGCGAGGACCACATCACCACGTCGTATCTGCAGGAGACCGCCGCCGAGGCGGGGCTCGACACCGTGGGACTGGCGATCGAGGAGATCGGCTGGGACCCGCTGCTCAAGCGGTTCGTCGACCTCGAAGAGGCGCCGATGAGCACGGTCGTGAAGCTCTACCCGTGGGAATGGGTGGTGGAGGAGGAGTTCGGCCGCTACGCCGTCGAGTCGCTGCCGCAGACGCTCTGGGTGGAGCCGCTGTGGAAGATGCTGCTCTCCAACAAGGCGATCCTCGGTCTGCTCTGGGAGAACTACCCCGGCCACCCGAACCTGCTGCCCGCGTTCAACGACCAGCCCGGCCTGCTCACCGAGTACGTCCGCAAACCGAAGCTCGGCCGCGAGGGCGCGAACGTGCAGATCGTCGCGCCCGGCTACGAGACGCAGACGGGTGGCGTCTACGGCGCGGAGGGCTACGTGTACCAGGCGTTCGACCCGCTGCCCGACTTCGACGGCTTCCGGCCCGCGCTCGGCGCGTGGATCGTCGGCGACGAGGCCGCCGGGCTGGGCATCAGGGAGACCGCGGGGCTCGTCACCGACGACGGTGCCGCGTTCGTCCCCCACCGCATCCCCGAATCGTGATAAACCACCCGAAACGATCAGTCAATCTGGGAGACCTTCCGTGCTTGTAGCGCTGTCCGACACGTTCGGTTCCGACCTGGCCAGGGGCATCGGCGCGATCGCGCTCTACGCGGTCGTCGGCCTGCTGCTGATGCTCCTCGGGTTCTACGCGATCGACTTCACCACGCCCGGCAAGCTGTCGGAGCTGGTGCGGCGTGGCCTGCCGAACGCGGTGATCATCACCGCGTCGGGCCTGGTGTCGATGGCGTTCATCATCGTGGTCGCCATCTGGACGTCGGCGAGCGACCTCGCTGAGGGGCTGATCACATCGCTGGTCTACGGCCTGATCGGCATCGTCGCCCAGGTCGTCGCGGTGCGCCTGCTGGAGTGGGTCACCCGTATCGACGTGCGCTCCACGGTGGAGAGCGACAAGTTCGCCCCGGCGAGCTTCGTGGTCGCGGCCGCCCACGTCGCGCTCGGTCTCGTGGTAGCCGTCGCCATCTCGTAACCACTACGGTTGACGTCGTGCGGTTACTGCGAACGCCCGAAGACCGATTCGCCGACCTGCCCGACTTCGACTACCCGGCCTTGTACGCCGACGTGGACAACCCGGTGCACGGGATCGTCCGCGTCGGCTACGTCGAGGCCGGACCGCCCGATGGGCCCGTCGTGCTGCTCCTGCACGGGGAACCCAGCTGGTCGTTCCTGTACCGGAAGATGCTGCCCCTGCTGGCGGACGCGGGACTGCGGGCGATCGCGCCGGACCTGGTGGGCTTCGGCCGCTCAGACAAGCCCGCCGACCTCACCGACCACACCTACGCCAACCACGTCGAGTGGATGCGGGCGTTCGCCTTCGACGCGCTCGACCTGCGGGACGTGACGCTCGTCGGCCAGGACTGGGGTGGGCTGATCGGGCTGCGGCTCGTGGCGGAGAACCCCGGCCGCTTCGCGGGCGTCGTGGCCGCAAACACCGGGCTGCCCACCGGTGACCACGACATGCCCGCCGTGTGGTGGGCGTTCCACGACGCGGTGCAGAAGGCGCAGGTGCTCGACATCGCCCGGTTCGTGCAGTCCGGGTGCAGGACGAAGCTCACCGACGCCGAGCGCGACGCCTACGACGCCCCGTTCCCCAACGAGATGTACAAGGCGGGACCGAGGGCCATGCCGGGGCTCGTCCCGACCAGCCCCGACGACCCCGCGACCGAGGCCAACCGGGCCGCGTGGGAGACCCTGACAAAGCTCGACCTGCCGTTCGTGTGCGCCTTCTCCGACGGCGACCCGATCACCGCGGGCATGCGCCCGATCCTGGAGAGGCGGATGCCGGGAGCCGAGGGCCGGGAGCACCCGACCATCACGGACGCGGGCCACTTCCTCCAGGAGGACGGCGCCGACCAGCTCTCGGCCGCGGTGATCAACCTGGTGCGAGCCCGCTAGCCAGCCCTCACCGACCGCAGTGAAGGCCACCATGCCTGCGTTGAGCGCAGTGAGGGCCACCTTGCCTGCGTTGGGTGCAGTGAAGGTGGCCTTGCCTGCGCGCGCTCGTCTCTCGCCACGGCCTGGGCGGAGGCGGTGCGCGTCGTTGTGTTCGCTGAGCGCAGTGAGGGCCACCTTGCCTGCGTTGAGCGCAGTGAAGGTGGCCTTGCCTGCGCGCGCTCGTCTCTCGCCACGGCCCAAACGGAGGCGGTGCGCGCCGCTGTGTTCGACCAGCGCAGTGAAGGTGGCCTTCACTGCGGTCGGCGTGGCTGGTCCTCGGCTTCGGCGGCCCGCTTGATGGCGTTGAGCCTGCGGTCCCATTCGCCTGCCAGCCAGGCCATCCAGCGCGCCGTGGCGTCGAGGGCCTGCGAACGCAGCGTGTAGCGCACCTCACGGCCGGCCCGCGCCGAAGACACGAGCTCCGCCTCCTCCAGGATCGTCAGGTGCTTGACGATCGCCTGCCGGGAGACGGGCAGGTCGGCCGCGAGCGCCGACGCGCTGGCCTGCCCGCGCGCGGCGAGCGCGTCCAGCAGCGCGCGCCGCGTGGGGTCTGCGAGCGCGCCGAGCACCGCGTCGACACCACTCATTCCTCGACGGAGTCCTTCAGCTCGCCCAGCACCGTGTCCCACCCTCCTCCGTTGGCCTCGGCGGCGGTCAGCAGCTCGTTCTCTGGCAGGGCAAGTGTGGCGAACCCGCTCTCGACCATCCGCAGCCGCGTCCCGTTGCCCTCGGGGACGAGCGTGAACTCCACGAGTGTCGAGTTGTTCTGGTCGGGCTCGGTCGAGGGGAACCGGTTGGCCCACCGGTAGGAAAGGTGACGTGGCGGGTCCACGCGCAGGATGTGGTGCGGCAGCGTGCCGAGTCCTTCGTGCTCGCCGACGATGCGTGCGCCTTCGCTGATCGCGAAGCCCTTTGGGTCGGCCTCGCCGAGCCAGAACTCCGGCGCGGTCAGCGCGGCCCATACGCGTTCGACGGGCGCGGCGATCACGATCTCGCGCTCGAACCGGTCGAGCGGCACGCCGCCCTGGGCGCGTTCCCGCAGCACGCCGAGCTGGGCGGCCCAGCCACCGTCGTTGTCCTCGAAAGCCTGCCGCCGGCTGGCCTCCGGCAGCGACGCGAAGCCGGTCTCGACGACGGCCAGCCGTGTGCCGCCCTGCTCTTCGGTGAGCGTGAACTCCACGAGTGTCGAGTTGCCCTCCGCGGGCTCCGCTCCGGGGAACGCGCTGGCCCAGCGGTAGGAGAGGAAGCGGTGCGGGGCGGCCTGTTCGATGCGGATGGGGAAGTCGCCGTACTCCTTGCTCGTGGCGACGAAGGTCTCGCCGGTGCGAGGCTCGGCGCCCCCTCTGCCCTCGTCGGCGACCCAG
Source organism: Prauserella sp. PE36 (assembly GCF_003311655.1). Lineage (NCBI taxonomy): Bacteria > Bacillati > Actinomycetota > Actinomycetes > Pseudonocardiales > Pseudonocardiaceae > Prauserella > Prauserella sp. PE36. The sequence goes on along the minus strand of NZ_QEQT01000063.1, from coordinate 175,543 downwards.
AAGAAGTCGGTCAGGTGTGCCCACACGCGCTCGGGGGGTGCGGCGATCAGGACGTCGCGTTCGATGCGGTCCGGGTTCATGGGGATCCTCCCTTGTAGGTGCAACCATATGGTTGCACAAGGGTCCAGCTTGGTGCAACCCGTCGGTTGCAGTTGGCTGCCGACTACCCTCGTCACCGTGATTGACCCAAGGACTCTGCGCGAAGACCCGGACGTGGTGCGCGCCTCGCAGCGTGCCCGCGGTGAAGACGAGGGCACCGTCGACAAGCTGCTCTCCCTCGACGCCGAGCGCAGGTCCTCCATCGCCACCGCCGACCAGCTCCGAGCCGAGCAGAAGGCGCTCGGCAAGCAGATCGGCAAGGCCAAGGGCGAGGACCGCGACGCCCTGCTCGCCAAGGGCAAGGAGCTGGCCGCGAAGGTCAAGGCCGCCGAGTCCGAGCAGACGCGCGCGAGCGGCGAGTTCGACGAGCTGCACCGGCGCCTGCCCAACATCGTGCTGCCGGGCGTGCCCGAGGGCGGTGAGGACGACTACGTGGTCCTCAAGCACGTCGGCACTCCAAGGGAGTTCGGCTTCACCCCGCGCGACCACCTCGATCTCGGCGAGCGGCTCGGCGCGATCGACACCGAGCGCGGCGCGAAGGTGTCGGGAGCGCGGTTCTACTTCCTCACCGGCCTCGGCGCGCAGTTGCAGCTCGCGCTGCTCAACATGGCAGCCGCGCAGGCCACGGCCAACGGCTTCCAGCTCATGATCCCGCCCGTGCTCGTGCGGCCGGAGATCATGGCGGGCACCGGTTTTCTCGGCGCGCACTCGTCGGAGGTCTACCACCTGGAGGAGGACGACCTCTACCTGGTCGGCACGTCGGAGGTGCCGCTCGCCGGCTACCACTCCGACGAGATCATCGACCTCACCAAGGGGCCGCGCCGCTACGCGGGCTGGTCGACGTGCTTCCGCCGTGAGGCCGGCTCGTACGGCAAGGACACCCGCGGCATCATCCGCGTGCACCAGTTCGACAAGATCGAGATGTTCGTCTTCTGCCGCCCCGAGGAGGCCGAGGCCGAGCACGAGCGCCTGCTCGCGTGGGAAGAGGAGATGCTCGCCAAGATCGAGGTGCCCTACCGGGTCATCGACACCGCGGCGGGCGATCTCGGCACGAGTGCTGCGCGCAAGTACGACTGCGAGGCGTGGGTGCCGACGCAGGAGACCTACCGTGAGCTGACCTCCACGTCGAACTGCACGACGTTCCAGGCAAGGCGGCTCGGCGTGCGCTACCGCGACGAGAACGGCCGCCCGCAGACCGCCGCGACGCTCAACGGCACGCTCGCCACCACGCGGTGGATCGTGGCCATCCTGGAGAACCACCAGCTCGAGGACGGTTCGGTGCGGGTGCCCGAGGCGCTGCGGCCGTTCCTAGGCGGCCGGGACGTCCTCGTCCCTGCGGGCGAATAGCCTGCCAGGGGCGGCGGACCCGGTGACCCCGGCGGCGCGCAGCGCTGCCCACATGGTCACCTGGTTCGCCGTCAGCACCGGGATGCCGAGGTGGCGCTCCAACGGCTCGATCAGGTCGTAGGTCGGCACGTTGGTGCAGCTGACGAACAGTGCGTCGGCTCCGGTCGGGTCCACTCCGGCCACAGCCCGCAGAACGTCCGAATAGGACATCTTCCAGATGTCGCCGAGCAGGCCGAGGCCGAAGCTCGCGCACGTCGAGTAGCCGAACTCGCCGAGGTAGTCGAGCAGCCGGCCGGTCACATCGTCCACATAGGGCGTGATCACGGCGACCTTGCGCACGCGCAGCTCCTCCAGCGCCGCGACGAGCGCGCCGGAGGTGGTGACGGCCGCCGGTGCTCCCGCGTCGAGCATGGCGGCGACGAGCGAGGCCTCGCCCGCGGCCCCGTCGACGAAGCTGCCCGAGGTGCACGCGTAGGCCACCGCCTTGGGCTCGGGCGCCAGCACGTCGCGGGTCGCCCTGCGCACGCCGTGCGGGTTGCCGAGCGCGGAGGCCAGCTGCACGGTCACCGGCTCCGGCAGGTACGGCAGGCGGGTGGTGTGCAGGCCGACGTGGTCGGGAAGCCAGCGCCACAGCTCCCGGTCCAGCGCGAAGTCGAACGGGGCCACCAGCCCGATCCCCGCCGCTTCCGGCAGCAGGGCCACGTCGGATTCCTCGATCACGCGACCCAAGGTAGGTTCCGCGCGCGGGCGCGAAGGGTGCCTGTGGCGAAGCTTCACCGGCGGGAAACGCGATGTAACCCGCGTGCCGCGAACGGCTTGATTACGCTGACACGCGTTAATCGGGCGGCAACAAAGCCGCGGTCGAACGGGGGGAACCGATCTTGCGTGCGAAGGCCCTGGTCCTGCTGGCGGCGGGGGTCCTGCTCAGCTCGTGTGCCACGACGGTCGGCGGGACGGCGCAGCCACTGGCGAACCCGCCGACGAGCGAGGACAAGGCGGCGGCCGGGGAGCCGTGCTCGCTGCTGACGCCGGAGGAGTCGACCGCGCTGGGCCTGGTGGAGGAGGGTGAGTTCACCCCCGGCGAGCCCTCGCAGCTGCTGCCGCCGTCGTGCACGTGGGCACAGGCCGACCCGATGTCCGATCTGGACTCGCTGACGGCCGGGTTCGAGACGGCGGTCCCGCTGGTCGACTACGTGGACGGCGTCGAGCCGCAGCGCACGCTGGAGATCGGCGGGCTGGAGTGGGGCCACTACCCTGATCCGCTCACCGGCGGCTCGGTGTGCCTGCTCGCCACCGAGCTCTCCGAGACCTCCTTCGTGGTGCTCAGCACCAGTGACTTCAGCGACGAGTCCAAGGCGTGCGTGGTTGCCGATGCGGCGGCGCCCTACGTTTCGGCGCACCTGCCCGGCGGAGAGCCCGCACCTGAGCCGACACCGGAGCCGGAGCCGGAGCCGAGCCCGCTCGCCTCGGTGGACGCGTGCACGCTGCTCAAGCCCGAGCAGGCCGAGCAGCTGGGCTTCAGCGGGGCCGCCGATCCGCTGGACGGCTCTGAGCAGGACGGCATCCCGCCGGGCTGCCAGTGGCAGGACACCGACGGCGAGCGGGGTGTCAAGGCGCTCGACCTGTACGCGGGCGATCGGCCCGCGCAGGAGTGGCCGTACGCCGACGGGCAGGGCGAGCCCGTCGAGGCGGGCGGCAAGACGTGGACCGTCTTCCCCGGTCCCGGCGGCATCGAGGTCAACTGCCAGGCGACACTGAGCTTCACCGAGACGTCGTCGGTGATGCTGACCAGCGGCAACCTCGACGACCCCGCGAAGGCGTGCGAGCGGGTGCGTGCGGCGATCCCGCTGGTCACCGGCAACCTCCCGGCGGCCTGAGGGTGCTGATCCGACCGCAGTGAAGGCCACCATGCCTGCGTTCAACGCAGTGAAGGTGGCCTTCACTGCGGTCTCAGGCGGCCACGTGGTCGTCCGCCGGTTCCTCCTTGGTCGTGGTCGGGGGGACGTGGCGCAGCAGCACGGCCGCGAACAGCGCGACCCCGCCGAGGATGAGGGCGCCGATGATCGACGTGGTGTGCATGCCCGACACGAACGCGTGGTGCGCGGTGTCCACCAGCCGCGCGCCCTCCTCGCCCGGCAACTGCCCCGCGACGGCGACCGCGCCGCCGAGGGTGTCCTGCGCCGCGTCGGCGACCTCCAGAGGCAGGCCCTCCGGCGCGGTGTCGGCGAACTCCGCACGGTAGGCCGCCACGCCGACGCTGCCGAGCACCGCGAGTCCGAGCGCACCGCCGAACTCGGTGCCCGTCTCCGATATCGCCGACGCGCTACCCGCCCGCTGCGGCGGGGCGCTCGCCACGACGAGGTCGGTCGCCAGCGCGGCCACGGAGCCCACACCGGCCGCGATGAGCCCGGCCCCGAGCACGATCGTCGCGAGCCCCGAATCCACGCCAGCCTGGGTCACGAGCGCGAACCCGCACGCGGCCACCAGCAGGCCCACCGGGATGATCACGCCCGGCCGGACGAAGCGCACCAGCACGGCGGCGAGCGTGGTGCCGATGATCATGCCCGCGAAGCTCGGCGCGGTCCACAGCGCGGCCTCCATCGGCTGCATGCCGAGCACGATCTGGAGGTACTGCGCCGCCACCATGCTGAGCCCCATCACGGAGAAGATCGCGAAGAGCGCGGTGACGATCGCCGCGCCGAACTCCTTGCGGCGGAACAGGCTCACGTCGATCATCGGATGCTCGATCCGCCGCTGCCGCAGCACAAAGAGCACGCCGACGAGCAGACCGGCCACAATGGACACAGCGGCGACCCAGTCCGCGCCGTGCTCGGCGATGCGCTTGACGCCGTTGACCACCGGGAGCACGGTCGCGAGCGAGAGCACCGCGCTCAGCAGGTCGAACCTGCCGGGCTGGTGGTCCCGGTACTCGGGCAGCAGGATCGGACCGAGCACCAGCAACAGCACCATCGCGGGCACGTTGATGAGGAACACCGAGCCCCACCAGAAGTGCTCGAGCAGGAAGCCGCCCAGGATCGGGCCGAGCACCCCGCCGCCCGCGAAACCGGCCGTCCACAGCGAGATCGCCAGCGTCCGCTGCTTGGCGTCGTGGAACATGTTGCGGATCAGGGACAGGGTAGACGGCGCCAGCGTCGCTCCCGCGATGCCGAGCAGCGCGCGGGCGGCGATCAGCAGCTCGGGGTTGGGCGCGTAGGCCGACAGGATCGACGCCGAACCGAACGCGAGCGCGCCGATCAGCAGCAGTCTGCGGCGGCCGATCCGGTCGCCGAGCGAACCCATGGTGATGAGCAGCCCGGCGAGCAGGAAGCCGTAGATGTCGACGATCCACAGCTGTTGCGCGCTGGTCGGTTCCAGGTCGGCGGACAGGAAGGGCAGCGCGAAGAACAGCACCGACAGATCCATCGACACCAGCAGGCTCGGTAGCAGCAGCACCGCGAGGCCAAGCCACTCGCGGGCGCCCGCTTTAGCGGAGATCTCGTTCATGCCGCCAGCGTGCGGGCCCGCGCTGACCGTTTCCGCACCGAACGCTGACAGTCAGCAAGGGAGCTTTGCTCTCGTTTTACGGGAGTAAAGCTCCCTCGCTCACCCGGACCGGGTCAGCGAGCGGGCGGTGCGGGCCCGGTCAGCCCCGCGAGCCTCAGTGCGTCGTCCTTGGTCAGCGCCTCGCCCTCGGCGTACGCGGCCGCGTAGGCGGCCTCCCCGAGCACCGCGCTCGCACCCGCCGCCACCCGCGCCACGTCGGGATCGCCCGCCATCGCCGTGCCCCGCACGGCCGCTCCCGCGCCCAGCAGCCGGGCCGCCGTTCCGGCTTCGCCCTCCAGCAGCGCGACACCCGCGAGCCCCTCGATCGCCAGCGCCGTCACCAGCAGGTCGGCACGGCCGAGTCCGGAGAGCGCGGCCTCGCGGTAGCGGCTGCGCGCCCCCTCGCCGTCGCCCTTCACCTCGGCGATCCGGCCCAGCGTCACGGCCACGTGCGCCCGCACCTCGTCGTAGCCGAACAGGCCGCTCGGGCACTCCGCCAGCGCCTGCTCGGCAAGGCGTTCGGCCTTGGCCAGGTCGCCGGAGAGCCGTGTCACGTCACCGAGCCCGCCCCACGCCGACGCCGTGATCTCACGCGTGCCGAGCCTGCGCCCGAGCAGCGCCGCCTCGGTGAAGTCCGCCTCGGCCGACTCCAGCGAGCCCGACCGCAGGTGGGCTTCCGCCCGCAGGCACAGCATCTCGCCGCGGTCTTCCAGCGCGTCGAGCTCACCGGCCAGCTCCAGCGCCTCGCCGAACAGCCGCACCGCTTCCGCGTGCTCACCCTGCCACCCGGTGAGCCTGGCGAGCTCGTTGAGCACGAGCGCCTGGCCCCAGCGCTCGCCGAGAGCGGCGAACTGCTCCCGCGCCGCCGCGAACTCACGCCGGGCCTGCTCGGCCTTTCCCGAGTAGAGCCAGAGCATGCCCCAGCCGAACCGGTCGAGCGCCCGGCTCCAGCCGTCGGCGGAGCGGAAGATGCTCAGCCGCAGGTGATGGTCGATGGTGTCCTGGTGCGGGATGCCGTTCGCCGCGCCCCACAGCACCAGCAGGAACGGATGACCCGGCGGTTTGCCGATGAGATCGAAGCAGGCGAAGACCGCCTGCTGGTGCTCGGCCAGGCCCGGAGCGCCGGGGTCGTCGAAGGCGGCGGCGAACACACACAGCGCGTACTCCTCGGCCAGCCCGGCGGGCGGCCCCGGGTCGAGCACACCGAGCAGCTCGCCCGCCAGCGCCGTCGCCTCGGCGCGCCGTCCCCGCAGCCAGAGGTAGGGCAGCAGCTCCGCGAGCAGCCGCAATGCCGTTGCGGTGTCGGCGTGGGTGGTCCAGCGCACAGCGGCGTGCAGGTCGTCGTGCTCGTCGTCCAGCTTGCGCAGCCACTCCAGCTGGGCCGCCGTCAGCAGGTGCCTGCCCGCCGCACCGGCCAGCCCGAGGAAGTAGGCCGCGTGCGCGTGGTGCAGGCGGTCCCGCTCGCCGGCCTCGGCCAGCCGCTCGGCGCCGAACGCGCGCATCGTCTCCAGCATCCGGTAGCGCCCGTCGCCGCCGAGTTCCACGAGCGACTTCTCGGTGAGGCTGCTCAGCACCTCCGGCACGACGGCGGGTTCGAGGCCGCACACCTGTCGTGCCGCCTCGATCGTCGCGCCGCCGGAGAAGACCGTGAGCCGCCGCGCCAACGCCCGTTCCTCGTCGTCGAGCAGATCCCAGCTCCACTCCACCACCGCGCGAAGCGTGCGGTGCCGGGGTGCCGCCGCCCTGCTTCCCCGCGACAGCAGCCGGAACCGGTCGTCCAGCCGCGCCGCGACCTCCTCGACCGGCAGCGACCGCACCCGCGCCGCCGCCAGCTCGATCGCCAGCGGCAACCCGTCGAGCGCGCGGCAGATCCGCACGACGGCTCCCACCCGCTCGGCGTCGACGGCGAAACCGGGGGAGACCGCCGCCGCCCGTTCGGCGAACAGCCGCACCGCGGGGTAGCCGAGGGCGTCGGCCGCTGTGGCCTCCGGCGGCGGCAGCCCCAGCTGCGGCACCGGGCACAGCGCCTCACCCGTGATGCCGAGCCCCTCGCGGCTCGTGGCGAGAATCCGCAGGTCCGGGCAGCCCTGGAGCAGCTCACCGGCGAGTGCCGCGGCCGCATCGACCAGGTGCTCGCAGTTGTCCAGCACGAGGAGCAGCTCCCGCTCCGCGAGCGCGTTGACCAGCCGCTCGGCGGCCGGGCTCCGGCCGCGCAAGCGCGTCGCGAGCGCGGCCTGGCGCAGGCCGAGCGCGTCCAGCACCGCCTGCGCGGGGTCGTCACCGTCGTCGAGCGGAGCCAGCTCGACGAAGCAGACCTCGCCCCGGTAGGCGCGGGCCGCCTCGATCGCGAGCCGGGTCTTGCCGGTTCCACCAGGGCCGGTGAGGGTGACCAGCCGTGACGTGCTGAACAGGCCGGTGAGCCGGTCGAGCTCTGCCGTGCGGCCGACGAAGCTCGTGAACGGCTCCGGCACTCCGATCCGCCTCGGCACAGGCGGCCGCTCGGCGCGCAGCACCGCGAGGTGCGCCTGTGCCAGCTCCGGCGAGGGGTCGACGCCGAGCTCGTCGGCCAGGTGACGGCGCGCGTCGTCGAACGCGGCGAGCGCCTCCGCCCGCCTGCCCGCCGCGTGCAGGGCGTGTACGAGCAAGACCCGCAGCCGCTCCCGCAGCGGATGGTCGGCCACGAGCCCGCGTAGCTCCGTCACCAGCGGCACGGGATCGCCCAGCCCGAGCTCGGCCTCGACCCTGTCCTCCACGGCCGTCAGCCGCAGCTCGGCCAGGCGCGCCGAGGGCCCCTCCGCGAGAACGGGCAGGTCCGCGAAGACGGGACCCCGCCACAACGCGAGCGCCTCATGCAGCAGCTTCGCCGCGGCGGCGTGCTCACCCGCGGCGAGTGCGTCGCCGCCCTCGCGCGCGAGCCGCTCGAACCTGGCCGCGTCCACGTCGTCCGGCGCCACCGCGAGCCGGTAACCGCCGGGGTGGCGTTCGACCAGACCGGGCAGCGCGTGCCGCAGGCGGGAGACCTGCGATTGCAGAGCGTTGGCGGTGTTCGGGGGCGGCGACTCGCCGTAGATGCCGTAGACCAGCCGCTCCGTGCCGACCACGCGGCCGGGGTCGAGCAGCAGCAGGCCAAGCAGGGCACGGACCTTCGGCCCGCCGACCGGGACCGGGGCATCGTCGGGACCACGCACGTCGAGTGGACCCAGGATGCCGAAGCGCATACGCCGAGTATCCCAAGCGTCGCTCGATCCTCAGCAGGCAACGGGATCGGGAAACGCGGCCAATCACGCGCCGAGTTCGTCCCTGACGACCTCGATGATCGTGTCCAGGTCGGTGTCGGTCAGCTCGGCGTGCACCGGCAGGGCCAGCGCCTCCTCGGTGACCTGCGACGCGACGCGGAAGTCGCGGGCGGAGACGGCGGGCACGAGCGGGTGTCCCGCGTAGCGGTCGTGGTCGAAGACGAGGCGGGGGTGGCAGACGGCGTTGGCCACGCCGCGCCCGGTGAGCGCCTCGGCCAGCTCGTCGCGCGAGAGCATCGCGTGCGGCCCGATCAGCACGGTGTAGCGCTGCCAGGTGTGTTCCCTGCCGGGCAGCCGCTTGGGCACGTCGAGGCCGGGGGTGCCGCGCAGGCCGTCGGTGAGCCGCTCCGCGTTGCGCTGCCGGGCCTCGGTGAGCGTCGCGTGCCGCACCAGCCTGCCGAGACACACCGCCGCGGACAGCTCCGAGAGCGTCGCGTGCCGCGCCTCGTTCCGAACGCGCCCGGCCAGCTCGGCGTCGTCGGTGGTCACCACGCCGCACTCGGTGGCCGAGAAGCAGGCGAGCCCCGACGAGCCGGCCGGGCTGCCGGTGGCCTGCCCGGCGTCCTCCATCAGCCGCAGCCCGGCCTCCGCCGCCAGTGCCGCGTGCTTGCCGAGGTCGGCGGGCTGGCCGAAGAGGTGCGCGGGCAACAGCACCCGCGTCCGCCGGGTGATCCGGGAACCTGCCTCGTCGGGGTCGAGCGCGAAGTCGTCGCGGGCGATGTCCGCGAAGCGCGCGGAGGCCCCGGCCTCGATGATCCCGTCGAGCGTCGCCACGGAGGTCAACGGTGACGTCAGCACCTCGTCGCCGGGCCGGAGATCGAGTGCCCGCAGGGTCGCGACCAGCGCCGCGAAGCCGCTCTGCACGGCGACGGCGTGCCGGGTGCCCGTCGCCGCGGCGAAGTCCCGCTCGAACCGCTCCACCATCGGACCCCGGGAAATCCGACCCGATCGGAGTACCTCTGCCACGAACGGCTCGGCCTCACGGAGGTCGATCACGGAGAGCGGGATCATGCGGTGCTTCTTCTTTCTCCGGTGCGGGGACGGGTAAGGTGATCGCCCGGCCATGAAAGCAGCAACTCGGTCATGGGCCAACGGAAGAGTTGCCGTGACAAACCGGATTCACCCGACCGCGCTCCCCCGACACGGCGCGGCGCACGGAGGTGTTGTGACCAGCCTGCTGGGCGCTGGCGCCCGACTCGTCGATGTCGCCGGCGACCGTTCCCTGACCGGTGCCGAGCTCCTCGCCGAGGTCGCTCGCGTCGGCGAGGAGATCGCAGCGCTGCCGGAGGGAGCGGTGTTCTCGCGCACGGCGGTCGACCTCGACAGCGTGCTGCGCTACCTCGGCGCCTTCGAGTCGGGACGGGCGGTCGCGCTGCTCGACCCCGTGCTCGACGGCGCGGCGCTCGGCCGGTACGTCTCCCGCTTCCGCCCGGCCGCGGTGCTCTCGGCTCCCGACGATCCGCCACCGCGCGGCTACACCGCCCGCGACGGGCACTGGGTGCGCGACGCTCGCGACGGTGTCGTCCCGCACCCCGACCTGGCCGTGCTGCTGTCCACCAGCGGCACCACCGGGGAGCCGAAGTTCGTGCGGCTGTCGAGGTCCGCGCTGCTCGCCAACGCCGAGGCGATCGCGGCCACGCTGGGCATCGAGTGCACCGACGTCGCGCCGACGAGCCTGCCGTTGCACTACAGCTTCGGCCTCTCCGTGTTGAACTCCCACCTGGTGCGCGGGGCGACGGTGGTGATCGAGCCGTCCGGCGTTTTCCGCAAGTCCTTCTGGGACGCCGTCTCCGAGCACAGGGTCACCTCGCTGGCCGGTGTGCCCTATCACTACGAGCGCCTGCGCCGGATGGACTTCGACCCGGCGCCGTACCCGAGCCTGCGCACCCTGACCCAGGCGGGCGGCAAGCTGCGCACCGAGCTGGTCACGCACTTCCACGACGCGGTTCGGGCCGTTGAGGGCAGGTTCTTCGTGATGTACGGGCAGACCGAGGCGAGCCCGCGCATGTCGACGGTGCCGCCCGAGCTGCTGGCCGAGAAGCTCGGCTCGGCAGGCCAGGCGCTGAACGGCGGCTCGTTCAGCATCCGTCGCGACGACGGCGAGGAGACCACCCACCCGAAGATCGTCGGCGAGGTCGTCTACCGGGGACCGAACGTGATGATGGGCTACGCGGGCACCGAGGCCGAGCTCGCGCACGGCGACGAGAACGGCGGCGTGCTGGCCACGGGCGACCTCGGCTACCTCGACGAGGACCGGTTCCTGTTCATCACCGGCAGGCTCAAGCGGATCGGCAAGGTCTTCGGCAACCGGGTCAACCTCGACGACCTCGAGCAGGCCGTGCGCGGGACGGGCGCCGGAATCGAGGTGGTCGCGGCGGTGGCCGCCGACGACAAGGTCGTGCTCTTCGCCGAGGGCGCCGCGAACGGAACGTGCCGGGACGTGTCGAGGGCGCTGGCCGATCTGATGCACCTGCACGCCAGCGGGTTCGACGTCCGCCCCATCGACCGGATGCCGGTGCTGGCGAGCGGCAAGATCGACTACGCGGTGCTGGAGACCGGCCTCTGACACCCCGGCGTGCCCGGCGGTGCGCACAGGGTTAGCTTTGCCCGAAGGGTCCAAAGGCTGGGGCTGGGGGTGCTCGGGTGGTCGCCGTCGCTGCAGGTCTCTGGCTCGCGCTCGGGATCTTCGTCGTCGCGGGCTGGAGCCGCGTCAACACCGACCGGGTGTGGCGCGCCGCCGCGCTCCTGCTCGCCCTCGCGTTCGCGCTCGCGCACCAGCTGCTGTTCGCCACGATCGCCGAGGACGCCTACCTGACCTTCCGCTACGCGCGCAACGTCGCCGACGGCTACGGCCCGGTGTTCAACCCCGGTGAGCGCGTCGAGGGCTACTCCAACTTCCTGTGGATGGTGCTGATCGCGCTGCCGAGGGCGATGTTCGGCGCCGACGTCGAACCGGCCGCGCCCGCGCTCGGCATCGCGTGCGCGCTCGGCTGTGTCCTCGCGGTGTACTTCCTGGTCAACCGCATCGTGCGCCTCGCGGAGGGCGAGGGGGGCGGCGGCCTGCCCGCGCTCGGTGTCGCCGCCGCCGTGGTGACCGCGGGCGCCAGCTCGCTCGCCGGCTACGGGCCCTCCGGGCTGGAGACGCCGCTGTTCCTGCTGCTCACCCTGTGCGTGGTGCACGCACTCGCGGCCGGTCGTCCCGTGGTCGCCGGTGTGCTCGTGGCACTGACGGTGATGACGCGGCCGGAGGGGCTGGTACTCGCCGTTCTCGCCGGGGCGTGGCTGCTGCTGGTCGCCCTGCGCAGCGGCACGACGAAGTGGGCGCCCGCCGGCTACGTGCTGGGCGCGCTCGTGCTGCTCGTGCCGTGGACCGCGTGGCGCGTCACCTACTACGGGCACCTGCTGCCCAACTCGCTCGTCGCGTCCTCCGGCGGTTCCGTCGGCTCGATGCTGCGGCGTGGCTGGGACTACCTCGCCGGGTTCGCGCTCGCCTACCAGGTCTTCCTGCTGCTGGCCGTCGCCGCGATCGCGTTCCTGCTGAGCCGCAGGAGCCTCCCGAGGGCGCGCTCGCTGGCGTGGCTGGTGCTGGCGGTCGCCGTGGCGTTCGCGGGCTATGCCGTCGCGGTCGGCGGGGACCGGCTGCCCTCGTGGCGCCTGCTCGCACCCGTGCCGCCGCTGCTGGCCGTGTTCGCGGCGGCCGCGTACGGCCTGTTCCTCGTCTCCCGCCCCTCCACCGTGCCGTCGCCGCAGCCGAGGGCCGAGCGGCTCGCCGGGCGGCGCACGGTTCCCGTCGTGGCCGTCGCGGTGTGCGGGCTCTCGCTCGTGGTCAGCACCACGCATCCGGGGATGGTGGCCGGCATGCACGACTGGCGTGCCTCGATCCGGCAGCTCGCCGAGACCGGCACCTGGCTCGGCGAGCGGCTTCCGCCGGGCACCGTCGTCAGCACCTACGCCAACGGCGCGCTGTCCTATCGCGCCGGACCCCAGCTCGTGGTGGTGGACGTGCTGGGGCTCACCGACGAGCACATCGCGCGCCAGGGCGAGCGCATACAGGCGGCGGGCATCGGCGGGCAGGTCGCCAGCGACTACGACTATGTGGTGAACGTCCGGATGCCCTCGGTGGCCGTCGACACCGCGGAGGGCTACACCGAGCGGCAGCACTGCGGCATCAACCCGGCCTACGCGGGGCTCTACGAGGTGGCGACCTTCCGCAGGGAAGGGCAGCGGAAGTGGGTCTCGCTCTACGTCCGCAGCGCGCAGGCCCCCGCGCTGATCCCCCTGCTCGACGCCGACCCGCGCTTCGACTACGTGAGGTGCGGCTAGAACCAGCGTTCGAGGACCTGCGCCACGCCGTCCTCGGAGTGCGGTGCGGTGACCTCGTCGGCGGCCTCCAGCACCACGGGGTGGGCGTTGGCCATCGCGACGCCGTGGCCCGCCCAGCGCAGCATCTCGATGTCGTTGGGCATGTCACCGAACGCGATGGTGCCGTCGGCGTCGGCGCGCAGCCGCTGCGCGACCTCCGCGAGCCCGGTGGCCTTGGTGATCCCGTGCGCGGCCAGCTCGATCAGCCCGCCGGCGGAGGAGAACGTGACGTCGACGGTGCCGTCGAGCACGGACCTGGCGGCCTCGGCCATCGCGTCCGAGGTCATCTTCGAGTGGCTGACCAGAAGTTTCACCGCCGCGTGCCCGAGCACCTCGGCCCTGGGCACCACCGTGCCCTCGCCGTCACCCCACGGGTTGTGGTACTCGGTCTCGATCACGAAGTTCTTCATGTCGCGGTCGATCGCGTGCGTGCCGATGCGCTCGGCGGCGAGCCGGCAGCCTGGGATCGCTCGGTCGAGGGCATCGGCGACGTCGTTCAGCAGCACCGGGTCGAGCAGCCCGTGCACGTCGAGCACCCGGTCGGAGCCGATGTCGTAGAGGATCGCGCCGTTCGCGCACACCGCGTAGCCGGTGAGCCCGGCCTGCTCGGCCACCTGCGGAATCCACCTCGGCGGGCGCCCGCTGACGAGCACGACCGGCACCCCGTCGTCGACCGCCCTGCCGACCACGTCGACCGTGCGGTCGCTGAGGTGGGTGGCGTTCGAGAGCAGGGTTCCGTCGACGTCGGAAGCGATCAACCGGGGTCTCTCCACACCTCCAGTTTCCCAGAGCGATGCCCATGCACCCGCGTGTCGTACCCCACCGCTAGCGTGTGCGGCCGTGCGCGTTGGCATTGTGATTCTTCCCGAGGACCGGTGGTGGGCCGCTGAGCCCAAGTGGCGGGCGGCCGAGGAGTACGGCTTCGACCACGCCTGGACCTACGACCATCTCGGCTGGAGAAACCTCGTGGACGGCCCCTGGTTCGGCGCCGTGCCCACACTCAGCGCCGCCGCAATGGTCACGTCCCGTATCCGGCTGGGCACGTTCGTGGCCTCGCCGAACTTCCGCCACCCTGTGCCGTTCATGCGTGAGCTGATCACCCTCGACGATCTCTCCGACGGCCGGTTCCTGCTCGGCATCGGCGCAGGCGGCCTCGGCTACGACACGGTGGTGCTGGGCGAGCAGGAGCTGACCGCCCGGCAGCGGGCCGACCGGTTCATCGAGTTCACCGAGGCGCTCGACGGGCTGCTGCGCACCGACAACTACGAACACGAGGGCCACTTCTACGCGGCGAAGGGCGCCCGCAACCTGCCCGGGCCGGTCCAGCGGCCCCGCCCGCCGTTCCTCGTCGCCGCGAACGGGCCCCGCACGATGGAGCTCGCCGCCCGGATCGGTGACGGCTGGGTAACCACCGGCAAGGGCGCCGACAACCAGGACGAGTGGTGGCGCGGCGTCGGCGAGCTCAAGGCCCGGTTCGAGGAGGCCCTTCAGCTGCACGGGCGCGACGGCTCCCAGGTCGACCGCTACCTGAGCCTCGACTCGGCTCCGGTGTTCTCGCTGTCGAGCAAGGACGCCTTCGCCGACGCGGCAGGCCGCGCGAAGGAACTGGGCTTCACCGACATCGTCATCCACTGGCCGCGCAGCGGCAGCCCGTACCAGGGCAGGGAGACCGTCCTGGAAGAGGTCGTCGACGAGCTGCTCCCCGGGTTGCAAGGGCGTTAGCCCGAACGGGTGAGTCTCGTTCGGCTGGGAACCGATCATGGACCGGCTACGTCGGTCCTGTCGCATGGCGCGGGATGGGCAACCCGGGGGTGCCGGGATGCGCAGGCCCTCGTGCGGCAGGCAGGCGCGGACTCGGGGCAGGTCCGCAAGGGCCGAAGGAGCCTCGCCGCACGAGGGCCACAGCGCGCCGGTAGCCTTTTCGCCCGTGAGCGCGCACACGAACCCCGCAGAGATCACCGAGGGCGAGTTCGCCGGATACGACCTGATCGTGGTCGGCTCCGGGTTCTTCGGCCTGACCGTCGCGGAACGGGCCGCCAGCCAGCTCGACAAGCGCGTCCTCGTGCTCGAGCGCAGGCACCACATCGGAGGCAACGCCTACTCCGAGCCCGAGCCCGAGACCGGCATCGAGGTGCACAGCTACGGCGCGCACCTGTTCCACACCTCCAACAAGCGCGTGTGGGACTACGTCAACCAGTTCACCGACTTCACCGGCTACCAGCACCGGGTGTTCGGCAAGTACCAGGGGCAGGTCTACCCCTTGCCGATGAACCTCGGGCTGATCAACCAGTTCTTCGGCAAGTCCCACTCGCCGGACGAGGCCCGCGCGCTCATCGCGCAGCAGGCCAGCGAGATCGAGACCAAGGACGCGCAGAACTTCGAGGAGAAGGCCATCTCGCTGATCGGCCGTCCCCTGTACGAGGCGTTCTTCCGCGGCTACACCGCGAAGCAGTGGCAGACCGACCCGAAGGAGTTGCCCGCGGGCAACATCACGCGGCTGCCGGTCCGCTACAACTTCAACAACCGGTACTTCAACGACACCTACGAGGGCCTTCCGGTCGACGGCTACACAGCGTGGCTGGAGCGCATGGCCGACCACCCGAAGATCGAAGTCCGCCTCAACGTCGACTACTTCGAGGTGCGGGACCACATTCCCGCGGGCACGCCGACCATCTACACCGGCCCGCTCGACCGCTACTTCGGCTACTCCGAGGGCCGCCTCGGCTGGCGGACGCTCGACTTCGAGCAGGAGGTCGTGCCGACCGGTGACTTCCAGGGCACCTCGGTGATGAACTACAACGACGAGGACGTGCCCTACACCCGGATCCACGAGTTCCGGCACTTCCACCCCGAGCGGGACTACCCGGCCGACAAGACCGTCATCGTGCGGGAGTACTCGCGGTTCGCGAACGACGACGACGAGCCGTACTACCCGATCAACACCTCCGAGGACCGCGAGAAGCTGGAGCGCTACCGCGAGCTCGCCGCCGCCGAGGCCAAGGAGCGCAACGTGCTGTTCGGCGGCAGGCTCGGCACGTACAAGTACCTCGACATGCACATGGCGATCGGTTCGGCGCTGTCGATGTTCGACAACAAGATCGCACCTCACCTGACCGACGGCGCACCACTGGACGGGGCGATCGATGCTTGAGAAGGATCCGGCGAAGGGCAAGCCGGTCGAGGTCCCGCCCGCGACGGGTGAGATCGCGGTGCTGGCGGGCGTGCAGAAGGCCATCGCCCGCCCTGCGACCGTGAAGGCCGCGCGCGGCCTCTCCCACTTCGGGGAGCACAGCGCGGGCTGGTTCGCGCTGGGCCTGCTCGGCGCCGCCGTGGACAAGCCGCGGCGCAAGGACTGGCTCGCCGCCTCGGCGGGCGTCGTCGGCGCACACGCCGCCTCGATCGCGGTCAAGCGGGTCGTTCGCAGGAAGCGTCCAGACCACCCGAGCGTCGAGATCGGGGTGGGGACGCCGAGCAAACTGAGCTTCCCCTCGTCGCACGCGACGTCCACGACGGCGGCGGCGGTGCTCTACTCCGGGTTGACGGGGCGTAACCTCGTGCCCGCACTCGTGCCACCGATGCTGGCCTCGCGGCTCGTGCTCGGTGTGCACTATCCGACCGATGTGCTCGCCGGCGCGGCCCTTGGTGGCGCTGTCGGTGGCATCCTGCGCCGCAAGCTGAACTCACGGAAGCGGAAACCACGATGAGTGAGACGACCGAGCGTGCCGAAGTGAGCACCGAAGCCCCCGCAGGCAAGAAGGGTCCCGTCGGGACCGTCTTCGGCGTGGTCAAGACCGCGCGCCCCCGGCAGTGGGTCAAGAACGTTCTCGTTCTGGCCGCGCCCTTCACGGCGGGGGAGATCGCCAACCTCAGCGTGCTGTTCGAGGCGCTGATCGCCTTCGTGGCGTTCTCGCTCGTGGCGTCCTCGGTCTACCTCATCAACGACGCGGTCGACGTCGAGGCCGACCGCGCCCACCCGACCAAGCGCAACCGGCCCATCGCGGCCGGGATCGTGCCGATTCCGGTGGCCTACGTCTCCGCGGTCGGGTTCTTCGCGGCGGGCTGCGGAATCAGTCTCATCGCCGACTGGCGGCTGCTGATCGTGCTGGTGATCTACGAGGCCATCCAGCTCGGCTACTGCTTCGGCCTGAAGCACCAGCCGGTGGTGGACCTGGCGATCGTCGGCTCCGGCTTCCTGATGCGCCTCATCGCGGGCGGTGTCGCCACCGGCATTTCGCTGTCGCAGTGGTTCCTGCTGGTCACGGCGTTCGGCTCGCTGTTCATGGTCGCGGGCAAGCGGTACGCCGAGATCATGCTGTTCGAGCGCACGGGCGCGAAGATCCGCTCGTCGCTGAAGAAGTACTCGGCGAGCTACCTGCGTTTCGTGTGGGCGACGTCCGCGGCGATCCTGATCATGTCGTACTCGCTGTGGGCGTTCGAGCAGGAGCAGCGCATGGACGGCTCGGTGTGGAGCGTCATCTCCATGGTGCCGTTCGTGATCGCCGTGCTGCGCTACGCGGTGGACGTCGACGGCGGCAACGCGGGGGAGCCGGAGGAGATCGCCCTGCGCGACCGCGTCCTCCAGGTCCTCGGCGCCTCCTGGGTCGTCACCCTGGTCTTCTCGTACTACCTCTGAGCTACTCGCCAACCGCAGTGAAGGCCACCATGCCTGCGTTCAACGCAGTGATGGTGGCCTTCACTGCGTCTGGGTGACCCCGCGCATCGGCAACGCGTAGTCCAGGCGGAAGATGCTCACCGGTTCGAAGAGTTTGTCGCCGCTCAGGTAGGTCGGCAGCGGGGTCTGCCTCGCCAGCTGCAGCAGCGGCGCGTGCGGCCCGCCCGCGCCGGCCGACAGTGACACCCCGGAGAGCCAGCGGATGCTCGGCCCCGACGCGAACCGGTACCGCACCGGTTCGGAGAGCCCGTCCGCCACCGACGACGGCACGCGGCACGGCAGCACGAAGGCGTCCACCCAGTCCAGGATCACCGGCTCCGACACGGGAACCACCTCGGCCACTGGCACCACCTTCGGCAGCCTCGGCGCACCGACCGCGATCCAGCCCTCGCCGTCGGCTCGGTCGGTCGCGACCACCCGCACCTGCGCGGCGTCGCCGGGTTCGAGCCGCGCGTCCCGCCAGCCGCCGTTCTTGTCGAGGCCGAGGCCGTGTTCGCGCAGCACGGTGCCGTTCTCGTCGGCGAACTCGACCTTCGCCGACACCGCGCCCTGGCCGCCGATCGGCACCACCAGCGGCGGCATGTCCGCCGCGCCGGCGCCGTCCGGCAGCCGGTACCAGTCCGTCGTGACGCTTCCGGCCGCCCCGCCGCTGCCCCACACGGGCGCCTCGGCGGTGCCGTACGGCGCCACGGGCGCCACGTGGGCGGGGAAGCCCCCGTTCACGACGAAGCCGTCGGTCCGCGCGGGAGCCCCGCCGCTCGGCAGCAGGCCGGCCCTGAGGTCGGGCTCCACCCGCAGCCAGTCCTCGACCCCGCAGCTGCCGCCGGACAACGACGCGAGGTTCGACCGGCCGATCGTGTAGGTGTCCCAGCGCGGCACCATCGCGTACGCCATCGTCGCCACCTCGACGACGACCGTGCCCATCGCCACGACCACCACGAGCCAGCCGGGCTGGCGCAGCCACCGCCATGCGCCGAACATGCCGGCCACCGCGAGCACGAGCCCGAGTACCAGCACCGCGTCGGCCGCGTCGATGTTGCGAAAACCTGGCTCGACCATCGCCCACTTGACGTTGAGGCTCGACACGTACCACCAGCGCGACGGCGCGGACAGTGCCAGCACCACCGCACCCGTGAGCACCGCCATGACCAGCGACTTCTCCCACGAACGCCGCAGCGCACCACGCGTGATGGTGTAGACGGTCACCGCGATCACGAGCGTGCCCAGCCCAGCCAGCGCGCCGAAGTGGTGCGTCCACTTCGTCGGCGTGAACGCCAGTGCCACCAGGTACAGCGCGCTGCCTGCGAGCAGCCGCCGGGTGGGGGCCGCCGCGAGGCCGGGGACACGCCGGAACGCCAGCAGCACCGCGAGCAGCAGCATCGAGGCGAGCATCAGCAGCATCGGCATCCGGCGGTTGAGCGCGCCCTCCACCTGCGTGCTGTCGAACAGCGTCTCGTAGCGCGTGAGCTCGTCGGTGACGCCGTAGCTCGGTCCGATCTCCGTGCGCACCTCGGTGGCGTGCAGCACGGCCGAGAGCGACTGGTCGTAGAACATCAGCAGCAGCGCGCTCGCGCCCGTGCCAAGCAGCACGGTGACCACCAGCCCCCAGTGCCCGCGCACGAGCCGCACGATCACGGGCAGGGCCGCCAGGAACGGCATGAACGCCGCCACCCCGGTGGGAGTCACGGCCACGGTCGCGCCCGCGACGATGACGCCCAGCGCGAGCGGCGTGAACGCACGTGTCGCGATCGCCCGCTCCACCAGTGCGAACACCACCAGCGAGCCCAGCACGATCCACGGCTCGGGCCGCACGCCGACGTTGTAGGGCAGGTACCAGAGGAGGAAGAGCGCGGCGCTCGCCCAGCGCAGCAGCCGCGCAGGGCCGCGCCGGCTCCGGGCAGCAGGAAGAGGATTCGTCGGACCCGCCCTGAGCCCGGAGGTGAACCGGCGCAGCAGCACCCGGTCGATCAGCAGCCACGAGGCGAAGCCGAGCAGCACCGAGGGCAGCCGCAGGAACCACCCGCTCGCGGTGAGCTCGGCCAGCGGCCGGTACAGCTCGTAGAACCAGCCGAACGGCGCCTCCGGCGCGTTGAACCAGCGGAAGTAGTTGCCGACGTAGCCCGTGTCGGCCTCGGCCTTGAGCATCGTGACGATGTAGCCGTCGTCGACGGTCAGCGCGCCGATGAACGCCCAGACCAGCAGCGTGGCCGCGACGGCTCCGTCCGCGAGCGTCGGCCGCCACCAGCGCCTCGGCAGCACCCGTACCCGGCGTGTCCTTGGTGCCTCCCAGCGGTGGAGCAGCACGAGCATCGCCACGAGGCTCGCGACCGAGAGCGCCCCGGCGATGATCTTCCACGCGCTCGCGTCCGTCTGGTACCGCGTGTCGGGCAACACGGTGGCCCGCAGGTCCGTCCGGCCGCTCAGGTCCGTGAACAGCCCGTTCACCGCCGCGGTCTGCTGGCTACGGCCCACCTCGGTGCCGTCCACCACCACGCGCGTGCCGTCCGCGCCGGAGTGCAGTGCCCACTCGCAGTCGGCGCCCCGCGACTGTCGCGCCAATTCCTCGTCACCGAGGCTCACCACGACGGAGCCGCCCTCCGCCCGCACCGCCAACCCGGCCGGACTGGGCCGCTCGCCCGCCACGCCGTCGGGCGGCGTCGTGGAAAGCACCAGCCCATCACCGAGCGCGACCGTGTCGGCGCAGGTGAACGTCACGTCGAGCCGCTCCGGCTCGTACGGGAAGAGCGGCAGCGCGGTGCTCTCGGTCTCCTGCGCCGACGGCCATTCGTAGGTCGTCACGTCCTGGTTGACCGGTGCCAGCACGAAGAGCACAGCGGTCAGCGCTGAGAGGAGTCCGAGGCCGGCGATCGTCCAGCGGTGAGAGGACACCGTTGAACCCTAGGGAAGACGACCTTGCTCACGCGCACCCACCTGGGCTGCGGGTCAACCCAGTCGCGGCCACGCGCGATCTGGTCGGTAGCTTACGAACACATGCCCGACAGGCGGGGAGAGATGACCACGACAGCCGACACGGACAGACAGAGCGACACCCCCGGCGACGAGGCCGAGTCCGCCCCGGAGTCGCCGAGGACGGCCGAGCCCGGAAGGCGCATCCGCGCCCTGCTGGCCCGGCGGGACCGTCTTGCCTGGCTGATCGGCGGCCTCTCGCTCGTGCTGGGCGGCGTGTTCGTGGTCGTGGACATGGCCTACAACCAGGGCAACCTCGTCGCCCCGCTCGACGACGTCTACATCCACCTGCAGTACGGCAAGCAGCTCGGCGAGGGGCACCCGTTCCAGTACAACACCGGTGACCCCATCAGCACGGGAGCGAGCAGTCTGCTCTACGCGTTCGTGCTGGGCACCGCCTACTTCCTCGGCTTCAAGGGCGCCCTTTTCCTCACGTTCGCCGTGCTGTTCGGCGTCGTCTGCATGGCCATCACGGCCGGTCTCGTCTACCACCTCGGCCGCGCGCTCGTGAGCCGCGCCGTCGGCGCGTGGGCCGGCGTGCTCGTCGCGGTGAGCGGACCGCTGCTGTGGGGTGCGGCGAGCGGCATGGAGGTCGGGCTGACGTCCCTGCTGGTCACGGGCTCGGTGCTGACGTTCGTCAAGGAGCGGCCCGCGGTGCGCTTCCGGTGGACGCCGCTCATCGCCGCTGCGATGGCGCTGGTCCGGCCGGAGGGCATGATCTTCGCGATCATGCTCTGCGGCGCGATGCTGTGGACGCTCTGGGGCGTCCGGCGCGAGCGGAAGGTCGTCCTGTCCGCGCTGTGGGCCCTGCTGCCGCTGGCCGCCACCGCGGCGCAGTACCTCTTCTACCGGCTCGCCACCGGCACGTTCACCGCCAACGGCGTGCAGTCGAAGTCGCACCTCAACGACCGCCCGGTGTTCTACCTGGGCCAGTTCATCGACCGCACGGTGGCCAACATCCGAGGCGCCGTCGACTACTTCAACGGCATGAACGGCCAGGACTTCGCGTTCCCCGGCATGCTCGTCGTGTTCCTCGTGGGCCTGGCGTACCTGCTGGTCACGCGCAAGCGGTGGCGTCCGCTGCTCCTCGCGGTGGGGCTGGGCTTCGGCGCCGTCGTGCTGTCGGTGTCGACGCTGTCCACCGCGCTGATCCACGAGCTGCGCTACTTCCACCCGTTCATGCCGCTGTACATCCTGTTCACCGTCTGCGGCGTGTACGCGCTGACGCGCGTGGCGTTCGCGGAGCGGGCGCGCCGGATCGGGATGCACGTGCTGCTCGTCGTGGTGCTGCTGTTCTCACTGGTCGCGCTGCCGACGTGGGGCGTGCGGCTCGGGCGCGAGGCGGCAACCATCCGCGACACCGACGTCTCGCTGGGAGCCTGGATCGACGGCAACCTGCCGAGGGACGCGATCGTCGCCGTGAAGGACGTCGGGGCCGTCGCCTACTTCGGCAACCGCAAGGTGATCGACACGATCGGTCTCGCCACCAACGGCCTCGCCGAGGCCAGCAACAACGGCACGGGCTCGCTGTACGAGGCGCTGCGCAAGCTGCCGCCAGGTGAGCGCCCCGACTACTTCGCCATCTACGAGCCGCAGCCGGGCGCGCCAATGCGCCCCCTGGTCGACGCGGGCATCCTCGGCCCGGAGCCGCTGCAGACGCTGCCGGTGCGCGCGCCTGCCGACCTCACCGGGTTCCGGATCGTGCCGTTCGAGGACCTCAAGGTCTACGAGGCGCACTGGCAACTCGCGGGCAGCGGCGAGGCGTGCCCCGTGCCGGGGGACGTTCGCGACTACCTCAACGCGGGAGACCTCGAGAGCGAGGAGTCGCACGACTACGAGGCCCGCATGGAGCAGCCGAGCCTGCAGCCCAACAGCCTCCTGCGCAGGCAGGACGACGTGATCGACAGCGGCCGCGTGATCGTGGGCGGCGAGGCGTTCACGGCGCACAACCTCCAGCCGGGCAAGCCGCTGAAGATCGCCGGGCGGATTCTGGCGCCGGGCGAGGAGAGGTCGGTGCGCGTGCTCGTCGACGGCCGGGAGGTCGGCGTCTGGCAGCTCGGGCCGAAGCGGGACAGGTGGACGAACGAGTCGTTCACCGTGCCCGGGGACGCGATCACGTCGTCGACGGTCTCGGTGGAGCTCGCACCGGTTCGACCGATGCTGAGCCCCTATCCCGAGTACACCTCCTTCGGCTACTGGTTCATCCAGTAGCCGAAGCTGCAGTGAAGGCCACCATGCCTGCGTTCAACGCAGTGAAGGTGGCCTTCACTGCAGCAGGGCAGCGCGGCTCGTCGGGTCAGATCGGCAACTTGCGGAAGATCGGCCTCGGCACGTGCCGCAGCGCCGACATCACCCAGCGGAAGGTGCCGGGCGCCCACACGAGGTCCTTCCCCGCCCGCGAGGCGTTCACGGCGATCTCGGCCACCTGCTCGGCTGTCTGCTCCAGCGGGGCCTTGCCCATGCCCTCGGTCATCTTCGTGCGCACCTGGCCGGGGCGAACCACGGTCACCGTGACGCCGGAGGGCTTCAGGGCCTCCCCGAGGCCGAGGAAGAAGCCGTCGAAGCCGGCCTTCGTGGAGCCGTACAGGAAGTTCGAGCGCCGTACGCGCTCACCGGCGACGGACGACAGTGCGATCACCTTGCCGTGCGCCTGCTTCTTGAGCTTGTCCGCGAGCGCGACGCCCACGGAGACGGCCGCGGTGTAGTTCACGGTCGCCAGCTCGACAGCCTTGGCGTGGTCCTGCCAGACCTCCTCCGCGTCGCCGAGCAGGCCGAAGGCCACCACGGTCACGTCGATGTCGCCGCCCTCGAACGCCTTGTCCAGCATGGCCGGGTGCGAGGCGGTGTCCTTGGCGTCGAAGTCCACAGTGGAGACATCGGCGCCTTTGGCCTCGAGCCGCTTGGCGGCGGCGTCGAGCCGCGCGGAGGGCCGTGCCGCCAGCACGATCCTCAGTGGACGCTTCGCGAGGTACTGCTCGGCGATCGCCAGAGCGATGTCCGAGGTGCCGCCGAGCAGTAGCAGCGACTGGGGGTTGCCCACCGCGTCGATCACAGTTCCAGCCTCCTGGCCATGTCCGAGATGAATACGCCGTCGGGGTCGACGGAGTGGCGGACCTTGCGCCACTCGTCGAGGCGGGGGTACATGCGGTGGAAGGTCTCCGCAGTCGTGCGGGAGTCCTTCGCCGTGTAGAGCCGCCCGCCCGCGGCCAGCACGTCCTCGTCGAGTTCAAGGCAGAACCGGCTGAGCCCGTCCTTGATCGGGAAGTCGACGCTGAGCATCCAGCCGGGCGAGGGCCATGACAGCGGGGCCGGGTTCGCCTCGCCCATCCGCTTGAACACGTTGAGGAACGAGTAGTGCCCCGAGTTCGCGATCTTGCGGCACATGCGCTTGAGGTCGTCCTCGCGCCCGAACGGCACGGAGAACTGGTACTGCAGGAAACCCGCCGGTCCGTAGGCCCTGTTCCACTCGCTCAGCATGTCGAGCGGGTGGTAGAACTGCGTCAGGTTCTGGATCTTGCCGCGGGCGCCCTTCTTCGGCACCGTGCGCTGCCACAAGTTGTTGATGAGTCCGAAGGTGACCTTGTTGCCGAGCCCGTTGGGGAACACGTCCGGCAGCGTCATCAGCACGGGCGCGTCGAACTTGAGCGGGTCGGCCTTCAGCTTCTCCGGCAGCTGGTCGACCTTGGCCAGCGAGCCACGGGAGAACGTGGCGCGGCCGAGGCGGTCGTCCTTGGAGATCAGGTCGGGCACCGACATCGAGTAGTCGTAGTTGAGGTCGGAGCCGTTGGTGAACAGCTCCAGCGTCTCGTCGAGGTTCGAGGTGCGGTCGGCGTCGACGACGAAGTACGCCGTCTCGGTGCGCTTCATCCGCACCTTCGCCCGCACGATGATGCCGGTCAGCCCGATGCCGCCGACCGTCGCCCAGAACAGCTCCGACTCCGGGCCCTCGGGGGTGATCGTGCGCACCCTGCCGTCGGCGGTCAGCAGGTCCATCGACAGCACGTGGTTGCCGAAGCTGCCCGCGCTGTGGTGGTTCTTGCCGTGGATGTCGTTGGCGATGGCGCCGCCGATGGTGACCTGGCGCGTGCCCGGCAGCACCGGCACCCACAGCCCGTGGGGGATGGCCGCGCGCATGAGCGCGTCCAGGCTCACGCCGCCGTCGACGTCCACCGTCGCGCTGTCCGGGTCGATCGAGTGGATGCGGTTGAGCGCGGTCATGTCGACGACCAGCCCGCCCGCGTTCTGCGCGGGGTCGCCGTAGGACCGCCCGAGGCCGCGGGCGATGACGCCGCGCTCACCTGCCTGCGTGACCGCACGCGCGATCGTCTCGACGTCGGGCGTGCTCAGCACGTTCGCGATCGTCGGGGCTGTGCGGCCCCACCCGGCGAGTGCCTGGCGTTCGGTGTGGGGTTCTGGAGTCGCTGCGCTCACCCGGCCCAGGGTAGCGATGCCCGTGTGCGAGACTCGGACCGGACAGATTCCCGGCCGATGAGGTAGAGCAGTGGTGGCGACCGACTCCCAGGCCAGTGAGGCCGCGAGCAGGCCAGCGTCTCCCGGTCTGCTGGCACAACTCGTTCGATTCGCGCTCATCGGTGGTTTCTGCGCGCTGGTCGACTCCGGTATCTACTGGTTGCTGCTCCAGGCGGGCACGTGGGTGCACCTGGCGAAGGCGATCAGTTTCATCGCCGGAACCACGACGGCGTATTTCCTTAACCGCCGCTTTACTTTCACTGCCGCCCAAAAGGGTGGAGCCGGGCAAATCAGCGGCTTCATGCTGCTCTACACGGTGACGTTCTTCGTCAACGTCGGCACCAACGCGCTGGCACTGGAACTGCTGCCGGAACTCACGTGGCGCGTCGCGCTCGCGTGGATCATCGCGCAGGGCACGGCGACCACGATCAATTTCGTGATGCTGAAGTGGGTCGTGTTCCGCGAACCCCGTGCGTGATGGCCTTGTGCGTTGTCCTCAGGGTTGGCCTGTACCTTACTGGCAGCCCCCCGCGAAATGTTTTCCTTGGAGGACTGAGGTCTGATGCCCGGTAAAGCCGCTCCGGCAACCGCACAACAGCCGGCCACGAACGGCAAAGCCCCGGCGAACGAGGAGCAGGCGTTGTTCTCCGAGCACACCCCGCAGGGCAGGCTGCTCGCCCAGCGCGGCCTCTTCGCCGGGCCGTCCGATGTGGTGAGCAAGGACCTCTACTCCGACATCACGGAGGGCGTCGCGTCCCGCAAGCGCGATAGCGTCACGCTCGAGCCCTCGGCCCGCGTCTCCGGCAACACCTACTTCGGACGTTTCCCGGCGAGCTACTGGCAGCGCTGGACCAACGTCCCCACCGTCACCGTCGAGGCCACCGTCACCGGCTCCGGCCACCTGGCCGTGCGGGCCTCCGACGTCGCGGGCGAGCCCCGCACGATCACGGCCACGTCGGTGGAGAACGCCAAGCAGCCCCGGACGGTCGCGCTCGAGGCCAAGCTGGACAAGTTCTACGACGGCGGAGCGCTGTGGCTCGACCTGGAGACCGAGGCCGGTGAGCGGCTGACCGTCTCCGACGTCCGCTGGACCGTCGAGCCGCCGGAGAAGGTGCGTCCGACCGCCGTGACCATCTGCACGATGAACCGCGCCGACGACTGCCTGAAGAACCTCAAGGCGCTTGCCGACTCGCTGCCCGCGCTCGACACGCTCGACGCCATCTACGTCGCCGACCAGGGCACCGACACCGTCGACTCCCGCGACGGCTTCGCCGAGGTCGCCGAGCGGCTCGGCGCCAAGCTTCGATACATCAAGCAGCCGAACCTCGGCGGCGCGGGCGGCTTCACGCGAGGGCTGTACGAGGTCGCCGGGCACACCGAGACCGAGCACGCCAACGTGCTGTTCATGGACGACGACGTGCTGCTCGAGCCCGACCTGGTGATCCGGTTGACGGCGTTCTCGAACCGCGCAGCGAACCCGATGATCGTCGGCGGGCAGATGCTGAACCAGCTGCACCCGAACCAGCTGCACGTCGGCGCCGAGTACGCGCGGCTCAACACGCTCGAGCCCGGCCAGCCCGTCGAGCACAGCCTCAGCACCGCCGACCTGCTGGGCGTCGACGAGGAGTCCGGCAAGCCCAACCGGCAGGAGCGCCGCCTCGACGCCGGCTACAACGGCTGGTGGTCGTGCCTCATCCCGTACGAGGTCGTCAAGGAGATCGGCTACCCGATGCCGTTCTTCTTCCAGTGGGACGACGCGGAGTACAGCTACCGGGCGAGGGCGCACGGCTTCCCGACGGTCACCCTGCCCGGCGCGGGCGTTTGGCACGCCGACTTCCACTGGAAGGACTGGGACGAGTGGCACCGCTACTTCAACCTGCGTAACTCGATCATCACGGCGGCGCTGCACAGCCCGTTCGACCTCAACGTGCTTTCCCGCGTGCTCATGGCGCAGCTCGTGCGCTACCTGCTCGGCATGCAGTACGGGCTCTCGGCGACCCTGATCAAGGCGGTCGAGGACTTCCTCGAGGGGCCGGACATCCTGCACGACGGCGGGGTCGCCGCGATGAAGGAGATCCGGGAGATCCGGGCGCAGTACCCGGAGACCAAGCGGTACCCGGCCACCGACGTGCCGGGCATCGCCTCCAACGACATCGGCATCATCAACACCGCGCCGAGGCCCAGCATGCAGCGGCTGGTGCTGCTCAAGCGCATCCTCAACCGCGTGCTCGGCAAGCACCGGTTCGCGCTCGGCGCCATCCCGAGCGACGAGGCCCACTGGTGGCACGTGTCGCTGTTCGAGACGGCCGTGGTCACCGACGCGTCGCAGGAGGGCGTGCGGGTCCGGCGCTACGACCGTGACCGCATGTTCGACCTGGCCAAGCGCGGCGTGCGCACCATCCAGCGGCTCCGCAAGGAGGGCCGCGCGGTGCAGGCGCAGTACAAGCGCGCGCTGCCCGAGCTGACCAGCCGCGACAACTGGACGCGGCTCTACCGGCTGTGATCGTCGGGGTGGTGAGTGCCGGGGGGCACTCACCACCCCGGCCTGTTCCTCAGTGCAGGCCGAAGACCTTCCCCTTGCGCTGCAGGTCGTCGATGTAGGCGACCGCGACGTGAGCGAAGTTCACCTGCATGTTCACGTCCTCCCTGGTGCGGATGGTCTGGACCGATCCGTGGTCGAGGTACAGGTAGAGCTGCTTCGTGAGCTCGGCGACGTCGTCGGGATGCACGGAGAACAGCAGCGGTTCGCCACCGCTGACCAGGTGCAGGACCAGCGTGGGTTTCTCATCGGCCATGCGGTCCACAACAGCAGCCCGTGATCGCCCCGGCAAGATTGGTTCGCTGACAGCGGAGCCTTCGAGGCTGCTGATAACGTGCGTTCCCAGCAAACGAGGAAATTCGGGGGAGCTGGGAAATGGCGCATTCGTTCTCGCTGTCGCTCGTGGCGGTCGACATGCTGCTGGAGCACCTCAAGCTGGGCAAGGCGCCGTTCCCGTTCCAGATCCCTCACATGGGCACCACCCACACGCAGCGAGCCCAGGTCAGGGAGGCGGTCTTCCGTGACCTGGAGAACCGTGACCTGTTCAGCCGTGGTCGGCTCGACGCCGACGCGCAGCTCGCGCTGGAGACTTTCGTGAAGGCTCCGCTGGCGGTCGCGGCGGCCGCGCAGCTGAAGAAGGACGACAAGCTGTTCGCGAGAGCGGCCTCGGACGGCCAGTTCGCGGTGGTCGCGAGACAGGACGGCAACCTGCTGGTGTTCGAGGAGGTCAGGCCTACGAACTTCGTCTCGGCGATCGTCGACCTCCTGCCCCTGACGCCCGCGGCCGGAGGCCAGTCGGTGACGGTCGCGAAGCCGGCTCCGCGTCGCAGGCCCCGCCACGGAGCGCCCGACGAGGGCGGCTACGACCCGTTCGCGGGCGTGGCCCCGCCGCGTTCGCACTCGGCGTCGCAGGAGCGTGCGGTGGCGAGGCTGTTCGAGAAGCCGAAGGAAGGAATCGGCCAGTTCGCGGCGTTCGTGCGCGGCCGGGACGGCAAGGAGGTAAGCCTCGGTCCGATCGCGTGGTTCGACACCGAGGACGGCCGGTACTTCTGCACCCAGCGGGAGGCGGAGGACGGCCAGCAGTGGCTGACCTACGCGCCCGGCGACAACGCCCGCATCGCGCAGCAGCTGTATGCCCAGCTAGAGGGCTATCTGTAGCCGAAGTGGAACCGGACGTGGCCACCTGATCGATGGGAACTTCAGTGATCCGCCCACTCACCATGTTTGCGTTCGGAGCTGTGCTGGTTCTGCTCACCGCATGCTCGAGCAGCGAACCCGGCTCGGCGGAACTCATAAGCGATACGTCCGCGAACCAGCCGCAGGGCCCGGGCTCGCCGTCCATGTCTAACCAAGACGCTGACGGTACGACGACGTCCTCGCTCGAGCCGTGCACGCTGCTGACCAAGGACGACATCTCGTCCTTTGCGACGTTCGAGGACCCCGAGGAGACTGCGATGGGCGGCGCGCGCGGCTGCGACTTCTACCCGGTGCGGACCGACGCCAGCGATCTACCCTCGATCGGCGTGGCCGTCCGCGACAGACAGTCCGTGGACAACGCCAATGACGAGGGCTTGGGGACGAGCACCGGTGAGCTGAATGGCCGACAAGTCACGCAGGTGCCCACTCGCGGAGGCTGCATCATCGCCATGGCTGTCGGCGACCGCTCCCGAGTCGACGTGACTGTGACTGGTCTTGATACGCAAGTGTCCTGCGATGTCGCTGGCCAAGTGGCTGAGATCATCGAACCGAGACTGCCTGCTGCGTCGACGACCTGATCAGCGGGCGATGTATGCCCAGGTAGGGGCCTATCTGTAGCAGGAGTGGAACCGGACGTGGCCGCGGCCACGTCATACCGCGGTCGTGGAGAGGATTCTGTGAACGCCCGTCGCGGTGGGTGGTCGACTTGTAAACTGCCGTCGGACGACACAGCGAGGATGTGGGGTAACGATGCCGATCGCATGGGATTCCGGGGAGGCGCCGGACACCAGCGCGTGGGGCGCCGCCATCGGCAAGGCGGGGTCCGTGATCGACAGTAAGGCAATCGAAACCACGAAGGCAGAGACGCAAAAGCTGGTCGAAGCCGCCAGCACCGGTGGTTTCCGGATCAGCGAGGAAGGCGTCAAGCCGTTGCGGGCAGCGTTGTCCAATATGCAGACGCGTCTCGACGAGCTCTCATCGAACACCGTCCGTCGCCTGGGGCAGGCTCCGAAGCTGGGTAGCCACGAGTACGGACAGACTGTGGCAGCGCATGACCAAAAGGGTGGCGCCAACGAGCTCGGATCGGCGTCCATCGTGCTCGACCAGCTGGCGCAGGTCTTGAGTGATGCCGACACGGCCCTCGCTCGGGCTGCGGGAATCTACAAGGAGAACGAGGCCACGACGGCCGACGGGATGAACGTGGGCCAGGCCTGAACCATGCCGAATTCCATGACGCGAGCGATGTTCGTGATCTTGCCGGTGGTTGCTCTAGCCTTGTCCGCTGGCTGTTCGCAAAACGAACCGGGCTCCGCCCTGACATCCGATACGCCAGCCAGCACCCAGCACAGTGGTGCGAGCAATGCGCCGACGTCAGCTCCCAGCAACGCGTCCACCGCGTCCATCGAGCCTTGCTCGTTGTTGTCGTTCGCTGACGTCTCTTCCTTCGGCACGTTCAAGGAACGGCCGGAGGAGGACGAAGGTCTTGGCGCACGGAGTTGCACCTACTACCCGGAGCGCACCGACGCCGCTCGGCTTCCCACCGTCGGTGTCGACGTGCGTGATGACCAGGATGTTGACAGTGTCAACGATGAAGGGTTGGGCATCAACACCGGCGAGCTCAACGGTCGGAACCTAGCCCAGGTACCGGCTCACGGAGGCTGCATCATCGCGCTCGGTGTGGGGGCCGGCTCGCGCGTTGACGTCGCCGTTACCGGTCTCGACACGGATGCGTCCTGTGATCTCGTCGGTCGGGTGGCCGAGATTGTCGAACCAAAACTGCCTGAGGGGTAAGCACCATGACCAGTGCGCGCACGCTCACGGACGAGGAGATCTACCAGCTATCGCCCTCGCAGCGCGAGGAGTACTTCCGCCAGCGCGCCGAGGCCGGGGTCGAGGACGGGGGCATCGCCGGTTGGATCAACCGGATGGTGGCGCAGGGCAAGGCCGGTATGGAGGCGCAGGAGGCCGGGAACCAGCGAGTCCAAGAGTTGTCCTCCGGTGACGTGCAGTACGTCGAGGGCCTGCAGCCATCGGGCGCCAATTACCAGGGCCACGACCACGGTGCGATGTCGAGTTACGTGGCGAACGGTCTGGACCCCCAGGACGTCGTGGAAATCTCCGATGCGTACCACGAGTTGCACACCGCGTTCTCCGAGTTCGCCACTCAGCTGAAGGAGGCCGTCGGCAAGTCTCAGCACGAGTGGGAAGGTGCGGCAGCCGATCAGGCGCACGGGTACTTCCAGAGCCTCAGCACCTGGGCCGATGGGAACTCCCAGAACGCTCAGCTGGCCTCCGAGGTCATGTACCAGCAGTCCGAGGCGGCGACCACCGCCAAGAACAGCATGCCCGAAGAGGTTCCCTTCAACTGGGAAACCGAGATGCAGCGCTGGGGCAGTAACCCGTTCAACATCGTCTCCAACATGAACGAGACGTTCGAGACGTACCAGCGCAGCCAGGAGGCCCATTCCGAGGCCGCGCGGGTGATGACCCAGTACGACAACGATCTCTACACGGCCGCCTCGAAGCAGCCCGTGTTCGCCGAGCCGCCGAAGTTCGGCACTGGCAACGGCGAGGGCACCGGTCTCAAGCCGCCGGGCACCGGCATCAGCATGCCCGGCAACGGGGGGACCGACGCGTCCGGTTACAGCGGCGGCTCGATTCCCGGTGGGAGCACCGTCCCCGGCGGGAGTGGGGGTGGCAGCTACGGCGGTGGCGGTTCCGGTCCCGGCGGTCCCGGCGGGGGTTACTCGTCGCCGGCGCCGTTGCCCGGCAGCTACACCGGTAGCACGCCCGGCACCGCTCCATCCGGCTACCGGCCGCCCACCACGAGCAGGCCGAGGGTGCCCACCGGGAACGGCAACAGCAACTTCAACAGCATGGGTCCCATGCCGATGGGTCCCATGGGCGGTGGCGGAAGCTACGGCGCGGGCGGGTCCGACTACGCCAGCAAGCTGGGGCGCGGCGGGGCCGGTGGTTTCGGTCCCGGTGGCAGCGCCGGTGCCGGTGGGGCTCCGGGCGCGGGTGCGGCCTCCGGTGCCGCGTCCGGCCCAGCCAAGCCCGGCATGGGCCCCATGGGCGGCGGTGCGGCGGCGCCCGGCGCCGCCGCGGCGGCAGGCCGGGGCGGTATGGGTGCCGCGGGCATGGGCGCAGGATCCGGCCGTGGCCAGGGCAGCGAGGATGCCGAGCACCAGCGGCCCACCTACCTCGTCGAGGGCGACCCCGACGAGGTGTTCGGCACCGACCAGCGCACGGCGCCGCCCGTCATCGGCGAATAAGCGCGGCAGAAGGGGCCCCGAGCCCGAAGCTCGGAGCCCCTTCTCGGGAGAGGGTCAGTAGCGGAAGAAGCGTTCCCTGCGGCCCTGACGGACCAGGCGTAGCCACTGCGCGAACGCCTTCGGGTCCCGCTTCACGCCCACGAAGTACAGGCCGAAGCGCAGCACTTCCAGAGCGCCGATCTTGCGCATCCCCGGCTGCGACAGCAGGTAGCCCCTGTTGCGGTAGGTGTAGTACCGCTTGACGTCGTTCTCCGGGTCCTGCGCGTGGAACCGGCCGCCCAGCATCGGCTTGAACTCGTCCGAGCCGTTCGGATGCAGGTAGGCCGTGCGCAGCGACGTGCCGAACGGCAGGCCCGAGCGGACGAGCCTGCGGTGCAGCTCCACCTCGTCGCCGCGGAAGAACAGCCGCAGGTCGGGCACGCCCGTGACCTCCAGCGTCGACGCGCGGAACAGCGCCCCGTTCATGAGCGAGGCGATGCCCGGCAGGAAGTCGGTGCCCAGCTCGGCCGACGAGCGCTTCCACGTCAGCCCCCTGCGCAGGGGGAACGCGAGCCGTTCCGGGGCGTCGATGTTGACCACCATCGGCGAGACCTCGGCGAGGTCGCGCTGCCGGGCCTCGTCGAGCAGCACCTGCAGCACGTGCTCGTCGGCGGGCCTTCCGTCGTCGTCGGCGAGCCACACCCAGTCGGCGCCCAGCGCCAGCGCATGCAGCATCCCGAGCGCGAACCCGCCCGCGCCGCCCAGGTTGCGGTGGGACGGCAGGTAGGTGGCGGGCAGCGAGTACGCCTCGACCACGTCGCGCGCGGGCACGTCGGGGCCGTTGTCGACCACGATGAGGTGGTCCACGGGCCGCGTCTGTGCCTCGATCACCTTCAGTGATTCGGCCAGCAGCTCCCGCCGGTGGCGGGTGACCACCACGGCGACGACGGCGCCCTCCGGCAACGGCTCCATGGCTGCCACCTCAGTCGCCGCTCAGCGCCGGTGCGCCTTCGAGCCGGTCGAGTGTCTCCTGGCTGACGTTGTGGAAGGGATCCCTGCCCTTGTACGCGGTGAGGACCTCGCGCAGCGGGCCCTGCATCTTCATCCGGCCCTCGTCCATCCAGATGGCCGAGGTGCACAACTCCAGCAGCAGGTCGTCCTGGTGAGACGCGAACACCAGCAGGCCGGAGCGCTTGACCAGGTCGACGAGCCGGTCGCGCGCCTTGTTCAAGAACGCCGCGTCCACCGCGCCGATGCCCTCGTCGAGCAGCAGGATCTCGGGGTCGATCGACGTCACCACGCCCAGCGCGAGCCGCACCCGCATGCCGGTCGAGTACGTGCGCAGCGGCATCGAGAGGTAGTCGCCGAGCTCGGTGAAGTCCGCGATGTCGTCGACGCGCTTCTCCATCTGCTTGCGAGTCATGCCCAGGTACAGGCCACGGATCATGATGTTCTCGTAGCCAGAGATCTCCTGGTCCATGCCGACGCCGAGGTCGAAGACCGGCGCCACGCGCCCGTTGACGCGCGCGGAGCCGCGCGTGGGCTCGTAGATGCCGGAGAGCAGGCGCAGCAGGGTCGACTTGCCCGCACCGTTGTGGCCGACCAGGCCGATGCGGTCGCCGCTCTTGACCGACAGGGTGATGTCGTGCAGCGCCTCGATGATGGGCACCTTGCTGTCGGTGCCGATCTTGCCGCCGACCTTGCCCAGCACACGCTTCTTCAGCGAGCGGGTCTTCGCGTCGAAGATCGGGAAGTCGACCGACGCGTTCCAGACGTCAATGCTGATCATCTTTGTCGTCACACCCAATACGAGACGCGAGCACGGTAGTTGCGCATCACCAACAGCGCCAGGGCCCAGCCGACGATCGTGAAGGCGCCGACCACGACCCAGTGGTGCCAGCTCTGCTCGTTGCCGATCAGCGGCGCGCGCACGAGCTGGATGAAGTGGTACAGCGGGTTCAGCTCGGCGACGAGGTCCCGCCAGCCGACGCTCTCCCCGAACTTGTCCTTGAGGATGTCGGTGGACCAGACGATCGGCGTCATGAAGAACAGCAGGTTGATCAGGCTCGAGACGACCTGCGGGATGTCGCGGAACCGTGTGGAAGCGATGCCGAACAGCAGCACGACCCAGCCCGCGTTGATCGCCACCAGAACGAAGGCCGGGATGGCGAGCAGCACGCTCCAGCTCAGGCCCGGCTGGGGGACACCGCCCTCGGTGATCGAGTAGCCCGACGTGGTCACCGGGCCCCAGAAGATCGCGATCACGATCACGTAGATGACCATGTTGTGGGCGAGCATGATGCTCTGCCGCCACACCGTGCGCAGCACGTACACCGACAGCGGAGCGGGCAGATGCTTGATCAGCCCCTCGTTCGCGATGAACGTGTCCGTGCCCTCCGTCAGGCACCCCAGAATGAAGTACCAGACGATGAAGCCGGCCGTGATGTAGGGCAGGAACGTCCCGATCTCGGCGTCGAACAGTTGCGAGTACAGCAGGCCGAGACCGAGCGCGGTGATGCCCATGCTCAGGGTGATCCACAGTGGCCCGAGCACCGAGCGGCGGTACCGCTGCTTGATGTCCTGCCAGGCGAGGTGGCCCCACAGCTCGCGCTGCCGGGCGCCGTCCCTGAGGTCGGCGAACGCGCGGCGGAAGGTTCGGCTGTCCGAAGCGGGTGGTGCCGAAGTCATCGTGGGCGTTTCCGTGGGGTCAACGGTGC
Source organism: Prauserella sp. PE36 (assembly GCF_003311655.1). Classification (NCBI taxonomy): domain Bacteria; kingdom Bacillati; phylum Actinomycetota; class Actinomycetes; order Pseudonocardiales; family Pseudonocardiaceae; genus Prauserella; species Prauserella sp. PE36. The sequence continues at coordinate 141,080 of NZ_QEQT01000063.1, read as the reverse complement.
TTGTGGCGTGCACGAGATACGAGGGTACTGGCGACGGATGAAGGCGATCGCGCGCGTCCGCCTCAACCCGTGAGCCGCACCACGACCTGGCAGTCTTCGTAGGAGTACGCCTCGTACGAGAACTGCACACCTGTGCGCTCGGCGTATTCCCGCCACGCCCGGTACTCGTGGTCCTGCCAGCCGGGGTAGTTGAAGAACTCGTCGAACGCGATCACGGATCCCGCCCGCAACCGGGGTCCGACGAGGTCGAGCACGGTCTTCGCGGAGCTGTAGAGGTCGCTGTCCACGTGCACGAAGTCGACCGGCTGCCCGTGCTGCTCCAGGAAGGCGGGCAGCGTGTCGGCGAAGAGACCGACCACCAGTTCCGCGCCCGGTACGTCCGGTAGGTCCGTCCTCGCGAACGCGCCCGCGGGCATCCCGGCCAGCCACGGCTCGGGCAGGCCCTCGAACGAGTCGAAGCCGTACACCTTGCCGCCGCCGCGGGCCTCCGCGATGTGCCGGAGGGTGTTGCCGGAGGCGACGCCGAACTCCAGCGCGAGGCCGCCCTCGGGGGCCAGCGAGAGCGCGTAGCGCAGCGTCTCCCACGGCTTGCGGAAGTGCCGTGCGCCGATCAGGTGCTGGCGGGCGAAGCGGTGGCTCTCGGCCGCGGCCTCGCGGTCGCCCGCGTACACGATGTCGCGCCGGCTTCGGACCTCGAACTCGACGACCCGGTCGAGCAGGCGCGCCGTGTCCCGCCGCAGCTCGGTGACCTCCCGCTCGAGTCGTTCCAGCTTGCGCAGCTGTGGGGCCTGCGCAGCCTCGACGGCGCGAACGAGTTTCGCGCGCAGTGCGTGCCGGAGGTTTCGGCGCATCACCGGATCATAGGCGCAGGACTGCGCCGTTCGGAGCACTCGGTAGCTGTGTGTGTACGCGTTGCGCACTGCCGGTGTGCTGATAGCTTGCGTTCACATGGATAGCGACGTCCGGGCGCCGAACCTCCTGAGGAGCCTGCTCGAGGCGTACGCCGACCGCCCCGATCCGCGCTCGGTCGCCGTCGTGGGCAACCAGCCGCTCGCCCCGGACGAGCGGCGGGCCAAGGCCATCGATTCGTGCGACCTCGTCTTCCGGGTCAACGGCTTCGTGTGCGACGAGCCGGGCGGGCGGCCCACCGTCGGCCACCGGACGCACGTCGTGGTGTTCAACCGGGCCCTGCGGGCCACGAAGTGGGTGTTCGACGACTACCCCTCGCGGCTGTACCTGCTGGTGGAGCCGGGCAGGCTGCACTGGGAGCCCGAGGACATCCCGCAGTGGTGGCCCGCCGATCTCGGCTTCGTCCCCGTGTCCAACCGCGACGTGACGCTGCCGCTGTCGGAGGCACTCGACCTGCCGACGCAGGCTGAGGGCACGTGGGCCACCACGGGCACGATGGCGGCGTGGATCGCGCGGACGTCCTTCCCCGACGCGGAGCTGGTGCTCACCGGCTTCTCGTTCATCGACGACCCACACCAGACGTCCTGGGAGCACGCGGCGGGAGATTCGTGCATCGTGGGACCGGAGCACCAGATCGCCGCCGAGGGCAGGCTGCTGGAGTCCTGGACCAGGACGGGCAACACCAAGTTCCTCCGCTGACCACCGAGAACCCCAAAGGAAAACATGCAGTGAACCCAGTGAACCCGTTGAGAGCGCTTCGTCAGGGCGCCGCCGCGAGGCTCGCCAGGCTCGTCGACTTCCGCATCGACGACCGTATGCGCGGGCACGTCGAGCGCATCGAGCGGCACGCCGGGCGGCTCGCCGAGCAGGAGCGGCGGGTCGCCGACCTGGCGGCGGAGCTCGACCGGGTCCGCGGCGACCTGCGCTGGACGACCGGCGAGGTGGAGCGCCTGATCCCGCACGTCGCCGCGCAGGAGGCCCGGCTGGAGGACCTGCGCGCCAAGATCGCACTCACTCCGCCCGCCGACAAGGCGGAGCTGGCCGAGGCGCGCTCGCTGGTCGAGGAGGTGCAGCGCCAGCACGCCCAGGTGCGCGTGCGGCTCACGGGGATCGCGCGGTACGAGGAGCGGCTGCGCAAGCTGGAGGACCGTGCGGGCGCCAGTGGACACTGAGGCGCGGCTATCCGTCCGAGAGGCAGGCGTTCGCGACGCCGAGCTGCTGCTGAGCTGGCGCAACGACCCGGAGACGCGGCGCTGGTCGCGCGCCAGCGAAGTCGTCCCGCTCGCCGACCACGTGTGCTGGCTCGAGAGCGTGCTGGCCTCGGCGGACCGGCTGCTGTTCGTCGCCGAGGCGGACGGGCCCGTGGGCACGGTGCGGTTCGACCTGGTGTCCGACGCCCCCGAGGGCACGTGGGAGGTCAGCATCACCGTCGCCCCCGAGTGCCGCGGAAGGGGCCTCGCCGGAGCCATACTGGCGGCGGGCGAGTGCGAGCTGCGCAGGCGGCAATCCGCGCGGTGCGTGCTCGCGAGCGTCCACGAGGACAACTCGGCGTCCGTGGCCCTCTTCCGCAAGGCCGGCTACACCGGCACCGAGACGGCCGGGCCGTTCCGGGTGCTCACCAAACCACTGGAGAATGCCTAGCCATGGCTGCCACGTCCGTCGTCATCGGTAAGCACGACATCGGGCCCGAGCACGCGCCGTTCGTGATCGCGGAGGTGTCCGGCAACCACAACGGCGACCTCGACCGCGCGCTCGCGATCGTCGACGCGGTGGCCGAGTCCGGGGCGCAGGCAGTGAAGCTGCAGACCTATCGGCCCGACACGATCACGATCGACGTGGACGGTCCCGCGTTCCGGCTCAGCGAAGGCCACGAGCTGTGGGGCGGGCAGAACCTGTACCGCCTCTACGAGCAGGCGCACACGCCGTGGGAGTGGCACGAGCCGCTGTTCCGCCGCGCCCGTGAGCGCGGCCTGGAGGTGTTCTCCAGCCCGTTCGACCCGACCGCGGTGGAGCTGCTGGAGTCGCTCGACGCGCCCGCGTACAAGATCGCGTCGTCGGAGATCGTCGACCTGCCGCTGATCGAACTGTGCGCGCGGACCGGCAAGCCGCTGGTGATCTCCACCGGCATGGCCACGGTCGCCGAGATCGACGCCGCGGTGCGCACCGCGCGCGAGGCGGGCAACGACCAGCTGATCGTGCTCGGCTGCACGGCCAGCTACCCGGCCGCGCCGGAGGAGAGCAACCTGCGCGGCCTGCCGTTGCTGGCCCAGGTGACGGGTGCCCTGGTCGGTCTGTCGGACCACACGCCGGGCCTCGGTGCCCCGGTGGCAGCCGTGGCGCTGGGAGCGTGCGCGATCGAGAAGCACGTCACCCTCTCTCGAGGCGACGGCGGCGTCGACTCGGCGTTCTCGCTCGAGCCCGCGGAGCTCGCGGCGCTGGTCACCGAGACGCGGCGGGCGTGGCAGGCGTTGGGCGAACCGGTGCTGGGGCCCAAGGAGAGCGAGCGCGAGGGCCTGCGGCTGCGCCGGTCGCTGTACGTCGTCGAGGACGTGCGGGCGGGCGATCCGGTGACCGAGCGGAACGTGCGCTCGATCCGGCCGGCGGGTGGGCTGCCTCCCGGTGACATCGCGAAGGTGCTCGGCCGGACGTTCCGCGTCGACGCGGTGAAGGGCACGCCCCTGAGCTGGGACCTGATCTAGGCCGTGCCTGACGCGGCCTAAGCCCCGAAGAACGACCGCACCGACGTGATCACCCGGTCTGCATCGGACTCGGTCAGGTCAGGGAACAGCGGCAGGGACAGCTGTTCGGAGTAGAACCGCTCGGCGTTCGGGCACAGGCCGCGGCGGTAGCCGAGGTCCTCGAACACGGGGTGCCAGTACACGGGGATGTAGTTCACCTGCACGCCGATGCCGAGCCCACGCAGGTGGTCGAACAGCGCCCGGCGCCGTCCGTCGAGCACGCGCAGCGGGTACAGGTGCCACATCGGGTCCGCGCCCGCCCTCGTCACCGGGGTCCGCACGCCGTCGAGGTCGGCGAACGCCTTGTCGTAGCGCGTGTGGATCGCCGCGCGGCGCCGCTTGAACTCCGCGAGCCGTCGCAGCTGGCTGCTGCCCAGCGCGCACAGCACGTCCGGCAGCCGGTAGTTGAGCCCGAAGGCGTGCACCTCCTGGTGCCAGCCGCCCTCGTCGGGATACCGCTGGGCGGCCCGGTCCCGAACGAGGCCGTGGTTGCGGAACGCCCTCGCCCGCTCCAGCAGCCGCTCTGACGCGCTCACCACGGCACCGCCCTCGGCCGTGGTGAGGTTCTTGGTGGCGAAGAACGAGAACGTCGTCAGGTCGGCGAGCGAGCCGACCGGCCTGCCGCGCCACGAGCCGCCGATCGAGTGCGCGGCGTCCTCCAGCAGCAGCGCGCCCGCCGAGTCGGCGACGGTTCGCAGCTCGTCCAGCTCCGCGGGGTGGCCCGCGTAGTCGACGGCGGCGACCACCTTCGTGCGGCTCGTCAACGCCGCGCGGGCCGCGTGCGGGTCGAGGTTGCCGGTGTCGGGCTCGACGTCGGCGAACACCACCTTCGCGCCGTGCAGCGCCGCGGCCGACGCCGTCGCGACGAACGTCATCGGGCTGGCCACCACCTCGTCGCCGGGCCCGAGACCCGCTGCCGCGTAGGCCACGTGCAGTGCCGCCGTGCCCGAGGTGACCGCCACCGCGGGGGTTCCGCCCGTCTGCTCCGCGAGGTCGGCCTCGAACCGCTGCACCGCGGGACCCGTGGTCAGCCAGTCGCCGCGCAGCACCTCGGCGACGGCCGCGAGGTCGTCGTCGCCGATCGACTGGCGCCCGTAGGGCAGGAACGGCTCACTCATGTTCGGCGATCAGCTCCTGCAGCTGGCCGGTGTCGAGCCAGAGGTCGTTGGTGTCGGAGCGGTAGGCGAAGCCGTCCGGCACCGGCACGCCACCCTCCGGCGGCTCGTAGCCCCAGCCCGCGATGTGCGGCTGCACCACATAGCGGTCCTCCAGCAGCAGTGTCCGCCGCGAGTCGTCCGGCGCGATCATCTCCTCGTGCAGCTTCTCGCCGGGCCGGACGCCGACCTCGTGCATCGCGCTGCCGGGGGCGATCGCCTGCGCGAGGTCGACGAGCCGCATGCTGGGAATCCTCGGGACGTACAGCTCGCCGCCGTGCATCTGGTCGAAGGAGTCCACCACGAAGCGCACCGCCTGCGGCAGCGTGATCCAGAAGCGCGTCATCTCCTTGTGCGTGATCGGCAGCGACTCGCCGCGCTCGGCGAGCGAGCGGAAGAAGGGGATGACGCTGCCGCGCGAACCCATCACGTTGCCGTAGCGGACCACGGCGAAACGGGTGGGGTGGGTGGCGGCGTAGTGGTTGGCGCTGATGAACATCCGGTCGGCGCACAGCTTGGTGGCGCCGTAGAGGTTGATCGGGCTCGACGCCTTGTCGGTGGAGAGCGCCACGACCTTGCGCACGCCGGTGTCGATGGCGGCCTCGATGACGTTCTGCGAGCCCATCACGTTGGTCTGGACGAACTCGAAGGGGTTGTACTCGCCGGTGTCGACCTGCTTGAGCGCGGCGGCGTGCACCACGTAGTCCACGCCGTGCATGGCGCGTTCGAGCCTGCGGCGGTCGCGGACGTCGCCGATGAACCAGCGCAGGCGGGGGTCGTCGCCGAACTGCCTGCGCACCTCGTACTGCTTCAGCTCGTCGCGGGAGAGCACGACCAGCCTGCGCGGGTTGAGCTCGGCGAGCGCGTGGGTGATGAAGGCCTTTCCGAACGAGCCCGTACCTCCGGTGAGCAGGATGCTCGCACCGTCGAGCTCGGCCATGGGGTTACCTCCGCGTTGCAGGCGTATGGACTCCGGCCATCATGTCACCCATGCGCGAGCCGACCGTCGTGAACGTCGTCATCCAGGCGAGGGCGTCGTCGACGCGGTTGCCGGGCAAGGTGCTGCGTTCGCTGGGTGGTCGCAGCGTGCTCGGCTGGGTGGTGCGGGCTGCGTCGGCGACGCCGGGGGTCGACACGGTGGTGGTGGCCACCTCGGACGCGCCCGACGACGACTCGGTGGCCGACGAGGCGGCGCGGTGTGGTGCCGAGGTGGTGCGCGGCCCGCTCGACGACGTGCTCGCCCGGTTTCTGCTCGCGTGCGAGCGGTACCCGGCCGACGCGGTCGTGCGGCTCACGGCGGACTGCCCCCTGCACGACCCGGCGCTGATCGCGCAGCTCGTGGCGTTGTGGCGGGCACAGCCGGAGCTGGACTACGTGAGCAACGTACTGGTGCGCACGCTGCCGCGTGGGTTCGACGCCGAGCTGGTGCGCGTGCCGGTGCTCACCGAGCAGGCGGAGGAACCGAAGGGGCCACACCGCGAGCACGTCACGTCGGGTGTGCACGGGCGGCCGGAGCGTTATGCGTGCGCCGGTATCGTCGTGTCGCCGCCCGCCGGCGACCTTCGGGTCACGCTCGACACCGAGCAGGACTGGACGGTGCTGGAGGGCGTGGTCGCGGAGCTGGGTGACCGCGTCCCGGCGTGGCGGGAGGTCGTGGACGTGCTGCGGCGGCGTCCGGACCTGGTGGCGGTGAACGCGGACGTGGAGCAGAAGGCGGTGCGGTGAGGATCCTGCTGCGAGCGGACTCGTCGCGACAGATCGGGGCCGGGCACATCTCGCGCATGGTCGCGCTCGCCGAGCAGGCCACGCCGCGCGGCTGGACGGTCGCCTTCGCCGGGCACACGGACAACGCCGACTTCCTCGCGGCGCGCTTCGCCGAACTGGGCGTTCCGGTGCTCGGGCCCGAGACGCGCGCGGACGGCTACGACGCGGTGGTGGTGGACCACTACGGCATCGGCGAGGTGCGGGCCGAGGTGAACGCCGCCGGTGCGCGGCTGGTGTCCTTCGAGGACGGCGTGTTCGGCAGGCGGGCGGCGGACGTGGTGGTGGACTGCGGGCTGGCGCCCCAGCCGCGCCCCGACGACGGCTCCGGCTCGGTGCTCACCGGCGTCGGCTACGCCCCGCTGCGGCAGGTGGTGCTCGAGGCGAGGGACAAACGGAGAGCGAGGGAGCTTTACTCCCGCGAAACGGGAGTAAAGCTCCCTCGCTCCCACGACGGGGGCGACGCGAAAGCTCCACACGTGCTGGTGGTGCTCGGTGGGGGCGGGGTCTGGCAGGAGACCGTCGCCGCGCTGCTGGAGGCCCTGCGCGCCACCGGCAGGCCGTGCACCGTCGAGGCCCTCGTGCGCGGCGAGCCCACTCTCCCCGAACCCGGACCCGGCCAACGCTTCGTCGTGTCGCCACCCGGCCCGAGCCTGCACGGCAAGCTCGTCGACACCGATCTCGTCGTCAGCGCCTCCGGTGTGACCCTCCTCGAACTGTGCTGCGTCGGCGTGCCGACCGCGCTCGTCCAGCTCGTCGACAACCAGGCCGCCGGCTACCGCGCCGCCGTCGACGGGGGCCTCGCCGCGGGACTCGGCAACGCCGCCGCGCTCGACAGCCCCACCACTGCCACCGCGACCCTCGCCACGCTGCTGGCCGAGCCCGCCGCGCGCGAGCGCCTCGCCGCCACGGCCTCGGCCGCCGTCGACGGCCACGGCGCCGCGCGCGTGCTCGACGCGCTCGAAGGAGCCGTGCGATGAGCAAGGCAGCCAGGTCGGGCCTGTTGCTGGGGCTCGCCGTCCTGTTCGCGTTCGGCACGTGGCTGGCGTGGGCGTTCGTGATCGACGACGCGTTCATCACCTTCCGCTACAGCAAGCACCTCGCCGAGGGGTTCGGTCCCGTCTGGAACGTCGGCGGCGACGCCGTCGAAGGCTTCACCAACTTCGCCTGGATGCTGTGGCACGGGCTGTTCGCGTCGTTCGGCGCCGACCTGCTGACCGTCGCGAAGGTGACGTCGCTGGTGTTCGGCGGCGTGACGCTCGTGCTGCTCGTGCGCGCCACCGACGGCGTGGGAGCCGTCGTCGCGGGCACCGCGTTCGTGCTCTTCCTGCCCACCTACTTCCACCTCAACAGCGGGCTCGAAACGGTCGCCTTCGCCGCCGTGCTGCTGCGGCTGGTGATCGTCGCGCTGCACGTGATCGACGAGGACCGGGTCTTCGACTGGGAGCCGCCACTGCTGCTCCTGCTGCTCGCGATGCTGCGGCCAGAGGGCCTGCTCGCCGGACTGCCCGCGTTCGCCGTGTGGTTCTGGTACTCCCGCCGGATCCCCACGGCGCGCTGGGGGCTCGGCGCGCTGGTGGTCGTCGGCGCCGGGTACTTCCTGTGGCGCTGGATCTACTACGGGCAGCTGCTGCCGAACACCTTCTACGTCAAGTTCGGCGACGTCGCCGCGGGCTCGGACTGGGCCGGACGGACGGCGCTCGCCCTCGCCCCGCTGCTCGTGCTCACGCTCGCCCTGCTCGTCGTCAAGGGGCTGTGGTTCAAGGGCCTGCTGCTCAGCCTCACGGTGGCGGCCACGTACGCGCCGTACGCGATGTCCGGCCTCACGATGGACTACCTGCACCGCTTCGCCTACCACGCCTTCCCGGTGCTGTGCCTCGGCGCCGGCATCGCTGTCGCCGCGATCGGTCACCGCCTGGCGAGCGCAGCGGTGGGCGCGGTCGCCGTCGGGTGGGTCGCCGTCACCGGTGCCACCGCGCAGGGCCTTCCGACGATCGCCAACTACGGCGTTGACCTCCAGCGCGCCCACGTCGCGATCGGGCAGGGCCTCGCCGAGTCGGGTGTGCCCGAGGAGGCGCGCACCCTGGCCGTCAGCGACGCAGGCGCGATCCCTTACTACAGCGACTGGCGGTCGATCGACTACATCGGACTCAACGACGAGGCGATCGCCCACGGCGCAGATCCGACGACGGTGGTGAGCAAGGCCCGGCCGACGGTCGTCGTCGTGACGTCGTACCGGCAGGAGCTCCCTGACGAGATGTACGGCCTCGATGTGCCCGCCGCGACCGCGGGTTACCAGCTGGTGGCCCGTATCCAGATGCGCGAGGACTACTGGCAGAACGTCTTCGTCCTGCCGCAGTGGGCGCCCCAGGTGAGTACCGCCGTCACCGCGAGCACCGATGCGGCACGGCTGACCTACGACCCAGGGCGCTACGAGCTGACCATCGACCGGTGGCTCGGCCGGCTCAGCGGCCGCTGAACCCAACCGCAGTGAAGGCCACCATCACTGCGTTCAACGCAGTGATGGTGGCCTTCACTGCGGACGTCGGGCTCGGCGCACCGCTCAGAGGTACTGGCCGGGGTTGCCGATCGACGGGCCCTGCTCTCCGCCACCCGTGCCGGGCGGGAGCCCGCGCCGCATGTGCTCCAGCTGCACGCGCGCGGCCATCTGCTGGGCGAACAGCGCCGTCTGGATGCCGTGGAAGAGGCCTTCCAGCCAGCCGACGAGCTGGGCCTGCGCGATCCGCAACTCCGCGTCCGAGGGCGTGGTGTCGTCCGTGAACGGCGCGACCAGCCGCTCCAGCTCGTTCTGCAGCTCCGGCGCGAGCGCCTGCTCCAGCTCCTTGATCGAGGTCTGGTGGATCTCGCGCAGCCGGTTGCGGGAGGCGTCGTCGAGCGGTGCCGCGCGCACCTCCTCCAGCAGCTGCTTGATCATGGTCCCGATCCGCATGACCTTGGCCGGTTCCTCGACCATGTCGCCGACGGACTCGTTCTTGTTGTCCCCCTCAGCGCCGGGACCGATCCGTGCCGCACCCACCGGAGCGCCATCCGGGCCCACGACCACCACGTGGTGTGATTGTTCCCCTTCTTGGCTACCGGCCGTGTGTGAATTCGGGAAATTCGGCTCCGTCATATGCTCCATCCTGGCTCATTTCGGAAGTACTTCACAGCGCTTCGACACACCCCACATCCGAGCGTAGCCGGAACCGTCGCTGACCGTGTTCACCAGGGCAACCCCGAACGCGCAGCGAAACTACGGCTCCGTACGGTGTGCTCATGGCGTTTGACGTCGCTCGGATACGTGGGTTGTTTCCCGCACTGGGTGACGGCTGGATCCACTTCGACGGTTCCACCGGAATGCTCGTTCCAGAACAGGTCGCCTCGGCGGTGTCGACGGCGATGCGGGCTCCGGTTTCGGGGCCGGGCGGAGCATTTCCGGCCTCCCAGCGCGCGGAGAGCATCGTCGCGGCCGCGCGCCGTGCGGTCGCCGATCTCGTCGGCGCCGACCCCGACGGCGTCGTGCTCGGCCCGAGTGCCTCGGTGCTGCTGAGCCGCCTCGTCGACTCGCTGTCCGAACGCTGGACGCTCGGCGACGAGGTCGTGGTGTCGCGGTTGGACGAGCCGGCGAACATCGCGCCGTGGCTGCGTTCCGCCAAGCGGATCGGCGGGGCCGTCCGCTGGGGCGAGATCGACATCGAAACGTGCGAGCTGCCGGCCTGGCAGTACGAGAACCTCGTCAACGCGCGCACCAAGGCGGTGTCGCTGACCTGTGCGTCGGGCTCCGTCGGCACGCGGCCCGACGTGCCGACGGTCGTGGAGATCGCCAAGCGCGTCGGCGCGCTGGTGGTCGTCGACGCCACCTACGCGGCGCCGTTCCTGCCGCTCGACGTGAACTCGCTCGGCGCCGACGTGGTGGTGTTGTCGGCGCAGACGTGGGGCGGCCCCGCCGTCGGTGCGCTCGTGTTCCGCGACCCGGAGCTGCTGGAGCGCCTGCCGTCGGTGTCGCTCGATCCGAGTGCGCGCCGCGCGGCGCGACTGGAGCTCGGCCCGCATGCCTACCCGCTGCTCGCGGGCCTGATCGCCTCGATCGACTACCTCGCCGGGCTCGACGACGCGGCCTCGGGCTCCCGCCGCGAACGGCTGCTGACCTCGCTCGGTTCGGCCAAGTCGTACCACGCCGGGCTGCTCGCCCAGCTGTCCACCGAGTTGCGCTCGCTGCGGCACGTGATGGTGATCGGCGACGCCATGCGGCGGATCCCGGCGCTCGCGTTCGCCGTCGCCGAGCGCAAGGCCGCCGAGGTCGCGGAGTACCTGGCGTCGCAGGGGCTGTGCGCGTTCGCCGACGAGGGTACGAGCGGAGTGTTCGCGGCACTGGGCGTGGGCGAGGTCGGCGGCGCGGTCCGCATCGCCCTCGCCCACTACTCCAACGTCTTCGAGATCAACCAGCTGGTGCGTGTGCTCGAAGAGCTCGCCTAGGACTTCGCGGTCAGCACGACCTTGCCGAAGACGCCGCCCTCTTCGAGCGCTCGATGCCCGTTCGCGGCCTCGGCCATCGGGATGACCTGGTCGATCACGGGTCGCACGGAGCCGTTCTCGATCAGCGGCCACAGTCGCTCGCGGACGTCGGCGACGATCCGGCCCTTGTCCTCGACCGGCCGGGCGCGCAGCGTGGTCACCGCGACGCTGCCGCGCTTGGCGCCGAGCTTGCCGAGGTTCAGCTCGCCCTTCACCCCGCCCTGGAAACCGATCACGACGAGGCGACCGTTGGTGGCGAGCGCGTCGACGTTGCGGCCGAGGTACTTGGCGCCCATGTTGTCGAGGATGACGTCGGCGCCCCCGGTCTCCTTCTTGAGCTCCTCGACGAAGTCCTGCTCGCGGTAGTTGATCGTGAGGTCGGCGCCGAGCTGACGGCAGCGCTCCAGCCGCTCCGCCGAGCCCGCCGTGACGGCGACAGTCGCGCCGAGCGCCTTTCCGACCTGGATCGCGTGGGTGCCGATGCCGCCCGCGCCGCCGTGGCAGAGCAGCACGTCGCCCTCGCCGAGGCCCGCGTGCATGACGACGTTGGACCACACGGTGCAGGCCACCTCGGGCAGCCCCGCCGCCGAGATCAGCTCGACCTCGCCGGGCACCGGCAGCAGCTGCACGGCCGGGACGACGACCTTCTCGGCGTAGCCGCCACCGGCGAGCAGCGCACACACCTCGTCGCCGACCTGCCAGCCCTCGACGCCCTCGCCCAGCTCGGCGACGGTGCCGGAGCACTCGAGGCCCAGCACGTCGCTCGCGCCGGGCGGTGGCGGGTAGTGGCCCTGCCGCTGCAACAGGTCCGCCCGGTTGACCGCGCTCGCGGCCACGTCGATCAGCACCTCACCGGCGCCGGGGGACGGGTCGGGCACTTCGGTCCACTGGAGGTTCTCCGGACCACCTGGCTCGCTGATCGTGATCGCGTGCATACGGGGACCCTACGTCACACCGCAACCCGGCCTTTCCTACGAATGGCGCTTGACCTTACGTGCAGGAGACACGAAAGTGACGCTCCTCAGTCACGAAGGGGACGTGTCTATGTCATCCAGCAGAGGGAAGCTCAGACCTGCCATCGTGCTCGCGGCCTGTGCCGGGCTCGTGCTCACCGGCTCCGCCACCTCGGTCGCCGCGCCGGACGCGGGCGACCGGCTCGCCGACACGCTCGCGAAGAAGGTCGACGTCGGCAACATCAACCGGCACCTGATCGCGCTGCAGCGGATCTCCGACGCCAACGGCGGCAACCGCGCGGCGAGCAACCCCGGCTACGACGCCTCCGCGGAGTACGTCGCGGGCAAACTCGAAGCCGCGGGCTACACCGTGACCCGCCAGGAGTTCCCGTTCACGTACACCGAGACGCTGGCCGAAAGCCTGGTGGTGGGCGGCACCGACGTGCCGATCATCATCATGAGCTACAGCCCGTCCACGCCCGAGGGCGGCATCACCGGCCCGCTCGCGGTGATCGAGTCCGACGACACCCCCGGCTGCGAGGCCACCGACTACGGCGACGTCACCGGCCAGATCGTGCTCGTGGAGCGCGGATCGTGCCCGTTCGCGCAGAAGCAGGCCGCCGCCGCCGACGCGGGCGCGATCGGCGCGATCGTCTACAACAACGAGCCAGGCCCCCTCAACGGCACGCTCGGCGACCCGAGCGCGGGACGCGTCCCGACCGGCGGCATCAGCCAGGAGGACGCGCAGCCGCTGCTCTCGCAGAACGGCGCCGAGACCACGCTGGAGCTGCGTGCCTTCGAGGAGGAGCGCACGAGCTACAACGTCATCGCCGAGACCAAGACCGGCCGTAAGGACAACGTCGTGATGGCGGGCGCCCACCTCGACAGCGTCACCGAAGGCGCCGGCATCAACGACAACGGCACCGGTTCGGCCGCGCTGCTGGAGACGGCGCTGCAGCTGGGCGGCAAGCCCAAGGTCAACAACGCGGTGCGGTTCGCGTGGTGGAGCGCCGAGGAGTTCGGGCTCGTCGGCTCCACGTACTACGTCAACTCCCTGTCGTTCGAGCAGCAGCTCGACATCGCGCTGTACCTGAACTTCGACATGGTCGGCTCGCCGAACGCGGGCTACTTCGCCTACGACGGCGACGACTCCGACGGCGAGGGAGAGGGCGCGGGCCCGTACGGCTCCGCGCAGATCGAGCAGTCGTTCATCGACGCGCTCGCCACCAGGGGTATCGAGCCGGAGGGCACCGATTTCAACGGCCGCTCCGACTACGGCGAGTTCATCGCGGTGGGCATCCCGGCGGGTGGCCTGTTCACCGGCGCCGAGGGCGTGAAGACCGAGGAGCAGGCCGCGAAGTGGGGCGGTGAGGCCGGAGTCGCCTACGACCCGTGCTACCACCAGGCCTGCGACAACCTTGGCAACGTCGACCGCCTGGCGCTCGACCGCAACGCGGACGCGATCGCTCGCGTGGCAGCCAAGTACGCGATCAGCACCGAGGAGATCAACGGGGTGACGCCGAAGGGCGCGAAGAACAAGGCGAAGCTCGCCGACCAGCGGTCGGCGCAGCGGACCCTCGCGGCCGAGGCGCACACGCACGGCGCGGCCGCGTAGCGGTTGAGCCCGACCGGGCCCCTCGGCAGGTGGGAGGGGCCCGGTCGTGGGCACAAAAAATGCCTGGGTGCGGTTGGTCTGCTGCCACCGCACCCAGGTCTACCGAGGTTGTCCAGTTGTCTTGCGGTCGACCGCGACGCGGGCCGGCGTGGAACGCTGTGGTGCGGTCACAGAAACCGTACCGAAGCAGTGCTCGAGAACGCCGTCTGCGCGAGAAGACGCTTGAACACCCGGGCTGCTCACAATCGCGGCTGGGCCGGTTCAAGCCGCCCCACCCGTGGGGACACAGCGGGCGGACAACCGCAGGAAATCATTTGTCACAGCACCACCTGGCCCTTTCCCGGCGGGGTCGTCCAGCTGGTGCTCCGGTGTGGAGTCCAATCTGCCGGTCCGACTCCTCCGTACCCCTCAGCATCCCCCTTCCGTCCCGAGGTCACAACCGCTGGGAGTTTCCACCATCCGGTGATTCCACCACCATGCCAACGCGGTGGGAGTGTTGTCGGGGCCAGGACCTACTCTCCGTAGCATGACCCAGGTTCCCGGCGAGGTGCGCTGGCTATCGGATACGGAGATGGCCGCGTGGCGGTCCTACATCGTGTCGACGCTGCGACTGCGGCAGTGCCTCCACCGCGAGCTCGTCGAGAGCCACGACGTCTCGCTGATCGACTACGAGGTGCTCGTGTGCCTTTCGCAGGCGCCGGAGAACCGGATGCGCATGACGGAGTTGGCCACCATGCTCGGGTCGACCAAGAGCCGGCTGTCCCACCAGGTCGGGCGCATGGAGCTCGCGGGCTACGTCCGCAGGGGCAAGGACCCAGGGGACCGGCGCGGGGTCACGGCCGAGCTGACGAAGGCGGGCGAGGAGCTGCTGGAAAGCGCCGCGCCGACCCACGTGCGGGGCGTCCGTGCGCACCTGATCGATCTGATGAGCACCGAGGAGCAGGTGACGATGGGGAAGGTCTTCAACCGCGTGCTCACACACCTGACGGAGCAGGACGACTGACGCGTTAGGCTGAGCGACGGGGAAGCGTGGCAGAGCGGCCGAATGCACTCGCCTTGAAAGCGAGCGACCCGCAAGGGTCCGGGGGTTCAAATCCCTCCGCTTCCGCACCTGTGACCAGGGCAGACCGCCCGGAGTGGCACTCGCGCCACGTTTTGACGGTTTGCCCTGGTCTCATTTCTGGTCTGATCAGCCGCGATCGACGGGTCCTCCGGGTGGTCCTTGCCCTCCGCTTGCTCCCACAGGTGGCCTCCGACCTGGTCGCCGTGCGCGACGAGTGGTGGCCCGACGGCCCGGTGCTGGACCCGCTGAGCGCCCGCAGTGCGTCGTCGGCGCGGTGGGCCGCAAGCCGCGGTTCCGCTCAGCAGACGTTCGCCGGAACCGGTTCCCGCCATTTCGCCTTGGTGCACCGGGCGATCCGCCTCGCCGCCGTGGTGTTGAGCCGCCAGCGCGCCATGCTGCGGCTGATCCGGAAGTACCGCGCCACCGACGTGTCGGTCCAGCCGCGGAACGCCGCCGTACGGGCGGCGTCGCAGGGCAGCAGCAGCTCGCCGGAAAGCTCGGCCGCTTCCAGTTCGAGGTCCGATGAGGATGACCGGCACCGTTCGCCGTCGTTGAGCAGGACGCCGAAGTCGTGTTCCAGCAACACGTGCGCCATCTCGTGGGCGATCGTGGAGCGGCGGCGATTGGTTTCGTGCACGTGGTTCTCGATGATCACCGCGCCCCTGCCGACGGACACGAGCGCCCCGGAGAACGACGCCGCGGCGGGGCCGGTGAAGTGGCGTACCGCGTCGCGGGGCAGAGACGGGTGGCTCAGGTCGTGCACCTCGATCCCGTACAGCTCGGCGAGTGCGTACGGATCGAGCGGGGCGAAGACACCGATGCCCATCTCCTCGCGGACCTCGAGTGCCAGTCGCTTCGCTTCTGCCTTGAAACCGCGCCGTAGGGCCACGCTCATCTCTCCTGACGGTCCACTTTGATCCTCCGCATGGTCGCTCCGACGATCTCCAGCAGGTAGTCCTTGTCGGCCTGCGACAGGTCGTCCCTCGCCCGCAGCAGCAGGGCGAGCTGGGTCTCGAGTGCGGGTTCCTCCCGGGTGCGCTCCTGTCCGTCCGGCCACACCATGAACACCTCGGCAGGCGAGCCGAGCCACTGCACGAGCGCGATGAACCCGTCCAGGTCCGGCCGGTGTCCGTTGCCCATCCGGCTGAGCAGTGAAGGGCTGACCCCGGCCTCGTCGGCGAGCTGGCGCCACGACATCCCGCGTGAGCCTCGCTGCGCGTCCAGCGCGTCGTAGAGCCGACGCGCGTCCATCCGGCCTTCCATACCGCCGCCCTCCGTGAGTCGTCGTTTTCACTATCACAGGGGTGTGTCAATTCTGCCATTCGTCGCGATACTGCTACGTTGTTTCAGTAGAGAAACGCCCGGCGAAGGGAGCGATCATGACGAGGAAGCTGTTCCAGGTGCGGTTCCGGTTCTCCCCGGATTCGCTGACCTGGCTCGTGGTCCACGAGCAACTGGTGCTCTCCCGGCACTGCCGCAAGCGCGACGCCGTCACCGAGGCCGCGCGCGTGGCGAGGGCGAACCCGCCCAGCGCGCTGGTGATCGAACGGATGGACGGAACCGTCGAGCGCGAGCGAAGATACGGGGTACGCACCGGAGTTGACGCCACGCTGTAGCGCTCCGGCTCGTCTCGGCGACAGACAATGTGCAGACCGCGTTCAGACCCTCACCCTTCGCGAACGGAGGGCCCCATGAGCAGCGTGAGCCCGCCGCCGTCCCGAACCCACCGCGTGCCGATCGCAGTGGCCGGTGCGGTGGCGCTGCTCGTGGTCGTCGGCGTCGCCCTGCTGGCCGCCAGGACGGAACCGAGACCGGAGATGGCGCCGGGCCGCGCCGGGGTGCCTCCGCTCGCCACTCCCGCCACGGCTCCCACCTCGGTCGGGTCCTCGGCGCTGGGGCCGGCGTCCGCCGTGGTCGGTCCCCGGTCGGCTGCCCCGTCGGGAGCGGACGCGAGGCCTCCGGAGATCGCGGGCCAGTCGGCCGAGGGCGGCGGCCTCACCGTGCGGGGATGTGCGGGAGACGTCACCACCATCGAGGCCACGGTGGCCGACGTCAGCGGCGTGCGGTCGGTGACGCTCAGCTGGAGCATGCCGGACGGGGAGCACGGAACGACGCGGATGGCCAGGGGCCGCGGTGGGTCGTGGTCGGCGCGGCTCGGCCCGTTCTCGCGGCCGGGCGAGGTTGTGTGGCAGGTCGTCGCCACCGACACGGCGGGCAACACCGCCACGGGCGCGCCCGCGCGGCTGATCGTCGAGGGGTGTCCATCACCCGCGACGACCCTCAGCTGAGTCACGGCCGGGCCGCACAACGTACCGTGGGGCAACGATGAAGCGTTTGCTCCTGACGACCGTGTTCGTGTCCCTGCTCGCCGCCGGGTGTGGTTCGCCCGGCGGTTCCGGCAACTCCCCGACCCCGGGTTCGGCGGCGTCGCGGCCGCCGTCGTCCGCGTCGTCCGCCCAGGCCGCGCCCCCCACTACCTCGGCTGTCCCGCCGCGGACCGGCTGTGAACCGGTGATCGCCGGGATGTCCCCGAGGGAGCGCGTGGCCCAGCTCGTGGTGGTGGGCGTGGAGCCGAGCGACCCCGCGGCCGCGGCCGCGCTCGTGCGCGAGGAGCAGGTGGGCGGCATCTTCATCGGCGGCAACGCGACCGACCTGCTCACGGACAACGCTCTCGCGCGGGTCCAGGAGGCGGCGAAGGTACCGGTCTCGGTGGCCGTGGACGACGAGGGCGGCCGGGTGCAGCGGCTCGACCAGCTCGAGGGGGACCTGCCGAGCGCGCGGGAGATGGCGCGGACCATGACGCCGGAGCAGGTGCGCGCGCTCGCCGAGGAACGCGGAAGGGCGATGCTGGCGAGGGGCGTGACCGTTGACTACGCGCCGGACGCCGACCTCACCGACGAGGACGCGGGCGCCGCGATCGGCGACCGCTCGTTCAGCGCCGACCCCGCGGTGGCCCGTGAGTACGCGCTGGCCTTCGCCGCTGGGCTCACGGACGCGGGCGTGCGGCCGGTGCTCAAGCACTTCCCCGGCCACGGGCGGGCGAGCGGCGACTCCCACACCGGCCTCGTGCGCACGCCGCCGCTCGCGGACCTGCGGGAGCACGACCTCCTGCCGTTCGAGGACATCGCGCAGTACGGCGACATCAGCGTGATGGTTGGCCACCTCGACGTGCCGGGCCTGACCGAGGGGCAGCCCGCTTCGCTCTCGCCTGCGGCCTACCAGCTGCTGCGCAACGACTACGCGTTCGAGGGCGTTACCGTGACCGACGATCTCGGCGCCATGAAGGCGATCTCCGACCGCTACAGCGTGCCCGAGGCCGTGCTGCGCGCGCTCCAGGCAGGGGCCGACCAGGCGTTGTGGTCCTCCGGCGGGGATGTCGCGCCCGTGCTCGACCGGCTCGAGCAGGCCGTGGCCGGCGGAGAGCTGCCCGGCGAGCGCGTCGAGGACGCGCTCGAGCGGGTGCTGCGTTCGAAGAACGCCTGCGGTTAGGCCGCGGTGAGGTCGGCGATGAGGGTGTCGAGGTCGAGGTGGCCGCTCTCGGTACCCGGCGGGACGATCTCCACGGTCGCCCGTGTGAAGCGCCGCAAGTCTTCGATGTCGATCTCCACCACCGCGTAGCCGTCGGGCGACTCCAGCTCCAGCACGAGGTAGTCCTCGTGCGTGGCGAGGTCGGGCCGGACGCGCACGTCGCCGATGCCCGCGGGCTCGGTGATGCCATCGAGGAGCAGGTCGCGCGCGAACTCCCACTCGACCCACTCGTCCGGGTCGATGCGAAACGCGAGCGCGACTGTGAACGGCTCGTCCGCCGCGTAGGAGAGGCGGGACAGCAGCGGCGTGCCGCAGCCGTTGAGGTACACGAACTGGCTCTGGTGTACGGCGTCCTGATGCACGGCGCACCCTCCCGTCTGTCCGTGCCGCCCGCTTGCTGTGGGCGGCCCTTCCGCAAGGAGAGACGCCCACCTGGCTGTGCCGTGATGCGCCAATCGGGGGAATTCCTCACCGGGCAACTGCGAGTAGAGCAACGCACGTGACGCGAGCGTCGTTGCTAGTCCGGCCGGGTGGTGCACAGGCGCGAATTGCCTGTCGGGCCGGCCAAATGCGGCTTGTTGGCAGGCTGTTCACTCGATCGAGTCGACTTGTCTGCGAAGGCGGGGTGGCCTAGTGACACCACTTCGCCAGGGGGGTAAACAGCGATCTGGCCTTGGTCGGCCGCTGGGGGACGATGTTTATGGAGGGACCTGATGGCGCCCAAGGTTCTGCGCCAGACTCCGCATGACGCGGACCTGCTTGACCGCACCGGGATCATCGGTGCCAGCCTGCCCGGCGCGCACCCCGGTGGCGAAGGTCCCGGCGACGGCGTGCCGGTCAGTCGCGTCAACCGCTCCAGCATCGCGAGCATGGCCGCCGCCGTGTTGATGGCGATCGTGGCGTTCGGCGCCGTCCTCGACCGGACCCCGGGGCAGGGTGCGGGAGCCCCCATGGCGGGCGATGTCGCAGGCAGCGGCCCGATCGTGATCGTCGAGGCGCCGCGGCCCATCGAGGTGGAGGGCAAGGCCAGCCCCGATCCCGGCGCCGTCCCCGCGCCGGAGACCGTCGACCCGCCCGCGTCGGTAGCCGTGGTGGAAGAGGAGCCCCAGCCGGAACCCGAGCCCGCCCCCGAACCCGAACCCGAACCGGTGATCGCGGCCGAGGCGCCGGTGCCTGACCTCGATCTCCCGGACGCGCGCGCAGACCTGCCCGCGGGCGTGGGGTCGCCGTCGCGTTTCGGCGCCCGGATGCGGGAGTTCGTCGACCCGATGTTCGAGCACTACCTGGAGCAGCGCCGGGAAGCCAGGTCCGCCGGACACGAGCGGTACGACGACCACCACGATTACCACGACCACGACTCGCGGTACCGCGGCGACTTCGGCTACCACGACTGGTAATCCGTCCGGTTAGGACGGTAGGAGCCGGACCTCGCCGCCGGGCGACTCGGCGAACTTCAGCAACCGCCTGCCCTCGGCGGTCAGCGCGGCCGTGTCCCGCTTGGACAACCGGCGGAACGGCTGGATCTCCAGCACCGTTCCGCCCTTGTTCCGTTTGAGCTTCCAGCCGCCCCGTACGAACCCGTCGACGAGGAAGGCCGCCAGCAGGATGCCGTTGCGGGTGAAGAGGCGCTTGCGGTCCTCGTCGCTGATCACCCTCGTGCGGTCGGCATGGGAGAGCAGCAGGTTGTCGTACTCGGGCACGAACCGGACCGGTGCGCGCGTGTCCGGGCCGGGTCGCGGTGCGTCGGGCAGATCGAACAGCTCCACGCCGTCCTCGGTGCGGAACGTGCGCAAGCGGTGCCGGAGCCGCTCGAGCACCTCGCCCAGCTTCGTAAGTCCGCACCACGTCTGCACGTCGCGCACGCTCGCGGGCCCGAACGCGCCGAGGTAGCGCAGGATCAGCCTCTCGACATCGGGGCGAGGGTCGAGCTGCCCACCGAGCCACTCGGTGGCGAGCGCGTAGGTCGGCTGCCCGCTGCGGCCCCACACGGCCCTCGGCGGCACCTGTACCAGTGGGAGGAGGTTGCGGGCCGCGTACACAAGCGCCGTCGGCTCGCGATCCGGCCACCGTGTGGCGAGCGCCTTGCCCAACTCGGTGCTGCTCAGTGGCTTCTCGGCCAGCAGTGCGGTCGCCGCCGAGGCGACCTCGCCGAGATCGAGGCCGCTCAGCAGCGGGGTGTACTGCTGGTTGCCCTTCAGGTCGTTGTCCATGAGCGGCTGGGTGAACGCGCGCAGCGGCAGCGCGTCGGGCGCGCTCACCAGGTGGACGGTGCCCCGCAGGTTGACGATCCGCACGACGTCGCGGCGGAGCAGCAGCCGCGACAGCTCGTCGGGAGAGAAGTCACGCAGCCGCGTCCAGAGCCCGTAGTAGGGCGGGAACGGCGCCTGCGCCTGCATGCCCACGAGGTGCTCGATCAGTTCGATCGCAGGCTGCTCGGTCCGTGCCAACAGGGACTGCCGGGCCAGCAGAGCGCGGTTGAGGGAACGGGTGCCGAGCGTCGTCATGGCCTCTTTCCTATCGGACATTCCGGTCGATTTCCGGCCTGATTTGCCCCGAGGTCTACACTCGACGAGACATAGGTCACAACGGAAGCCTCTACCGATTAGTAGGCCATACAAGTGTTTGGGGGCGGTTTCGCGTCTCCGGTCCCCGACGCAGGCCCCTGGAGGATGCAAGTGCCCACGCACGATGCGCGTGGTGTGGCGGTGCTCGCCGGTCTCGGTGGCTGGCTCCCGCCGCGCATAGTGGACAACGACGAACTGAGCGGCCACCTCGACACGTCCGACGAGTGGATCCGGACCAGGACCGGCATCGGCCAACGGCACGTCATCGACCCCGGTATGTCCACAGTAGACATGGCGGTGGAGGCGGGGCGGCGTGCGCTGCACTCGGCGGGATCACGGGACGTCGACGCCCTCGTGCTCGCCACGGCGACGCCCGACCAGATCTGCCCCGCCAGCGCTCCGCAGGTGGCGAGCAGGCTCGGGCTCGGCCACATCGCCGCCTTCGACGTCAACGCGGTGTGCAGCGGATTCGTGTATGCACTGGCCACGGCTGCCGGGCTGATCTCAGCGGGCGCCGCGCGCAGCGTGCTGATGATCGGTGCCGACGCGTTCACCACGCTGCTGAACCCGAAAGACCGTGGCACGGTGCCGATCTTCGGCGACGGTGCGGGCGCGGTCGTACTGCGCGCGGGCGAGCCGGACGAGCTCGGGGCGATCGGACCGTTCGACCTGCACAGCGACGGCGACCTCGCCGAACTGCTGATCGTGCCCGCGGGCGGGGCGAAGCAGAAGACCTCCGACAACCCGCAGGACCACTACTTCTCCATGCAGGGGCCCGCGGTGTTCCGGCACGCGACCGCGCGCATGGCGGAGTCGTCGCGCACGGTGATGGAGCGGGTCGGCTGGACGGTCAGCGACGTCGACCGGTTCATCGGCCACCAGGCCAACATCCGGATCCTGCACGCCACGGCCAAGCAGCTCGGTCTACCCGCCGACAGCCTGGTGGTCAACATCGAGCGCACCGGCAACACGAGTGCGGCGTCGATCCCGCTCGCGATGGTCGACGGGGTCAACGACGGCACACTCCAGGCGGGCGACCGCGTGCTCGTGAGCGCCTTCGGCGCCGGCCTCACGTGGGGCGCCACCGCCCTGCGCTGGCCCGACCTCACCCCCGGCTGAACCGCCCCCGCAGTGAAGGCCACCATGCCTGCGTTCAACGCAGTGAAGGTGGCCTTCACTGCGGACGTGGCATGGGCTCCCAGGTTTCGGTGGGGGTGGGGCGGCCGCGGAGGTGGATGGTGCCGTGGTGCTGCCAGAGGTCCCTCTCCGAGGCCGCGCACGCCTTGACCACGGCCTCGCTCGCCAGGATCCGGCCATCGGCTTGCTTCGCGTGCTCGGTGAGCCGTGCCGCCTCGTTCACCGCGTCGCCGATCACCGTGTACTCGAAGCGGCTCGCCGTGCCCAGCTGGCCCGCGAACGCGGGGCCCTTGGCGACGCCGATGCCGAGGTCGAGCTCTCCGCTGGTGGCCACGGCGTCGCGGATGGCCCGCGCGGCGCGCAGCGCCGACGTCGCCGGGTCGGCGTGCCGCGTCGGGGCGCCGAAGACGCACAGCGCCGCGTCGCCCTGGAACTTGTTCACCAGCCCGCCATGGGTGCTCACCGCGTCGACGACGCTCGCGAACAGGCCGTTGAGCTTGCGCACCACCTCGTCCGGCGGCAGCTCCGCCGCCAGCGCCGTGGAGTCCACCACGTCCACGAACAGCGCCGTCACGTCGCGCACGTCGCCGGAGAGCGACGCGCCGTACTCGAGCGCGTGCCGCACCACGTCGTCACCGACGTGCCTGCCGAAGAGGTCCCGCAGCCGTTCCTGCTCGGCGAGGCCCTTCGCCAGGTCGTTCACCGACGTCTGGAGCATGCCGATCTCACTGGAGTCGTCGATCCCGACCCGCAGGTCACGGCGCCCCTTGGCGATCTGGTCGAGCGCGAGGCGCAGCCGGTGCAGCGGCGCCGCCACCGCGCGCGCCAGGAGCGCCGTCGCGAGGGCGCCGAGCACGAGCCCCGTCACCGACAGTGCCAGGAGGCTGGGCGCCGGGTCGCTCGGGCCGAGGTCGGGTGGCAGCACCACCAGCAGCACACCCACCATCGGCACGCCACTGGCCAGCGCCCACGTGATGACGAGCCGCCGCAGCACCGTCATCGGCAGCGTGCCGCGCGGTGGTGCGGCCGCCAGCGCCATCGTCATCACCGGCCGCGCCACCCACTCCGTGGCCAGGTAGGTCAGGCCCACCGTCGCCAACCCGCCGAGCAGGATCGCCATCGCCACGCCAAGCGCGTCGAGCCACGTCCCGAACACCGCGGTGAGCGTGCTGATGACCACGACGCCGCCCAGCCACAGCGTGCCGCTGACCGTCGCGAGGTCCACCGGCAGGCGCAGCGCGCGGCGGGCCTCCTCCCGCGTCGGCTCGCGCCCGAGCACGAACCACACGGCGGTGCGGCGCTGCAGAAACGCCGCCCACGCGGTGCCAACCAGCGCGGACAGCAGCACGTACCCGCCAGCGCACACGGCGATGATCCAGCCGTGCCCGGCGACGGTCTCGGGGACGCCCTGCAGCATGAGCAGCAGGAACACGATCCCGGCACCGCAGAAGCTCGACATGAAGCCGAGCGCGGCGAAGCCCAGGCTCGTGCGCACGACGGTGTGGAACCGCGTCGGTAGCCGGGACGTGCGCACGCGGTGATCGTATTGCCTGGCGCGCTCCTCAGGAGGCTCGTTTGCGCGCCGGTGCTCCTGAGGCGTCGGCCAGCGCCTTCTCCAGCTGCGCGCGGGTCATCTTCGACCGGCCCTTGATGCCGGCCTCGCGGGCCATCTTGTCGAGGTCGGCCTTGCTCAGCTCGGAGAGATCGGGCTGTTTGGTCTTGCCCTTCTTCGCGGTGGACGAGCCGCCCTTCTTGCGGCTCTCCACACTGCGCGAGAGGGCCTCGAACAAGTCCACGACCTTCGTGGCCTCGGGCGGCGCCTCCTCGGGCGTCACCGTGCGGCCCGCGCGCTTGTCCTCGATGAGCTTCTTGACGCGCTCGGTGTAGGTGTCGTGGTACTCGTCGGGCTTCCACGCCTCCGCCATGGACTCGATCAGGCTCACCGCCATATCGACTTCCTTGGGTTTCACGTTGCCCGGCGCCGGAAGCTTGCTGATCTCCTTCTTCGGCTCGCGGATGTCCTCGGGGAAGAGCAGCGTGTTCAGCACGAGCACGCCGTCGCCGGCCCGCACCGCCGCGATGTACTCCTTGCCGCGCATGACGAACCGCGCGAGCCCCGCCCGGTTCGTCTTGCCCATCGCCTCGATCAGCAGGCTGTACGCGCGGCCGAACTCCTCCTTCGCCGGCGCGAGCCAGTACGTCTTCTGGAAGTAGATCGGGTCGATCTCGTCGAGGTCCACGAACGCGTCGATGTCGATGGTGCGCGAGCGGCCGGGCGCGATCTGGTCCAGCTCGTCGGGCTCCACCAGCACGTACTCGTCGCCGCCGAGGTCGTAGCCCTTGACGATGTCCTCGTACGGCACCTCCTTGCCGGTGCGCTCGTTCACGCGCCGGTAGCGGATGCGGTCGGAGGTGCCGCGCTGGAACTGCCGGAAGTGGATCGTGTGGTCCTGGGTGGCGCTGTAGAGCTCGACGGGCACCGTCACCAGCCCGAAGTTCAGCGCTCCGCTCCAGATCGCCCTTGCCATGCCGCCTCCTAGCTCAGCTTCTCCAGCGCGTGTGCCGCCGACGACGCGCGGGCGTGGATGTCGTGCCAGGGGTCGGCCTTGCGCGCCAGTCGTCGCCGGATCCGGGTGAGGTCGTAGCCGTCCGGCCGCGCCCTTCCCAGCTCTGTCCAGTCGAGCGGGGTTGCCACGTGCGCGCCGGGTCGCGCGCGCAGCGAGTACGGCGCGATGAAGGTCTGCCCGTAGGCGTTGCGGTTGGTGTCGAGGAAGATCCGCCCGCCCCGCTTGTCCTTGCGCTGCGCCGTGGTGAGCCGGTTGGGGTCGTCGGTGGCGAGCTGGTCGGCGGCGAGCCGGGCCAGCTCACGCACGGTGTCGAAGTCGGTGGTGGCGTCCAGCGGCGCGGCCACGTGGAAGCCGCGGCCCCCGGTGGCCTGCACGAACGGCGCGAGTCCGATGCCCTTCAACAGGTCCCTGGCCCGGCGGGCGACCCCGCGCAGCTCGGCGGCCTTGGTGCCCTCGGGCGGGTCGAGGTCGAGCACGAGCAGATCGGGACAGTCCAGCTTGTCTACTGTGGACAGCCAGACGTGGAACTCGATCGTCGCCTGGTTGGCCAGGTACTCCAGGGTCTCCGCGTCGTCGCACACGACGTGACGCACGTACTCGCCCTGCCTGCCGCGCTGGGGCACCGCCTCGACGCGCACCCAGTCGGGGAAGTGCTCGGAGGCCTCCTTCTGGAACCAGCCCTCTCGCTCGATGCCGTCGGGGTAGCGGCGCAGCGTCAGCGGGCGCCCCGCCAGGTGCGGCACCAGCACGCCGGCCACGCGCCGGTAGTGCTCGACGACGTCGCCCTTGGTGATGTCGTCGGCGGGGTAGAAGACCTTGCCTGCCTTGGACACTTCGGTCATGACGTCTCCCGGACCACCTCGGTCGCCGGTTTGTCGTTGCGCAGCCCCGTGAACCGAGGATGCCGCAGCCGCCCGTCGCCGGTCCACTCGGTGAACTTCACCTGCACCACGAGTTCCGGCTCCACCCAGTGGCTGTTCGGCTCCCGCACCACCCCCGCGAACGGGGACTTCTCCCTGCCCAGTCCGTCGAACCTGCGGCGGAGGTCGCGCAGCGTCGCGTCGTTGTAGCCTGCGCCGACCTTGCCCGCGTAGCGGAGCCTGCCGTCCGCGTAGTAGCCGACGAGGAGCGAGCCGAACCCCGCGCGCGAACCGGACGGGTCGGTGTAGCCGCCGACAACGAACTCCTGGTCCTTGACGCACTTGAACTTCAGCCAGTCACGCGAGCGCCCGCTGGTGTACGGCGCGTCGGCGCGCTTGGCGATGAGGCCCTCCCAGCCCTTCGCGCACGCCTCCGCCAGGAACCTCTCGCCCTCGGTGTTGCGGTACCGGGAGATGCGCAGCACGCCGTGGAAGTCGAAAGCCTGTCGCAGCAGCTCCCTGCGTTGCCGCAGGGGCAGCGACCTGGCGTCGGTTCCGCCGAACTCCAGCAGGTCGAACAGGTAGTAGAAGACCTCGACGCCGGTGTTCCTCGCGCGCACGGGATCGGTGAGGTGGATCCGCGGCTGGAGCTTGGCGAAGCTCGTCTGCCTGCCGTCGAAGGCCACGATCTCGCCGTCGGCGGTGAACGACTCGCCGCCCTGTTCGGCCAGCGCCTCGACCAGCTCGGGATAGGCGGCGTTCATCAGCCGGTGGTTGCGCGACCACAGCTGCGGCTCGCCGCCGTCCTCGCGCACGCACACCGCGCGCACGCCGTCGAGCTTGCGCTCGAACACCCAGCCCGGATCGGAGAAGTGGCGGTCGGTGAGCGTGGCCAGCATGGGCTCGTGCCACCTCACGCGAGGTCCTCGTTGGTCCGGCCGGTGAGCACCGACTCGGGCTGCGTCTTCGCCGGCTTGCGACGGCGGTCGGCGCCCTCGTCGTCCTTCTTGATCAGCAGCCACTGTTCCTGGCGGCTCGTTCGGGTGCGCACGAGCGTGAACGCGCCGTGCAGCTTCTCGCCATGGAGCCGGAACTTGAGACCGCCGCGGTCGAGGGCGTCCTGGGCCGAGCCGTCACCGAGGTGCTCGAACGTGCCGGTGTCCCACACGATCACTGTGCCCGCGCCGTACTCGCCCTCCGGGATGCTGCCCTCGAAGTCGGCGTAGTCGAGCGGGTGGTCCTCCGTGCGGATGGCCAGTCGCTTGTCGCCGGGATCGGGCGAGGGGCCCTTCGGGATCGACCACGACACGAGCACGTCGCCGACCTCCAGCCGGAAGTCGAAGTGCAGGCTCGACGCGTCGTGGCGCTGGATGACGAAGCGCGGCCGCGCGGTCTTCCGCCCGCGCCGCGACCCGCCGGGCTCACCGGACCGGTTGAGGTTCCGCTTCGCGTGGTAGGCGCCCAGTGCGTCCCTCTTCGCCATACCCGGGCAGGTACCCGGGCCGTGAGCTGCTGAAACGCTACTGCTCGTCGCCCTCGGGCCGATCTTCCACGAGCCCCTCGCGCAGCCGGTCCAGCGTGCGGGCGAGCAGCCGCGAGACGTGCATCTGTGAGATGCCGATGCGCTCGGCGATCTGCGTCTGTGTCATGTTGTGCACGAACCGCAGCGCGAGGATCTTGCGTTCACGTTCCGGCAGCTCCCTCACCAGTGGCTGCAGCGTCTCGTGGTTCTCCACGCCCTCCAGCGCGGCGTCCTCCTCGCCCAGCGTGTCGCCGAGCGCGAGGTTCTCCGTGTCGCCGGAGAGCACCTCGTCGAGCGACATCGAGTGGTAGGCGTTGCCCGCCTCGAGGCCCTCCATCACCTCGTCGGGGGTGAGGTCGAGGTGCGCGGCGATCTCGCTCGGCGTCGGCGCGCGGCCGAGGCGCTGGGAGAGCTGCGTGCTGGCGTTGTTGATGGAGAGGTGCAGCTCCTTCAGCCTGCGCGGCACGCGGATCACCCATCCGGTGTCCCGGAAGTGCCGCCGCACCTCGCCCATCACCGTCGGCACGGCGAAGGAGAGGAAGTCCGAGCCCCGCCGAGGGTCGAAGCGGTCGACCGCGTTGATGAGCCCGACCCTGGCCACCTGCACCAGGTCCTCCTTGGCCACGCCGCGGCCGGAGAACCGCTGCGCGATGTGCTCGGCGAGCGGCAGGTGGCCGGTGACGAGCTCGTCCCTCAGCTCGACGCGGCGTGGATCGTCCTCAGCGAGCTCGACGAACTCCTCGAAAAGGGGGGTGAGGTGCTCGTAGTCGTCCGAAGGGCTGCGCGATCCGCGAGTTGTCGATCCGGTCACGTAAGCGTCGGCTTTCGCTTGGCGAGTTCGACATGGACCCAGTTGCCCTGCCCGTCCTGCTTGGCCGGCTCCACCCAGGAGTCGGCCGAGTCGGCGAGGGTGGTGAGCACCCGCCAGCCGAAGGACGCCGTGCTCGGCGCCTCGTGGTCGGCGGAGGTGACGGCGCCGCTGAAGCGCAGCTCGTCGTCGTCGATGGTGAACCGGCACACCATGGTGGTGCCCGGCACCGCCCTGGTGATCAGCGTGGAGCACGCCTCGTCGACGGCGAGCCGCAGGTCTGCGATGGCATCCAGATCGAAGTCGGCTCTGATGGCGATGTTCGCCGCCACGGAGCGGATGATGGGCAGGTGGACCAGGCTCGCGCCCAGTCGCAACTCGATGTCGTCCTGGGCACCGACGTCATGCGACGGCGGCTCTGTTTCGGTCACTTTCACCTCAGTGTTCTGCCGGCCGTTCAACGTTTCTCGCCTACAGTAGCCACCCTGCGCATACCTCGTCTTGATGCGGCGTAGCCGCGCATTCAGTCGTGCCGGAGGATCGCGCCGACGCCGTCCATCAGCTCCAGCGTGTCACCGGTGCAGATGATTTCGGCGGCCCCGGCGATGGCGGCCACTGCCAGCGCCTCGTCGGCCCGCCGCCTGCTGACCGACCGCGTTCCGTGTGCCTCGAGCTCCTCCTTCTGCACCGCGACCAGCGTCGGCTCCTCGCCGGTGAGCACCTCGGCGTCTCCGGGATCGGCGACGAGCAGCGTCTCGACGTTGGCCTCCCGCAGCGCCGTGGTGGTGGCCTGCAGGCCCTGCACGGCGAGTCCGTCACGCTTGCCGAGCGCGGCACGGAACCGTTCCACCACCTCGTCGCGGCGCGCCTGCTTGGTCTTGGCGAGCAGCTGCTGGATCTGCTCGCGCAGCTCTTCGTTGCCTCCGCCCTGGTGGCGCGCGCCGGTCTGGAGTTCGGTCGCCACGCGCCGCACCTGCTCGGGCAGCGCGTCGTGCAGCTCCTTGCGGGCCTGCGACTCCCCGGCCAGCACCACCAGCGCGGCGCCGACCCGGCGCGCCGTCGTGGCCACGTGCTCCGCGACCCGGTTGATGTTGTGCCGGGCCGTCTCCTCGGCGCGCGACTGGAGGTCCCGGTGGGCCGAACCGCCGCCCCGCACCTTGTGCACGGGGTGCTCCGAACCCTCGACGGTCTGCTCATCGACGACGTTGCCGTCCGCATCGACCGCGGTGACGTCAGCGCCGACGTGGTCGACCACCGCCACGACGTGGGCGGGCGGGCGCTCGCCGAACTCGGCCAGCGGCAGCACGTAGGGCAGGCCGGAGAGCCGGGCGATGGGCTGGGCGGGCGGCTCGTCGAGCTCCTGGTCCACCAGCACGCGGTCGCCGACGGCGACGAGCGCCCTGCCGCTGCGGCCGACCGGCGGCGCGGCCTCCCGCACGGCTGACTCCATCGCGTCGAGCGTGGGCCGCTCGGCGCCCTGCCCCTCGAGCCGCTCGCGCAGCTCGCGCCAGCGCAGCTCCAGCAGCTTCTCGGCGTCGGCGGTGTCGTGCGTGTCATCGAAGTAGACCGAGGCGAACGGGCCGTCGGTCGTGACCAGCTCGCGCAACCTCGTCGTGTCCACTCGTACCTCCCTCGCAACGTGTCCGGCGGGGGATTCCCGGTATCCCGGGGGTGAAACGTCCCACCTGGGAAGGTCGAGCGTGAGGCTGAACACTGTATACGCCTCCTCGCGCGGCGGCCGAAATAACCGCCGCTTATGGTCCGTCCGTGATCTGGTGGCACGCCGTTCTCATCGCTCTCGCGGGCGTGTGGGCGGGAATGATCAACACGGTGGTCGGGTCCGGGACGCTCGTGACGTTCCCGGTGCTCGTCGCGTTCGGATACCCGCCTGTCACGGCGACGACGTCGAACGCGATCGGGCTCGTACCCGGCACGATCACCGGTGCGATCGGCTACCGGAAGGAGCTGCGTGGCCAGTTCAGGCGGCTGCTGACCTTCGTGCCCGCGTCGGCCCTCGGCGCGGTCGGCGGCACCGTGCTGCTGCTCTCCCTGCCGCCGGACGCCTTCGAGACGGTGGTGCCCGTGCTCGTGGGGCTCGCGGTGGTGCTGGTGATCATCCAGCCGCGCGTGTCGACGTGGGTGCTGCGACGGCGGGAGACCAGGGCGGAGCGCAAGGGCGGGAAGGACGGCGACGAGCCTGCGAAGCAGGGCACGGTGCTGCTGCTCACGCTGATCTTCCTGGTCGGCGTCTACGGCGGGTACTTCACCGCGGCCCAGGGCGTGATGCTCATGGCCATCATGGGCATGCTCATGTCCGAGCCCATCCAGCGGCTCAACGGGATCAAGAACGTGCTCGCCGCCGTGGTGAACGTGGTGGCGGGGACGATTTACGCCTTCGTGGCGCCGATCAGCTGGCCGGTCGTCGCGCTGCTGGCGGGTGGCTCGATCCTCGGCGGGTGGCTCGGCGCGCTGGTCGGGCGCAGGTTGCCGCCGACGGTGCTGCGGGGCGTGATCGTGGTCGTCGGCATCGCCGCGGTCATCCAGCTGGTGCTCCGCCAGGTGTGAGCTTGCCCGATATCGGGCAGAAAACTTGAAGTAGTCGTTCGGCGCGGGCAGGCTCTGGCGCATGGACCAGTCGCCGCCCTCGGAACTGGTGCGGCACGTCGCGGCCTCCACGGGGCTCTCCTCAGAGACCGCGGCCAGGGTCGTCGCCGACGTGCTCGCCTTTTTCGGCGAGACCACCGAGGAGCTGGTGCGGCGGCGGCATCGCGAACTGAAGAACCGCGGGTGGCGCAACGCGCAGATCTGGGCACTGCTCCAGGCCGAGCTGGCGAACAGACCGGTCGCGGCGGGCCCGCTCTCGGAACGCCAGCTGCGGCGCATCGTCTACGGGTAGGAGACACCCATGTGTGGAATCGTCGGCTACGTCGGCAAGCGGGAGGCCGCGCCGATCCTGCTGGAAGGCCTGCAGCGGCTGGAGTACCGGGGCTACGACTCGGCCGGTGTCGCGCTGGCCCACCGGGGCAGGCTCAAGGTGACCAAGGCCGCCGTGCGAGTCGGTGAGCTGCGCACGCTCGTGGGTGAGGACAACCCGGCGCCGGTGGGCATCGCGCACACGCGCTGGGCCACGCACGGCGAGCCGACCGACGTCAACGCGCACCCGCACCTCGACGCGCAAGGCCGCATCGCCGTGGTGCACAACGGGATCATCGAGAACGCCGAGCAGCTGCGCGCGAAGCTCATCGCGAGCGGCGTCGAGTTCGCCTCCGACACCGACACCGAGGCGCTCGCCCACCTGATCGCGGCGCGGCTGCGGGACGGCGCCGAGACGCTCGAGGACGCCGTGCGCCGCGCCCTGCACCAGGTGGAGGGTGCATACGGAATCGTGGTGCTCGACGTCAAGAATCCCGGCGAGCTCGTGGTCGCCCGCAACGGCAGCCCCATCGTGCTCGGCATCGGAGACGGGGAGATGTACGTCGCCTCCGACCTCGCCGCGCTCGTCCGGCACACGCAGCGCGTGGTCTACCTCGACGACGGTGAGCTGGCCACACTCAAGGCGGGCGACTACCGCACCAGCACCCTGCAGGCCAAGCGCACCGACAAGACCCCGACCGAGGTTGAGCTGTCCGATGAGGACTACCAGCTCGACGGCTACGCCGACTACATGCGCAAGGAGATCGGCGAGCAGCCAGAGGCCGTGCGGCGCGCCCTGCGCGGCAGGCTCGACGAGCGGTTCTCCACCGCGCGGCTCGGCGGTCTCCGGCTCGACCCGAGGGAGCTGCGCTCGATCCGGCGGGTGAAGTTCCTCGGCTGCGGCTCGGCCTACTACGCGGGCCAGATCGGCGCCAACCTCGTCGAGGAGCTGGCGCGGCTCCCCGCCGACGCCGAGCCCGCCTCGGAGTTCCGCTACCGCAACCCGGTGGTCGACCCCGAGACGCTGTACGTCGCCGTGAGCCAGTCCGGCGAGACCGCCGACACGCTCGCCGCCGTGCAGGAACTGTCCCGCAAGGGCGGGCGCGTGATCGGCGCGGTGAACGCCGTGGCGAGCGCGATCGCCCGCGAGTGCGGCAGCGGCGTGTTCCTGCACGCCGGCCCCGAGGTGTCGGTGGCCTCCACCAAGGCCGTCACGAACATGAGCACGACGTTCGCGATGCTCGCCCTGTTGCTGGGCCGGGTGCGTGACCTCTCCGTCGCCGACGGGCGCCGCATCGTCGAGGGCCTCGACGCGCTGCCCGACCACATCGAGGAGGTCGTGCGCACCCAGGACGAGCCCATCGCCGAGGTCGCCCGCAAGTTCGCCGACGCCCGGCACATGTTCTTCGTCGGCCGAGTGCGGGGCTGGCCCGTGGCGAGGGAGGGCGCGCAGAAGCTCAAGGAGATCTCCTACGTCCACGCCGAGGCGTACCAGGCGGGTGAGCTCAAGCACGGGCCGATCGCGCTCATCGACCCCTCCATGCCATCGGTGGTGATCGTTCCGGACGACGAGCTGCTGGTGAAGAACATCGGCACGATGGAGCAGATCAAGGCGCGCGGCGGCCCGGTGATCGCGGTGACCAACGCACAGCTGCCGGAGGGG
The DNA here is from genome assembly GCF_003311655.1 of Prauserella sp. PE36. Taxonomy (NCBI): domain Bacteria; kingdom Bacillati; phylum Actinomycetota; class Actinomycetes; order Pseudonocardiales; family Pseudonocardiaceae; genus Prauserella; species Prauserella sp. PE36. Next base: position 108,810 of record NZ_QEQT01000063.1, on the reverse strand, counting down.
CTCGCCGACGCGGAGCTGCGGGTGCCGCGCACCGAGCCCGAACTGGACCCGATCCTGTTCGGCATCCCGTTGCAGCTGCTCGCCTACCACCTCGCGACGGCCCTGGGCCGCGACATCGACAAGCCGCGGAACCTGGCGAAGAGCGTCACTGTCGAGTGACCGGTCGCGGTGATCGACATGGGCGCTGTCGGCACGGCGCTCACCGGCCGCGGCGCCGCTCCCACCGACGACGACGCCACGCGCACACCCGCCTGATTGCAGGCCCTCGCACCCGGCAGCTGTCCGCTGTCAGCGAGTGAACGACCTCGCCGCGTCGAGGAACACGTCGTTCTCCTCGGCGGTGCCGATCGTCACGCGCACGCCGTCGCCCGCGAACGGCCGCACCACGACCTTGTGCTCCAGCGCGTGCTCGGCGAACTCGACGGTGCGCTCGCCGAGCGGCAGCCACACGAAGTTCGCGTGCGTCTCGGGAACGTCGTAGCCCGCCGCGCGCAGCTCGTCGCGCACCCGCGAGCGCTCACGCACCACGTCCGCGCACCGCGCGAGCAGCTCGTCCTTCGCGTCGAGTGAGGCGATCGCGGCGGTCTGGGCGAGGGTGTTGACGCTGAAGGCCACATAGACCTTGCGCAGCGCGGTGATCACCTCCTCGGGGCCCACCGCGTAGCCGACGCGCAGGCCCGCGAGCCCGTAGGCCTTGGAGAACGTCCGCAGCACGGTCACGTTCGGCCGCGTGCGCACGAACTCCAGCCCGTCCGGCACGTCGCGGTCGGTGACGAACTCGCGGTACGCCTCGTCGAGCACCACGAGGACGTCGGAGGGCACCTGGTCGAGGAAGCGCACGAGTGCGTCGCGGCGCACCGCCGTGCCCGTGGGGTTGTTGGGGTTGCACACGAACACCACGCGCGTCCTCGGCGTGATCGCGGCGACCATGGCGTCGAGGTCGTGGGTGTGCGCCGAGTCCAGCGGCACCGTCAGCGGCTTCGCGTTGCCCACCTGCGTGACGATCGGGTACGCCTCGAACGAGCGCCACGCGAAGAGCACCTCGTCACCCGGCTCGCACATCCCCTGCACGAGCTGCTGGCACAGCGACACCGAGCCGCAGCCGACGGCGATCCGCTCGAAGGGCATGTCCAGCTCGCTCGCGAGCCGCTCGGTCAGGGCCTGCGCGCCCATGTCGGGATAGCGGTTCACCTGGGCTGTCGCGTGGGCGATCGCCTCGGCCACGCTGGGCAGCGGGCCGCCGGGCACCTCGTTGCTGGCCAGCTTGATCGCGCCGGGCACCGTGCGGCCGGGCACGTACGCGGGCAACGCGGCCAGGTCGGCCCTCGTCGGAATTGCGGAGGACATCGGATGCGCTCCTCGGGGGTCGAAAGAGTTTCGCCGTTCAACCTATCTCGCCGCATATCTGCCAGCTCACGTTGACTGGGGCACCACTATCGGTGGTTGAGTGGGTACATGACGCAGACGTACACCGAGGACTACCGGCACGAGGACGGCCGCACCGCGAGGCTCACCTTCGCGGAACCGGATGGTGCCCTGCGAGGTGGTCTCGTCGTGCTGCACGAGGCGGAGGGCGTCACCGACACGGTGCGGCTTCTCCTCTCGGGGCTCGCCGGGGAAGGCTGGCTGGCCGTCGCTCCCCACATCGTGGCCGACGGCGCGCCGCTGACCGGCCAGGACGTGCTCGCGGCCACCGATGTCACGCTCGCGTGGCTCGTGGAGCGGGGCGTGCGGGCCGACCTGATCGGCGTCGTCGGGTTCGACACGGGCGGCACGGCCGCGCTGGTGGTGGCCGCCAGCCGCAAGCTGGGCGCCGCGGTGAGCGTCGGCGGGCACGCCGTCAACGCTCCGGCATCCGACGAGCTGCCCCAGCTGGTGGAGATCGCGGGCAGGCTCACCAGCCCGTGGCTCGGCATGTACGGCGACGACGGCGATGTGGCGGGCGAGCTCGCGGTCGAGCGGCTGCAGGAGGCGGCGTCCGCTTCGAAGGTGGCCACCAACGTCGTCCGCTATCCGGGTGCCAGCCACCGCTTCGACGCCGACCCGGCCGCCGCGGCCGAGGCGTGGCACCGCACGCTCGACTGGTTCGACGCGTACCTGCGCTGAACAGGTACGCGCGGGAACGAAACGGTCGTCGGCGCCGTCTTTGCGAAGTAGAGTGCTGCGTGCACGAGTCTCTGGGGGTGCCGCCGTGACCGATCCTTCCGCCGAATCCGTTCCCGTGCTGGCGCCGGGCGCCGCGTTCGCGTCGGGCGCCGCCGCAGCGCTGGCCCCGGTCGCCGAGGACCTCGAGACCGTCCGCGACCAGGTGCGGACCGGTGACCTCAAGCTCGATCCCGACGCGGCGCACCGCTTGCTGGCCTCGATCAACGCCGTGCAGTCCAGGGTGCACACGCTGATCGCCGACTGCGGCGACCGCATCGACCAGCCGCTGCGGTTCGGGGACAACTTCGTCGGCCGCACGATGGGCGAGCGGCTGCGTGGCGCCGCGTCCGGCGGGGCCGACGCCGCGATCCCCGTGCTCGAGGAGTTCGCGCTCCAGCTGGAGAAGCTGGACGAGATCGTGCGGCGGGCGGCCGGCCTGATCGCCGAGGCCGACACCGACGCGAGCGAGCAACTCGCGCGCATCGGGGAGGTGGACTGATGGAGCGTGGACCGGTGCATTGCCTGCCCTACCCGTGGCCGCGGCCGGAGCCCGAGCCCGAACCCGGCGACCTCGGCCAGCACGTGAACTGGCGGACCTACTCACACCGCGAGCTGTACGACATGGCCACCACGGGGCTCGACCTGGAGGGGGCCACCGAGGTCGCGGCGCAGTGGTCGCGGCTCGGCGGGGAGCTGGACGAGGTCGGGCAGGAGCTGCGAAAGGCGCTGCGGGAGGCCGCCGACGGTTGGCAGGGGGCAGCGGCCGAGGAGGCGAGGGGCAAGGTCGAGCAGCTCGCCGGCTGGACGGAGGAGTCGGCGGCGGGCAGCGCGGTCGTTTCCGGCTGCGTGAGCGAGCAGGCCGCGCTGGCCGCGGCAGCCAAGCGCAACATGCCGGAGCCGCCACGGTTCGAGATCCTCCTGCCCACCCCGCAGGTGCCGCAGGAATACTGGCGCACCGCGCCCGACCTGGTCGCCGACCCGGCGCCGGATCGTGAGGAGTCGCGGCAGCTGCACCAGCAGGCCGCCGAGGTGATGGAGCAGTACCAGCGCGACTCCAACGAGCTGTACGGGCGCGTGCCCGCTTTCCAGAGCCCGGACCCGGGTTCGTCGATCCTGAGGGAACCCGACCCGCCGCCCCCTCACCAGGACCAGGAGCCGACGCCGGACCCGACGCCGGACGAGGGCACGACGGCGAGCTCCGCCACCCCGGGTGCGTCCGGCGCGGGCGGCACGGCCGCGCCGGGTTCACCGGGTGGCGGCCCCACGACGCCGCCGACGCCGATGGCGCCGGGGCAGCAGAGCGGCGGCGGCGAGCAGCAAGGAGCCGGACCGCGCGCGGGAGCCGCGGCGCACAGCGGTCAGGCAGCGCCTCCAGCCGCGGCGTCGGCGGCCCCACGCGGCGGAGCGGCGCCCGGCGCGGTGCCGATGGGTGCCGCCGCCGGTGCGCGCCCCGGCGGGGACGACGATGTCGAGCGCAAGTCGCCCTCGTACCTGCAGGAGGAGGACGACCTGTGGGGGCCGCAGGTGCCAGTGGTTCCGCCGGTGCTCGGCGATGGTCCGCGCGGAGGCTGGTGAGTGCGCGACGAGAGCACCGGCTGGATCAGCCTGCACCCCGGTGAGCTGTACCTGGTCTGGACCGAGCTGGGGCTCGGTGAGCTGCCCGCCGTGCTCGCGATCCCGCACGTGGGGCGCACGGCGGCGGCCCGCGCCGAGCTGGTCGCGATCGCCGACCGGGCGCTGGCCGAGCGGGGGCTCGGCACCGTCGCCCGGCCCGCCCCTGACCTGGCCGACCTGCTGCGTGCGCTGGCCGCGCCCGAGCTGTCGCTCGACCTGGAGTTGACCGGTGACGGGCCGGTGTTCCGTGGGGTGGGCGCCGCCGGCGCGTACGGCGACGTGACCGCCGGAGTCGCCGACGCGGAGGTGAGGCTCGGCCCGGTGCGCAGGACGGCGCTGGTGGAGACGATGCTGACGGCGGTCTCCCCGCTGCAGGCCGGCACCGGCAGCCCCGGCAACATCCGGTTCGCCGACTACCGCAGGGCCTGCCGGGTGGCCGAGCACGAGGGCTCGGCCGGGTTCCTGGACGTGTTGCGCGACGCGGGCGTGCGCCCCGTGGAGGCCAACACACTCCTGCGGGCCGTCACGGGGCGGTCCGGTTCCGGGCGGTTCGGCGCGAGCACGCGGGCGCGGGGACGGGCTCCGAGCACGGTCAACTGGGTCGACACGGAGCAGGGCCGGTATGCGCTGCGCAGGCGCGGCGACTGGGTCACGGTGACTCCGGTCGACCCAGCGCGGTTGCTGACGATGGCACAGGAAATGGCCTCGGATCTGGCCTAAAGTGCGGCGTATGAGTGCTGACGCCGAGGTCGGAGAGGTGTTGTGGCGGCCCTCTCCCGAGCACATCGCCGAAACCAGGATCGAGGACTTCCGCCGGTGGCTGAGCACCGAGCGCGGCGTGACCACCAGAAACTACCAGGAGCTCTGGGAGTTCTCGACGGGCTCGCTCGGTGACTTCTGGTCCGCCGTGGCCGACTACCTCGGGGTGCGCTGGCACGAGCAGCCCGGCGCGGTGCTGTCGGGACTGGAGATGCCGGGCAGCCGGTGGTTCGAGGGCGCGACGCTGAACTACGCGGAGCACGCGTTGTCCGGAGGCGTCGCCGGAGCGGAGAAGGCCGACAGCGACCTCGCGGTGATCTTCCAGCGAGAGGACGGCAGGGAGGAGCGCCTCACCTACGGCGAGCTGCGTGCCAGGGTGGCCGCCGCGCGGGCGGCGTTCGTGGCGCTGGGCGTCGGCAAGGGCGACCGCGTGGTGGCGCTCGCGCCGAACTCCCCGCAGACGCTGGTGGCCTTTCTCGCCGCGGCGAGCCTCGGGGCAACCTGGTCGTCGTGCTCACCGGACTTCGGGGTGCGCGCGATCGCCGACCGGTTCACCCAGATCGAGCCGAAAGTGCTGGTCGCCGTCAACGGCTACGTCTACAACGGCAGGTCGTTCGACGTCCGGCCGACCGTGGAGGAGCTGCGCGGGAGGCTGCCGGGGCTCGCGGCGACGGTGCTCATCGACTACGAGGGCGGTGGCACGATCCCGGACGCGCTCGGCTGGGACGCCCTGCTCGCCGAGCACGCGGGCGCCGAGCTCGCGTACGAGCCCGTGGAGTTCGACCATCCGCTGTGGGTCCTGTACTCGTCGGGCACGACGGGCCTGCCCAAGGGGATCGTGCAGGGCCACGGCGGGATCACGGTCGAGCACCTCAAGGCGTTGGCGCTGCAGTGCGATCTCGGGCCGGGGGAGCGGTTCTTCTGGTTCACCACCACCGGCTGGATGATGTGGAACTTCCTCATCTCCGGCCTGCTCGTCGGCTCGACGATCGTGCTGTTCGACGGCAGCCCCGGACATCCCGACCTGCGGACGCTGTGGCGGCTGGCCGAGCGCCACGGAGTGACGTACTTCGGCACGTCGGCGCCGTTCGTGCAGAGCTGTGTGAAGGCGCATCTGAAGCCGTCGGAGGAGTTCGATCTGTCGGCGATGCGGGCGCTGGGGTCGACGGGGGCGCCGCTGAGCGTCGAGGGGTTCCGCTGGATCGCCGACGCGATCGGTCCGCACGTGCAGATCTGCTCGGTGTCGGGCGGCACCGATCTGTGCACCGCGTTCGTGGGCTCGTCGCCGGATCTGCCGGTGTGGCTGGGCGAGCTCTCGTGCCGGTGCCTCGGCGCAGCGGTTGAGGCGTACGACGAGGCGGGCAAGCCCGTGGTCGACCAGGTCGGCGAGCTGATGATCACCAAGCCGATGCCCTCGATGCCGGTGTTCTTCTGGAACGACCCGGACGGCACGCGGCTGCGGGAGGCCTACTTCGAGGAGTTCCCCGGCAGGTGGCGGCACGGAGACTGGATCAAAATCACACCGCGCGGCTCAGCGATCATCTACGGCCGCAGCGACTCGACCCTCAACCGGGGCGGCGTGCGCATGGGCACGGCGGAGTTCTACCGCGTTGTGGAGGGCTTCGAGGAGGTCCAGGACTCGCTGGTCATCGACACGTCGGCCAACGAGGAGGGCGAGCTGCTGTGCTTCCTGGTCCTCTCCGAAGGGGCGACACTGGAGGCAGTGGAGCCGTCACTGCGCAAGGAGCTGCGAAAGGAGCTCTCGCCCCGGCACGTCCCGGACCGGTTCGTGGTGGTCGACGAGGTCCCGCGCACGTTGAACGGCAAGAAGTGCGAGGTCCCGGTTAAGAAGATCCTCAAGGGCGTCGCCCCGGACCGAGCAGTAAGCCGCGACGCGCTCGCGAACCCGAACTCCCTGGCCCCCTTCGTGGCGCTCGCGAGCGGCGATTGAGCAGGTCAGCGCGTTGGCCGGGGGTGCTTTGCCGGGGGTTCGATGGCGTGTGTACTCTATGACAGCAGTGGTCGCGACCTGGGAGGCTTCGCCTAGTCTGGTCTATGGCGCCGCACTGCTAATGCGGTTGGGGGTAACCCCCCCTCCCGGGTTCAAATCCCGGAGCCTCCGCCGGGGCTCGGCCTAGCCGAGCACCACCCCGACCCCGGTCGGGAACAACTGAACACTGCGCCCGTAGCTCAACGGATAGAGCATCTGACTACGGATCAGAAGGTTAGGGGTTCGAATCCCTTCGGGCGCGCATCTTGGCTGGTAGAGAAGGTGTGGAGTGATGGTCGGAAGATCATCCCCACACCTTTCCCACATCTTATGAGTCATCCTCTCCGATCACGCTGAGCAACTTGGCGACCTTCGGGCTGGCCTGGTTGCGCCCGAAGTAGGTGTCCTGCGTCATGCTCACCCGCTTGTGCCCGAGCTGGTCGGCGATCTCCCGCACGGTCAGCCCCGCGTCGTCGAGCAACGTGGCGGCCGTCTTGCGGAAGTTGTGACTCGTCACCCAGTCGAAGCCGAGCGGGTTCATGGCGTCGCGGAGATCTGCGTTCGTGTTCGAGCGATCGCGGAGCTTGCCGAGCTGCGAGGGGAACACCACGTTCCAGTCGTTCTCCACGACCTCACGAGCCGCGAGCAGAACCACCAGCCACGGCGGCAGGTGAAGCTTGCGCCAGCCGGACTGGCTCTTCGGCTTCGGCTGCAGGATCAGGCCGACGCCCTTCTTGCGCACGACTGTCGCCCGGATTTCCACGGTGCCCGCCTCCAGGTCGAGGGCATCCCATGTCACCGCGAGCACTTCACCGATCCGCATGCCCGTGCCGAGCATGAAGTCCACCAGTGCGGGCACGTCCCGGTCCACGGCCTTCTCGTCCTGCCTCAGGCCACCCCGAAGTGCTCGGACCTCCTCCAGGCTCAGCGACCGCGCGTCCTTGCGTTCCACGGTGATCGGGGAGACGTCGCGCATCGGGTTGTGGTCGATGGCCTCGTGACGAGTCGCCAGTCCCATAACACCGCTCAGCACGGTTTTGGCGTGCTTTGCCGCCGAAGGCCCGGTCTTGTCCCGTACGGACGACAGAAAGCGATCAGCCACACCTACGGTCAATTCGCGGACTCGCAGGCCGCCCACCGAGGGGATCACATGCAGCCGTAGAGCGTCGTCGTACGCGTCGACGGTGGAAGCGGCCTTGCCCTGACGCTTCACTTCATCGAACCAGAGTGTGCACACTTCGCGGATCATCGTGTCGGCGGTGATCTCGCCGTGGCCGCTCATCCGTGCCCGATCTCGTAGAGCCTCGATGAGCCTGCGCTCGGCCTTCGCTCCGGTCTCGCCGAAGCGTTCTACGGGGCGCGTCACGCCGTCGTAGTCGCGATACTTCGCCATTGCACGCCAGGTCTTCGGTCCGAGCTGATAGCGACGGATCTTGCCCCAGGTGCCGAGGGGCAGCGGTGGTCGGCCCATCAGGCGGCCCCCTGTTGTTCGATCCAGGCGTCGACATCGGCCGGGCGGTAGCGGACGTGTTTGCCGATGCGGCGGCCGGTGGGGCCGTAGCCCTTGCTGCGCCATTGGTAGAGGGTGTTTTTGGGGATGCCGAGGTAGTCGGCGAGGTCATCGATGGTCAGGAGTTTGCTGTTCACGGTGGTATTCCTTTGCGTACTTGGATTTGCGGTCGTCGCGGATGCGTTGGGCGATGGCGGCGGCGAGTTCGCGTTCGGCGTCGTCGCGGTAGCCCGCGCCGTGGAAGGTCCAGTCGTTGACCACGGCCACGGTGTCGGCGCGGTCGTCGAGGCCGAGGCGGTGGAGGGTTTCGGCGAGCCGGTAGGCGCGGCGGTCGCCCCGGATGGTTTTGAAGGTGGTGGAGTAGGCGCGGGATTTGGTGAGGAAGTGGCCCCGGAAGGCGAGCATGTGCGCCCAGCGCCGCAGGTTCAGCTCTTCGTAGGCCGGGAGGTCGCCGAGGTCCCAGGCGGTCTGGATGATCCGCCGGTGATGCTCGCTGACTTTGAGGTGGTCGATGTCGCGTTGCGAGCGGATCGGCCGGTCAGCGGCCTCAGTTTTGCCGGTGCCTTTGGTGGCGTACTTGGCGATGTAGGCCGCCAACCGAGCCTCGCTGATCTGCCCGGCCTCGTCCTCGAAGTCGTCGGCCCCGCTGGGCTGGATCGCGCGCACGTCGACTTGGGCACCCCACATCAGCGTGTCTCGGGTGCCGTCCGGGCGGGCCACGCTCAGCACCACCGCCCCAGCGGCCGCCAGAATGGCGTCGTCGAGGAGGTCGGGATGCGCCCACGGCGGGGCCGGTGAGGTGGCGCCGTCGGGGCCGTCGAGGCGGATCACGGCGTGGAAGTGCACCAGGCCGCGTCGCTGGTATTCGGCGACCTTGCCGTAGGACAGCCGGGCGTGCTCGCCGAAGTCGCGGGCGCGGATTCCGGCGCGTTTGGCGATCTCCCGGCGTAGCCGCATGGTGAAGCGCTGCCAGAGGATTCCGGCGTGGGCTTGCCAGAGCACCGCCCCGGTGTAGTCGTAGCCGCCGGGGTCGAGGGGTGTGCCGACGCGGGGGTCGTCTTCGTGGTGGAACTCCCCACAGCGGCAGGGGATGCGTTTGCCGCGTGGGCTGGTGCGGGCGTGGTGGACGGGGCCGAAGGAGGGGGCGGTGAGGGTGACGAACGTGCGGGGCCGGTCGGTGACCGTCTGCGGGACGCCTTTGGTGCCGCCGATGAGTCCGGCGCGGATGAGGTGGAAGGCGTCGGCGGCGTAGCGGTCGGAGCAGGCGGGGCACACCGCGCTACGGCGGTTGCCGCAGGGGACGAAGATGTCCCCGCCGTGGTGGTGCAGCACCTGCCCGGTGGTGGCGTCGTGGAGCTGGTGGGCTCCGGCCAGCCGGATGGGGCGGGCGCAGCCGTTGACGGCGTGGACTTTGGCGCGCCAGTCGGCGTAGTCGGCCGCGCGGAGTCGGTGGGTGAGGCGTTGTTCCAGCGTGCGCATGAACAAGTGCCCTTTCTGTGTGGTGCAGCAAAAAGGCGGGGCGCAGCCATGGGTGGTTGGCCGTGCCCCGCTGGTTCTGGCGGGTGTCGTGCGGTGGTGCTGCTAGGTGGTGAGGGGGTGTCCGTTGCGGGGTGCGCGCTCGGCGAGCAGGCGGGCGGCCATCTCTTCGGGGACCTTGACGGCGCGGCGGATGTCGTCGGTGGTCAGCTCCCGCCCCTCTTCGGCGGCGTCGGCGGCGAGCGAGTCGAGGCGGGCGGCCATCGGCGCCGGGAGGCGTAGCCGCGGGGACTTGCCCGGCGCGGGTGGCGTGACCTGCACGGACGGCACGGTCGCAGCGGGTGCGGGTGGTTCCGGTGTCACGGTCTGGGGTTCGGCCGGCTGTTCCGTCGTGCCCGGGGTGGGGGTGCGGCGCATGAGGAGTTTGACCACGACGAGGAAGCCGAGGGCGGGCATGGCGGCGACGAGCCATCCGGCGGGGCTGGGTTCGGCGAGGGCGACTTGGGCGGTCATCTGGACGCCGAACCCGGCGACCAGCACCACCATCGGGAACGAGAGGCGGGAGGTGTGGCCGGTGCGGTGGTCGCGTTGGACCTCGAATCCGGCGACCACGACCATGCCTTCGATGACGATGGCGGTGGCCCAGGCGAGCCAGCCGGTTTGGCCGTGGTGGGTGGCCCATTCGTGGGTGTGGGTGAATCCGGCGGCGGCGCCGATGCCGCCGAGGATCACCGCGACGGTGATGCGGATGGTGTCCACCAGGCGGCCGGTGCGGGTGGGACTGTCCGTGGTGGACATGGGAAGGTCACCTCCAGTCGATGCCGTGCTGTTGCATGAAGATGTCGTGTTCGGTTTCGAACTCGGCGAGCCCGCAGCGGGCTTGCCAGACCAGCTCGTAGGCGCCGTGGGCGGCCGAGCGGATGCGGGCGGTGTAGTCGCTCCAGTAGGACTCCGGCAGATGGTCCGGGCAGGGTGCCCGCCGGTGCGCCAGCTCGGACAGGTCGGTGACGAGCTGATCGAGCCGGTCGTACAGCTCGTCGAGGTCGTCGTCCACGGCTCAGCTCCCGCCGAGGGGGTGCAGGTTGGCCCAGCGCTGCAGCATCGCCCGGCCGGTCTTGGTCAGGCGCAGCGGCAGGACGGGTTTGCGGACCACGCCGTGTAGCCGGGTGAGGGTGTCGCGGGGTGGGCAGCGTTCGACGTAGCCGCCGCCGAGCAGGTGGTGCACGATGTCCTCGTCGAGCGCGGCCCGGACGTGGCCCTCGTCGTCGAAGACCATCACGCGGTCGGTGTCGTCGAGCAGCCCGAACCGGCCGAGCTGCACCTCGGCCAGCACGTCCTTGGCCACCAGTGGGTTGGCCGGGGGCTTGCGGGTGCTCCGGCCGCGTGCCGGTGGGCACTGCCGAGCAGGCTGGGGCAGCGGTGCCGCCGAGGCCCCGCCGAACAGGTCGAGCTGGTCACGGTCGCGGCGGGGCATCACACACGCTCCCGCCGGATGCTGGTGATCTGGTGGTGATGCCCGGTGGCCTGCGAGCGCCATTCGCGGAACAGGCCCACCGAGATCACCACGTAGATCAGGACCGTGATGGTGGCGACCGGGACGAACGCCCACATGCTGGTGAGGGTGGCGCGTTCGATCACCACCGCCAGCAGCGCGACCACGGTCGTTTTGGTCCAGGTCCACAGGAAAGCCAGGGTCAACATCAGGTCTCCATTCCGGTTAGGCGCCGACGCGGCGCACGGTGTCCAGGGCCTCGGAGATCACGCCGAAGGCGTCGAGGACGGCCCCGTACTCGGGGTCGTCGACCGGGCCGATGTCGCCGGTCCAGTCGAGGCGACGTTCAACGTCCTGGCGCACCAGGAAGCACCAGTCCACGGCAGCCTCGTCGCAGGCGGCCTCCAGTAGCCGCACCACTTCGGCGTAGGCGTCTTCGCGGTGGCTCATCAGGCCACCACCGTCAAATGGCCGCTGCCCTGCCGTCCGGTGTGGACGAAGGTGACGAGTTGGTCGATCTCGGTGTCGTTGACGTAGGCGGCCCGCACGCGCAGGGGGACGCGGGTGCGTTCGCGGATGACGTAGCCGATTCCGGCGGTGCCCTCGTGGTTGGGGATCTCGTCCGCGATCGCCCCACGGAGCCGGGCGTTCTCGCCGAGGACCATGTCCACGTGGGCGGCGGCGGTGACCCGCAGGCAGATGCGGGTGGTGAACAGTTCCCGCACCGGCACGGTGTCCTTGGTGGGCTCCTGCACCAGCGCGGTCATGGTGTGGCCGGTGGCCCGGCCTTGTGAGCCGACGATGGCGAGCTGCTTACGCAGGTTCCGCGCAATACTGCCGTCGCCGTAGGCCAGCAGCGCCCCGATCTCGTCGACGATCAGCAGGTTCAACGGGGTCTCGCGGGACACGGTGATCTTGCGCTTGCCGTTGTCGGCGAAGGTCCGCTGCACGCTGCGGAGGTCGTCGACGAACTCGTCGACCAGCCCGGAGCACTCGTCTTCGGTGGCCGCGTAGCGGTAGGCGATGGAGGCGAGCTTGGCGAACTCCATCTGCTTGGGGTCGCACAACCACAACCGCACCAGCCCGTCCCGGATCAGCGGGGCGATCGCGCGGAGCTGCGACATGACGATCGAGTTCTTCCCGGCGCCGGTGGCCCCGGCGATGAAGGTGTGCTGCCCGAGCACCGGCAGCCGCCAGTCGTGGCCGTACTCGGTCTCCCCGACGTAGACGCTCTTGAGGTCCACCGCGTCGGCCTCGTAGGGCATCTCGGGGGCGTCGATGGTCTCGGTGAACGGCTCCGCCCGTTCGATCACCAGGCCGATGACGCCGGGTTTGACCCGCTCCACCGCGATCCGCTCCACCCGCAGCGCCTCCGTCAGCTCCGGGAGGCGGGCCTCGAACTGGCGGGCATGCTGCCCGGCCGGAATCTTCAACCACAGCGTGTCCACCGTGGGCGAGTAGGAGCGCACCCGGATGATGCGGGGAAAGCGTTCCTCCCCGGTCTTGCGGTGGATCGTGTACAGGTCGCAGGCCCGCAGCGCGGCGTGCCAGCGGGGGCCGAGATAGACCGACCAGCGGCGCCGCCAGGCCCGCATCCGAGGGGCGGCGTAGGCGTCGAAGGTGTCCGGATGCGCCCGGTACCAGCCACACAACGCCGCCGCCGTGCCGCCGACGATGCCGCCGGTGGTGGTCCAGCCCAACTCCAGCCCGGCCGTCACCGCCGCACCGGGGGTGAGGATGGCGCCGGGGTGGCGGGCGGTCCACACCGCCGCCTTGATCTCGCGGCCCATCGCGCGTTTCGACTGTGGGGTGTTCATGACGTGAGATGTCCTTCCCGTAAAACGAGACCGGCCCCACCACCCAGGTCAGCGGGTGCGGGGCCGGTCTCGCGTGTGTCGTGTGTCGTGGTCTGTGTGGTTAGTCCTGGATGGCGGCGCTGGCGTCCTGCAACTCCGCGGTGAGGCGGCCGACGGCGCGGGCGGCCCGGTCGTGGTGGGCTTTGAACCCCTCCTTGCGCACGGGGATGCCGTGCATGGCGCGCTTGAGCTGGGTCATCGCCGAGTGCAGGTCGTCGAGCACCCGGTCTACCTGGTGAGCCATGTCAGAGCCTCCAATCGCGGGAGATCAGCTCCCCCTCGTACTTGCGGGCCACCGCCCGCATCCGGTCCAGCTCGTCGAACGCCTTCGCCCGGAACCCGCGCAGCTCGTCCGGGGTGGCCACGGTGAACCCGCCCGGCATCGCGTCCTCATCCAGGGCGTCGATCAACTTGTCGATCTCGTCGAACTGCTGGGCCACCAGATCCATCGCCGCCACGAAGGAGGCGTAGTTCTGCTGCGCCCGCCGGTTCAATGCCGGAATCTGCATCCCGCTAGCTCCTGTCCTGGGTTGCGGCCACCAGCGCGGCGGCCGAGCGAAGGTCGGCGGTCAGGAACTTCACCGCGTTGCTCACCGCGACCCGGGTTTCGGTGTCCGGGTTGGAGGCGATGAACCGCCGATACTCGGTGTTCGCGGCGGTGATGATGGCCTGAATCTCCCGCATCACTCAGCCTCCGTTCCGGATCACGTGCTGGGCGTGGCGCAGGCCCTCGCAGAACCCCGCCTGCCACGCCAGATCACTCGTGGGTTCCGCCAGCGCGGTCTGCCGGTCGCGTTCCAGCAGCGAGGCCCACCGGCGGACCAGCCGGGCCACCTGCACCGGTCGCCTGCTCATGCCGCCGCCCTCCGGTTCGTCCACGTAATTCCGGCGAGCCCGAGCGCGACCGCGAGCAGCCCGGCCCAGGGCATCGCCACCGCCAAACAACCCACCAGCACCAATAAGAACACGTACGTCATCACTTTTTTTCTCCTACATTCGCCATTGCGCGCCGCACACATTGCACGTCGCTATTCCGGTCGGGGACAGCCAGAAATTCGCCGAACACACATGACCAGCCATCACGCACCCCGCTCCGCGCGTTCGCAGGGCTGGCACATTCGCTCGCCCCAGGTGATCCACACACCCTCGTGGTTCCCGGCCTCGAACACCGCGCCGCACAACATCACGGCCCTGCCGTCCCACCACGAGCGGAAGTCCAGAAGGTGCACCACACGCTCGTCCATCACGCACCCCGCTTCGGCCCGGTCGGGTCGTACGACGACAACCCGCCCCACGCGACCATCTCGCCCACCATTCGCCAACTCCCTTCACTCGAAACTGTTTGTGGTAAAACCCCAAGACCCCCGGAGAAATACATCCGGGAATCAAGGCGCGCCACCACAAAGGCGCGAATTTTTGGCATAGATCGGCCCACTCTGGAATTGTCAAAGAACACGAAAGCGCGCTGGCCCGACTCGAACGGGCGGCCCACCTACGACGGGGGAATCGCGAAAAGGCAGCGCTCCAGGGTGTTGATCTGCGGGGGCGGGGAACCCGCGACCGGTCACCCCACCGGTCCCGCAGCCGGACTACGCGGCGGACGACAGACCGCCCTGCCCGGCGAGCTTCACCGCCTCCGCCTTGAACCACAGCCCCGAGCCCGTGATCCGGCCCTCGTCGTTCGTGGTCTGCCACGTGTTCAACACCGGGTTGATCAGCTCCACGTACGAGCCTTCCTCGATCTCCTCGCCCGGCTCGCTCGCCACCGTCACCTTGATCTCCTCGCCCTTACCCGGGCGCTGCCCCGCCACCGGCCGAGGCTTGGCGAACAACATCACCACGAACGGCACCCGGCCCTCGCGGTCAGCCGCAGGCACCATCTCCCCGCCCTTCTCCCGCATCTTCATCGTCGGAGCCTCCGTGACCATGAACCGGTAACCGGAACTCACGAACGGGATGTCCTTCATGTCGTCCTCCGTGATCGCTTGTCGTCCTTGCTAGCTTGCCTAGCCATGTTCCAAGTTAGCCAGCATGGCTAGCCATGTCAAGTGGTTGCCTAGCCTGCCTAGCGAAGTGTCGGTGGCTGCCTCTACCCTTTCCGCATGAGCGAGCGCATGCACGGCCTTGATCCCGACGACCCCCGGCCGCCGTATCAGCAGGTCGCGAACGCTTTGCGCGCGGCGATCCTCACGCGGAAGTTGGGACCCGGGGACAAGCTGCCCTCAGGGCCGCAGCTCGCCGACAGGTACGGCGTCGCTCGCATGACGGTGCAACAGGCCATTCGCCTCCTCCGCGACGAAGGGCTTGTCGTGTCACGCCAGGGCAGCGGTGTCTTCGTACGCGAGCGCACGGAGCGCCCTGTCGGCCTGCGTCCCCACCTGGAACGGGCATTCGAAGAACCGGACGTGTCCGTCGACTTCGCGGGCTTCTCCGGTGAGACCTTGCACGGCGTGATCGCAGAGCCGTTGGACAACATCCGCGCTGGCCGCCTGCGCCCGAACTCGGTCTCCGTCCGGCTGCTCGTGCCCGACACCGCGATCCCGTGGTCGCTACCAGCCCGGGTCGACGACCTCCAGGACAGCCCGGCGTTCCGCAAGCGGGCCACCAAGATCATGGAGCGGCACACGCTGGCGATCGTGGACGCCGTCACCGAGCTGCGCGAGATGGGGTTGATCGAGAAGGCATCCGCCGAGGTGCGGGTCTATCCCGCCGTGCCCTTGTTCAAGCTCTACATCATCAACGACGCAGAGGTCTTCTTCGGCTACTACCCGGTGCAGGAACACACCGTCTCTCTCGAAGGCGAGCCAACGGCGATCTGGGACCTCATGGGCAAGGACGCCATTCTCTTCCACCACACGGCCGACGCCGACGAAGACACGATGGCATCGCAGTACGTGAAGCAGTCCCGCATGTGGTTCGACAGCATCTGGAACACCGTGGCCCGCGAGCTCCGATCATGACCGCCGTGGCGTCCGTCCTCGCGGAGCGGCGGCATGTGCTGCTCGATTTCGATGGGCCGGTGTGCGGCGTCTTCAGCGCGATCACCGATCGGGTCGTCGCCGATCGGCTACGTCGCCTGCTGCCTGGTGAACTCCCGGAGGAAGTCGCCGAGGCACATGACCCGTTCGACGTGCTCCGCTACGCCGCCGGTCTAGACGTCGACCTGGCGGCCGAGGTCGAAGCCGAGTTTCAGCGCCAGGAGTGCGCCGCCGTCGACGAGGCCGCACCCACACCGGGAGCGTTCGAGACGATCCACCGCCTCGCCGATGGTGGCCACGTCGTCACCATCGTCAGCAACAACTCCACGGAGGCGGTACGCCGGTTCCTGATACTCCACGAGTTGAGGAACCGGGTGCAGGGTGTCAGCGCCCGCAACGATGCCGACCCCGAGCACCTCAAGCCACAGCCCTACCTACTGCACCGGGCCATGCGACAGCAGTCGACCGAACCGGACCAATGTGTCATGGTCGGCGACTCGGTATCCGACATCCAGGCAGCCACAGCGGCAGGCGTCGCGGCGATCGGCTACGCCAACAAGCCAGGTAAGCGCGAGACCTTCCAGGCCCATCGCCCGGCCGCCATCATCGCCGACATGCACGAGCTGCGCGGCGCTCTGCACACCCGGGCCACCAGCACGTAGGAGCGCGGTTCGTCCACGGCGCGGAGCGTGTGTTCAGAGTTTCTTCTCTTGTTCAAGGCGGCCCCTGCGGGGCCGCTGGCCTGCTGCTCTTCTGCTCCGGCCGAGCCTGCGCGGGGCGTGCGGCTGGCGCCGGTCCCCGCGCATCGGCCGGAGCCGAGGCAGGCCGGGGGAGCAGAGAGCGTCGAACAAGGAGAAGAACATGTCCTCGCCGGACGGGCAGGCTCCGGGATGGCCCGGAACGTAGCTGCGGTGCGGTTGGCAGGGTGGGCGCTTGGTGGTCATCCCGTCGCCTGACTGATGGCTATCACACCGCGCCGGAACCGCAAGCCTGGCAAATTCGGCCGGCGGATGGCGAGCAAGGATTGCGGCCCCGACACGGCGTGATCGAGACGCCATCAGGCGACGGGATGACCACCAAGCTCGGCCTTCGTGTCAGTCTCGGATAGCTTGAACACTCACGTCACCCTCTAGTACCAGAACGCCGCCGGTTCGGCGCAGGTCGCCGGTGACTTGAATTGGAAATCGACCGCGATAGGCGGCGATAGCCAAGTCATGGTCAGCTCCGGAAAGTGTAACTCGGACTTGCCTAACATTGTTTCGTTCGACGACACCTTTGATCGTGACTGTAGCTTCATCCGGCTCATCACTACGCTCTGAAAGTTCGAGCTTGATCACGCGCCCAATCATTGTTAATCGTTCGGGATCCCTGCGTTCCCTTAATCGTCTGCTTACTGCGCCAATTGGCTCAACGTAATCGCGCGTGAAGACAACTTGATCTACCTCAGGTGGCCTTATGGTTTCAGCGGGGGCCCATCTAAAGCTAAGGTCGAGTGCACGCAGTCCTTGGTATTTTGTCATCTGAAGTAGGGAGTCGCATAAGTCCGCGCTGACACCTGACCTGATTGCTTCAGTAGATGCGATTGGATTCGCGGACTCTGCGATTCGCACAGTTTCGCTTAAGGCGTTCGCTAAGGTCGACGTTACTCGTCGCTGGAACGGTGGAACGATTAGTGGCTGCTCGTCTACCGCAGCGACTTCTCCGCTCGTAGGCGCAGTGATGGCGGCATCGTCGTGTGGCACGGCAGGTTCCAGTTCTTCGGACTGCCCAGGATAAGAAGAGGGAAGCGTTCGTAAAGCCTCCGCAGGAACGACTTCGTCGTCATCGAGGCTTGTTATAACAGTAATGACGAAACTGCCCCGTTGAGTGTGCCCCATTCGGACGTCATCCTCAACGAAGTTTCGTACCAAATCTGGTCGACGCCCGACGTAGGAAGCCCTGGGATCAATCGCTGACAGGGCGGCCGCAGACAGCAGTTTTATCGTTCCACTTATGAGTTGTTCGGCTTGCCTTAGTGGAATGCTGTCGTGTCTGATCAATTGATCAGCTCGAATATAGAGCAGATCAGAACGGGCGCTGAGTATGTTGTTCGCTAGTTGGTAAGAGTCCCAATCATATACGTGACATAACCGTCTGAGAGCTTCGTCAAAGCGTTTTGAGTAGTCGATGTAAGTCGGGTCAAGTGGGAGTTGGACCCGAGCCCTTGGGCGACCGCCTTCGGTCAGCAGCCATGACTCGGCGGCTTCGGATGCGTACTCGAGTTCCCAGCCGCTCACTCCGAGGTATGTGCCCACCGCGTTGGGTGATAGGGCGAGGTCACTGGGCAGCTCGTCCAGGACGCTGCTCATGGCTGGCCCCCGTCCGCTACTCGTTTCATGATGGCCAACAGGCTCTTGACATCGAAGATGTTACGTCGAGGCAAGTGAACGGTCTTGTTATCTTGGTCAATGGACGGCATCCCGCGCAACGACATCCAGTAGGCGCATTTCACCAGGGTCAGTGCTTCTTCGTTCTGAGCCACCCACTCCTCGAGGGCTGCTGGAACTACCATCACGATCAAGATAGCCGGAGTGATGCGCTTCTCGCCCCGGAGCTTGTCGTAGTTGTGGCGAGGCAGGGGGAACGCGAGATGGTCATCTTTGAGGTGGTCGCCCGACGTGCACTTGAGCTGCACGTCGACCTTGACATCCCCGAGTAGGTCGTCCTCTGGGGTCTGCATAAGGACCGCGTCGATACCATGGTCGTCAATCTCGACATCCTGTAGCTTGCAACGGGCGGCAGTCGCAACCGCGTGGGTATAAGCGATGCTGATCTGCTCTTTGCACAGGTTTGGTTGCAGGCGCCCGTAGGGCACCCCCGAGCCGTGCATATCCGGAAAGAGGACCGTCACAAGCGGCACCCAACCACAGCAAGACGGCGGTGTGAACAACGTTGTCGATCTTGTTAGGTCTGAGCACCCAGTTGGAGCAAGGCATCGCGGCACATCGTCGAAGTATCACTTGACGTGCGGCTGCTTTGACGATGTCTAACGGAAGGTCCTCGATACCGACCAGCCGGGCGTGGTTACTAATATTCGGAGGTGGATCTTTGGACGCCACCCGGAGCTGACCTCGGCTCAAGCGGCCCGCCAGTTCCTGACCCGCGTATGGTCAACTTCGCCGGATTAAACGGCGGCGCGCACAGTGGGTACCACGAACTTCGCCGACAGGCATCGGCCTGGCCGAAGACCGCATCGACCCCAGCCAGTGCCGCGGAGCTACTGAGCACTAGTCGTGATCTCTATGCTCAGGGCTACTACGCCTATCCGCTCTTCTCAGTTGGGGGAACGTGGTCAGTTTTCGCAGTTGAGGCCGCGTTGCGTGTCTCGCTTGGTGCGAGCGAGAAAGAACAGCTCGGCCGGTTGGTGAAGGCTGCGGAGCAGCGAGGTCTGCTACCACGGCCCACTTGGGACGACGATCGCCTTGATGCGGGGCGCAAGCTCCGTAATCGGACGGTTCACGGCGGCGGCCAGCAGCTATGGACACCGGCATTGGCCCGCATGGTCATAGGAAGCTCGCATGAGGCCGTTGCCGCGCTATTCCCGGACCCGTTGGAGTGATCGACACGTAGGACTTCAGCAGGGGACTGTTCCGATACAGTCTGGCAAGATCATCACCACACGTTACCCACACATAAGGCTGTAAAACGACGACAGTTGATGATCCACAGCGTCGAACGTTCCCGCAGATCACCATCGCTTTCGTCCAACATTGCGAAACATCCGGCGGCACCCGCCCGGATCAGAAGGTTAGGGGTTCGAATCCCTTCGGGCGCGCCAAACCCCCAGGTCAACGGTCTGGGGGTTTTGTAGCGGCCAGGTGGTTGCCAATTGATTGCCAGTTTTCACGTCTTCGGGACGAAGACCTCTTCAAGGCGGCGCCTGCGGCGCCGCTCGGCCTCAGCCCTCCTGCCCCGGCCGAGCCTGCGCGGGGCGTGCGGCTGACGCCGGTCCCCGCGCATCGGCCGGGGCCGAGGCAGGCCGCGAGCGTAAGCCGCGTTGACAAGAAGACGAGATGTCCTCGCCGGACGGGCAGGCTCCGGGATGGCCCGGGCAGAGCAGCCGTGGCGCCGGTTGGCAGGGTGGGCGCTTGGTGGTCATCCCGTCGCCTGACCTGATGGCTATCACACCGCGCCGGGGCCGCAAAGCCTGGGAAGCTCGGCCGGCGGATGGCGAGCCGAGATTGCGGCCCCAACACGGCGTGATCGAGACGCCATCAGGCGACGGGATGACCACCAAGCTCCGCGTGTGGCGTAACAGAAGATCGACTCTCCGCGATGCTTTTGACGCGCGAGTACTACGGTAAGAAATAGAATGAACCCAACGGGTTGCCCTCTTAGGGAGTACAAACATGCCGATAATGGATCTGTTTTTGGGTGGCGTAGATCCTTGGGCGGAGAAGTGTGACCCACTAGCCAGTGAGCCATTATGGCTGCGACCTACCAGGCCAAACTCTCGAGCAAAGTATGGTGCACTCCCTAGAACGGCTGCATATATTGCTGCCCACTTCGACGAGGGCGACATAATAACATTAAAGGAACTCATTTCAAATGTGCCGGATAATGAAGGATTGATGACTGGTGAATCGCGACCCAACCTGGATACGCAATACCAGCGCAGGTTCCGGCAGCTCCGCGATTTTGGATGGAAGATCAAGAACAGTTTAGAAGACCGTTCGCTTGAGCCCGGACAGTACCGTCTGACTAGAATAGGTCAGCCTCTCTGGATACCAGGACAGGGGGAGGCGAGGAACCCTCGTGTTCCTCCAAGGGTGGCGCAGGCAGTTTTCGAACGTGACGGTAACCGGTGCATTCTGTGTGGCTACGGGGCGGGGGAGTCTTACGAAGACGGAAGTCCGGTGCAACTTCGAGCGGGCCATCGTATTCCCGGTGCGCGGCGCGGAAAGCCAACCGAAGAAAACCTCCGTACCGAATGTGCTCGATGCAATGACGCTATACGCGACGAGCGCCCTGACCCCGTGACATTGGACGAAGTTTGGCCGGCTATACGACGGCAGCCGAAGCGCGAGAAAGATCGAATATTGGAGTGGCTTCTGGTGGGTCAAAAAACACGCACCGAGCCAGAAAGGTTGTACGACCGTGCGCGATACCTATCGCCAAGTGAGCGACGTGAGTTGATTGAGCGTCTGGGCCATTAGTTGGAGTTTGATTGCTCCCAAGGGCGAGTACTTTGCAGGGATCGTTCGGGGATCTTCTTCGGACTGTGCGGAAAGTTCGTGAATACCTGACACTGAGCTGCAGTCTTGTCATGTTGATCATAGAGCGTCGCTCTGATTAGGTACGTGGTGTGACGGCAAGGTTCGCAACGCAGCTTCTCGGCTGGAAAACAAGTAAGAAGAACAAACTCGGCTGGCGCCTTGTGCCTAACAGCGCTGACGTAGACAACGCCGAGTCACTCCGGCTGGCGGCCGCCGTTCTCGAGGGTCTTGGTGTTGGGTCAGGCGCGGTTTCGGACGTGCCTGCGAATCCAGGGGGACCGCTCGAGCAGTGTGTCCGGGCTCACTTGGAGGCTGAGCTACCGCGTATTGACGCGGAGCGTCAGTGGCAGGTGCGAAACGGTGGCCTGATCACCGAGTTCGCGCAGTATGCGCACCTCAAGGCTGTCGATGTGCTGGTACAGGCGAACCCGGAGCTCCGGATTACCGTGGGCCGAGATTACCTGATCCGGCCTGATGTGACGGTTGGTCTACTCGATCTTGATGTGCTGGGCGCTCCGCCGTTCCTGCATGCGGCAGTGTCTTGCAAATGGACCATTCGGTCTGATCGAGTGCAGAACATCCGGCATGAGTGTGGCCAGATGGTGAGGCATCGACGCGGACGCCAGCCGCACCTGGTGACAGTCACGGCCGAGCCGCTCCCAAGCCGCCTCGCCTCGATAGCCCGGGGAACCGGTGAGGTAGACGCTGTCTACCACGTTGCTTATGAACACTTGGCTGCCGCAGTAGCGGAAGTGGCCAACGCCGAACAACGGGCGGCCTGGGACGAGTGCGTGGGCCAACGCAGGATCTTGCCGTACAGCGCCTTGGCGAAAACCCTGGCTCGTTGGTAACCCCGTCGGTCGGCGCCAGCACCTCAAGCCGCGGTCAACTGATCTGTGCTCGGTGCATCAGGAAAAGATCGTGCCGGGTGTGGTCCTTCTGGCCGACGAACGCCTTGAAGCGGCCGAGCTTGTAAGCGGTCTTGGTCCCGGAGGTCTTGATTTCGATCTCGAAGTCGCGACTCAGCAAGCCAATTCGACGTTCTAGTTCAGCCGGGTCCGACACCTTTACCAGCTTCATCAAGCGTTCCGGGGTTATGAACTCTCCCGACGACCGCAGCGCGGTGTAGAGCGGGTCGTGTTCGGAGGTCTCCAACGTCCGGGGCTCACCTTCGTGACGGAACGCCCGCATGATCGCTGAGCCGACTGCGTGCGCGACCGGGGGCGGGAACGCGTTGCCAATCTGGCGATAGCTGGAGGTCTTCCGGCCAGTGAACTCCCAGGGATAGTCGTCGGACCAGCCTTGAATCCGGGCGACCATGTCGCAGGTGAGCTTCGGAACGAAGTTGGCCGGGGCGTCCGCCGCAGGCGGAGCATCCGCAATGCCTAGTCCGTCGACCCGCATCTCGGCCCACGCCCGTTTTGCGCGGGTTGGGCCAAGGTCGGCGCCGCCATGCTTCTTTGAGCCGCCGACGATGGTCGGAGCTATCTTGTTTGCTCGCTTCGACCATGCTCTTGCTCCGCGCCATCCATTGGCGGCCATCAAGTCCAGGAGCGTTTCTCCCACAGTTGGTGGCGGGCCTACAGGCTCAGGCCAATGGAAATAGGGCGCGTCCTCGGGCCTAAGCGCGACGAGGATAAAGCGAGGCCGGAGCTGGGGCACCCCGTAGTCGGAGGCATGGAGAAGTCGCCACTCGGCGATGTAACCGAGTTGAGTCAGGCGGTCGAGGACGTGCTGCCGGTAGCCGACAAAGCGCGGCATGCTCAGCCCGCGCACGTTCTCGAGCAGCAGCGCCCGCGGTTGAACCACCGCGACCTGCTCCACCGCCCAGGCGAAGAGGTCTCGCTCGTCGTTCGCGCCGAGTTGCTTGCCTGCGATGGAGAACGGTGGGCACGGTACACCGCCGGCGAGCAAGGCAACGCCCTTGTAGTCGGCCGGATCCCATACGGACGGGTCCGCGACGTCGCCCTCGGCTACCTTCCACGTGGAGCGGTTAGCGCGCAGCGTGTTGCACGCATTCTCGTCGAGTTCAACCGCGAGAGCGTGCTCGAACGCTGCCTTCTCTAGGCCTAGTGCCTGCCCGCCTGCGCCGGCGCAGATCTCGACCACTTCATACTTGGTCATCGAAGCTCTCTCCTTTCTGCGCCGCGCGGGAGCATGCCGGTATCTTGCCTCACGCCGGTCGCAGAGGTTGGGATGGTGTTGGTTGGTGGAAGCCGTGTCGCACGATGGCGAAGGGCGGCCCCGGCAAGTCGCTCGTGACCAGGGCCGTTACCCCGGTGCGATGAATGCGGGCCGGTCTCGGAACATGCGAGCGAACCGCCGGTCGAACACGAAACCCGAGGTGGCATTGCGTAGCGAGCTGCATCGCCTGGGTTACCGCTATCGCAAAGATCACAGGCTAGATCTGCCGACCGGCGTCCGTGTGCGGCCCGACATCGTGTTCACGCGCCGCAAGGTTGCGGTATTCGTTGACGGCTGCTTTTGGCACGTCTGCCCAGAGCATGGTCGGCAGCCCACTCGCAACGAGTGGTACTGGAACCCCAAGCTACG
This sequence comes from Prauserella sp. PE36, assembly GCF_003311655.1. NCBI lineage: Bacteria > Bacillati > Actinomycetota > Actinomycetes > Pseudonocardiales > Pseudonocardiaceae > Prauserella > Prauserella sp. PE36. The sequence continues at coordinate 85,182 of NZ_QEQT01000063.1, read as the reverse complement.
GCGGAACGTCGAACGGGATCGGCGTGCAGACAGCGCTCTGGCGGAAGCCGGCTGGCACGTGATCCGCATCTGGGAGCACGAGACGTTGGCAGACGCGGTAGCCCGCGTACGGGAGGCGCTCGAACATGTGTTCGATTCTATGCCGCCGGTGTGACACTCCGCAGGAACACGATCGTGTACCGCGGGTCGCCCGGGTTTGCTGGCCAATGGCAATAATCGATGGCAGATAACCCATGACGATGCTCGAGCACAGCGGGTAGGCGGACCGCATTGATGCAGGTGAGAAGCGCCGTCGGCAGGCGACAACAGACTCTGATTATCAGGGAAACGGCATCAGAAGGTTAGGGGTTCGAATCCCTTCGGGTGCGCCACCCAGCACCCCAGCGAGACCACCGTCTAGCTGGGGTTTTGCTTTTGTCCTTTTGGTCATCTCCTGCCGCCGCGATATCGGCGACAGTGGCGTGGGCGCCTGGCCTGCCCTTGGTCTCCGTGGCTGGTGCTCGTGAGTTGGTCAGAGGTTCAGGAGTGCGACGCCGTAGGCGACTATCCAGGTGGCCCAGCCTAGCCAGCCGATCAGGCCGGTGATCGCGATCCGATTCGTTCCGTCCACATTGTACGGAGCGGCGGCGGAGGAGACGAACAGCAGTGCCGCGCTGGCATACCCGAGCCAGGCGTGCCAGGTGGGGATGAAGTCGAGGCTGGAGCCCGCGACGGTGAAGCCCAGCAGCGCGATCGCCAGAAAGGCCTGGTTGAAGCCGAAAAGCACATTGGTCACCGCCCACAGACCAGGTACCGAGCCGCGATGATGCACGGCGGCCGAGGCCGCCCCGAACCGAAGCGCCTCGACCACCATGAAGGTGGCGTTCTGCATGAGGACCCCGGCGAAGCCGGCCAGCGCCCAGCCGTCGGTCCTCGCTTCCCCGCGCCAGAGCGCCGACAGCAGCCCCGCGGCGAAGAACGTGAGGAACAGCCAGGTGGCCGGGACGAGCACCGAGGGCCGCTTCAGCCGATCGCCCATTGCGGCGAGTGCGTCGGTCGCCTCCTTCAGGGGTTTCCCCGAGCCCGGCGCCGGAAGGCCGCCGCGTAGGTAGCCGATGTTGGTGAGGACGCCGAGCGCGACGAACCCGATGCCGCCCGCCCCCGCGAGGCTGGTGATGATCACTGCAGTGCCCCCATTCGTTTTACGATGCTTATATTCAATGTAGAAGGCGCTAGACTGAGAGGCAATGATGGAGCAGGAATCAGGGCGCCGCCGGTACAACTCCCTGCGCCGCGTCGCGCAGGCGCACCAGACGAGGGCCGAGATCGCCGACGCCGCACGCAGGCTGTTCATCGCCCAGGGCTGGGCGGCGACCACCGTGCGGGACGTGGCGCGCGAGGCCGCGGTTTCGGTGCCGACGGTCTACGCCGCGTACCAGAACAAGCCGGGGCTGGTGCGGGCACTGGCCGACGCCGCGGACCTCTCGGCGGGGCTGCCCCAGATGATCGACGAGTTGGAGGGCACCAGTGAGCCCCGGGCACACCTGGCGGCGATGGCCGGTTACGACCGGCGCGTGTACGAGCGCGCGGGCGACCTCATCGCCCTGATCCGGGAGGCGGGCCGCACCGAGCCCGAACTCGCCGAGCTGTACGTGCAGGCCCGTAGGGAAGCCGACCAGACCCGCGTCCAGGTCTTCTCGTCCTGGCCGCGGGGCACGCTCCGGCACGGGCTGGACGTTCCGGTCGCCGTCGACATCTACGCCGCGCTCTGCAACATCGACGTCTACACCACGCTCACCGTCGAGCGGTCGTGGTCACCCGACCGCATCGAGGAGTGGTGGGGCCTGGCACTCGCCCGCGAGTTGCTGAGCCACCCCGAATAGTGCACTTCGAGATCATCGGCACCGATCCGGGGCAGCTGCGCGAGTGCAGCCGGCGTCGCCGGGAATGCGGGCATCAACGGCGGCATCGGCGGCGGGCAGGAGTACCCCCGGCGCGTGTTGCTCTACGTCGGGGGCGACGCCATCGAGTCGGCGTCGCGGCAGGCCGGGCGGTTCGGCGGGCTTCACCGGATGGACCGGAGCGGACGCCGTGAGACGCAAGCTGGTCGGCGTCGCCGGCCTGGCGTGAACGGCGAGGAGCGAGCGTGAAGCACCTGGTCCTGATCTACGGCAACCCGGACCGGGGATAAGCAGACTGCCACGGCAGTCCACCTGGCCACGGCGCTCCACACGGGCCCGACCGGCACGATCCGCTCGTCGCGCACGAGCACGTCGGCACGGTCGAGCGAGCCGCTGCCGGGGTCGAGCACCAACCCGGCGAGCTGGGCCGCCTCCAGCCATGCCCGCATCCTGCCGTGCTCGGGCTGATCAGGTCGTCAGTTCCGCGAGCAGGGCTCGAACCCGGCGGTCGATGTCGTCGCGGATCGGGCGGATGCGGTCGGCCGGCTGGCCCGCGGGGTCGTCCAGTTGCCAGTCCAGGTAGCGCTTGCCGGGGAACACCGGGCACGCGTCGCCGCAGCCCATCGTGATGACGACGTCGGCGGCCTGTACCGCGTCGGTGGTCAGGGGTTTGGGGAACTCCTTGGACAGGTCGAGTCCGATCTCGTTCATCACCTCGACCACGGCGGGGTTGACGCTTTCGGCGGGCGCGGAGCCCGCGGAGCGGACGGTGACCCGTCCCTGGGCGTGGTGGTCGAGCAGCGCGGCGGCCATCTGTGAGCGGCCGGCGTTGTGCACGCACACGAACAGGACCTCGGGCGGGGTGGTCATCGGTTTGCCTCCACGGTGAAACGGCGACGGAGTGCGAGAGATACGTAGACGAGGCCGACGAGCACGGGGACCTCGATCAGCGGTCCGACCACACCGGCGAGGGCCTGGCCGCTCGTGGCGCCGAAGGTGGCGATGGCCACGGCGATGGCGAGTTCGAAGTTGTTGCCCGCCGCGGTGAACGCCAGCGTCGTGGTGCGCTCGTAGGTCAGCCCGAGGCCCTTGCCCAGTGCGTAGGAGCCCGCCCACATCACGGCGAAGTAGACCAGCAGCGGCAGGGCGATCCGGGCGACGTCCAGGGGCCGGGCGGCGATCTGCTCTCCCTGCAGCGCGAACAGGATCACGATGGTGAACAGCAACCCGTAGAGCGCGATCGGCCCGATCTTCGGCAGGAACCGCGTCTCGTACCACTCACGCCCCCTTGCTCGTTCGCCGAACCTGCGGGTGAGGAAACCGGCCACCAGCGGGACACCGAGGAAGATCAGCACACTCTTGGCGATCTCCCAGCCGGACACGGCGAGGTCGGTGGTCTCGAGACCGAGCCAGCCGGGCAGCAGTGCGAGGTAGAACCAGCCGAGCAGGCCGAACGCGATCACCTGGAAGACCGAGTTCACCGCAACCAGCACCGCGGCGGCCTCCCGGTCGCCGCTGGCGAGGTCGTTCCAGATGATCACCATCGCGATGCAGCGGGCGAGCCCGACGATGATCAGCCCGGTGCGGTACTCGGGCAGGTCGGGCAGCAGTAGCCAAGCGAGCGCGAACATCAGGGCCGGGCCGATGATCCAGTTCAGCAGCAGCGACGACCACAGCAGCCGCCGGTCGCGCGTCACCGAGCCGAGTTCGTCGTAGCGGACCTTGGCCAGCACTGGGTACATCATCACCAGCAGTCCCACGGCGATCGGCAGCGAGATTCCGTCCACCGTCACCGTGTTCAGCGCGGTGCCGAGCCCGGGGACGAGGCGGCCGGCCACCAGGCCGACCGCCATCGCCGCGCCGATCCACACCGGCAGGAACCGGTCGAGCGTCGAGAGCTTGCCCACCAGTCCGGCAGAGGCGCTGTCGGTCGTGGTCACGCCGGCACCGTCTCCTCGCCGGGCACGAGTACGGCCGACAGCCGGGCCAGCATCTCCGGATGCACGCGGTAGTACACCCACGTGCCGCGCCGCTCGCCGGTGATCAGGCCGGATTCGCGCAGCACCTTCAGGTGGTGGGAGATCGTCGGCGCGGTCAGGTCGAACGCGCCGGTCAGGTCGCACACGCACGCCTCACCGCCCGCGTGTGAGGCGATCAGCGAGAGCAACCGCAGCCGGACCGGGTCGGACATGGCCTTGAAAAGCCGGGACAGCTCCACGGCCTGCTCTTCGCTCAGCGGCTCTCGCGCCAGTGGTGAGCAGCACGCGTCCAGGGCGGTCAACGGCAGTTGCTTCGGCATGCGTCTATATTGACAGACCTCTAATTAGGTATCAATCTAAGTTCATGTCACGTATGCAACTCGCGCTGCGGGTGGGTGACCTGCAGGGATCGATCGAGTTCTACTCGAAGCTGTTCAACACCGCCCCGGCCAAGCTTCGGGACGGCTACGCCAACTTCGCCATCGCCGAGCCACCGCTCAAGCTCGTGCTGCTCGAGGGTGAGCCCGGCCAGGCCACCGTCATGGACCACCTCGGCGTCGAGGTCGACACCAGCGGCGAGGTCGTCGCCGCAGGCGAACGGCTTGCCGGCGAAGGCCTCGACACGCTGACCGAGAGCGGCACCACCTGCTGCTACGCACTCCAGGACAAGGTCTGGGTGCATGGCCCCGGCCAGGAGCCCTGGGAGGTCTACACCGTCAAGGCCGACTCCCAGTCCTTCGGGCAGCCGGAGGGTTGCTGCTCCTGACCGGGGTCACGGTCTGATCGTCGTGCCCTCGTTCAGGGTCACCTGCCCCATCACGTACTCGCTCCACACGCCCGCGCTGACTTCCGCGCCGGGCCGGGCGAGGCTCTGCACGTAGCTGCGGCCCTTGTGCACTCCACCGAAGGTCACCGCGAACTCGCTGGTGCTGGCGCGGTCCTGTGGCGGGATGTCGTTGGGCGGCACGATCTCGTTGAGGCCCCAGCGGTAGTCCTCGCGGTAGTCGCCCACGACTTGCTCGAACGTGTTCTCCAGGATCGCGCCGGTGGCAGGGATGTGCATGAGGACACCGCGGAGCCCGTTGTCGTAGGTGGTGTTGTACACGAGCACGTCGCCCTCGCCGCCGCGGTAGAAGGCCGCGCGGCCGGAGCCGCCCTGCGCAGGGGCGGGATCATCCGCCAGTACGACGAGGGCAGGCAGCGCATCAACACCCTGCGCCTCGCGGAGCTCGACACCGGGTTCCCCGGGCTCGTGTCGGCGGTGCTCGCGTCGGCGGACTGACCGCGGGGGGTGACAGGATGGCGGCATGTCGGTACGCGCGGACTCTGGCCCGAGCCGTCCCTGGCGCGGTGTCGGCGCCGACGAGCGGCAGGCGCGCCGCCGCGAGCAGCTGATCGAGGCCGGCTTCACGCTCATGGGCACCGACGGCGCGGCCTCCGTGACCATGCGCGGCGTCTGCCGGGAGGCGAAGCTCACCGAGCGGTACTTCTACGAGAGCTTCCGCAACCGGGAGGAACTGCTCGTCGCCGTGCTGGAGTCGGTGGCTCGTCAGGCGAGGGCCGTGCTGGAGGCCGCGCTGGGGGAGGCGCCCGAGGACGCGGCCGATCTGACACACCGCGCGGTCGCGGCGTTCACCGGTTTCGTCACCGCCGACCCCCGCCGGGGCCGGGTGCTGTTCGTGGAATCGCTCGCCGCGCCCGAGCTGACAAGCCGCGGCGCCGAGCTCGTCGAGGAGTTCACGGCGACGATCGCGCAGGCGCTGCGCGCGCCATCGCTCGCCGGCGAGACCGCGGACGACCGCGACGTGGAGCTCAACGCGCAGGCGGTGTTCGGCGCGCTCGCGTACCTTTTCCAGGCCTGGCTGGCCGGGCGGGTGCCGATTGGTCAGGACCGGTTCATCGAGCACGTCGTGCAGGTGATCGAGCAGCTCGCCAAGGCCAGTTCGCGGCGCTGACCTCCACGGAGGATCGACGACGCGCAACGCCGCCGCTGCCCGCCACGTCCGCCGGAGATGACATCGCCCGCGGTGCGTTCGGGGGCGGTGGTCGTGGCGTTCGCCTGGCCGGAGACGCGCCGGTGTCCCACCCGCAAGTTGACATCACCTGATGTTGACATTGGTCGATGTCAGCTCTACCTTGGCCGCATGCAGGGCAAAGGCGCAGCACGCGTCCGCGTCGCGATCATCGGGGCCGGGTTCGGCGGACTGGGCGCCGCGATCGCCCTCAAACGGGCCGGCATCGACGACTTCGTGGTGCTGGAGCGTGCCGACGACGTGGGCGGCACCTGGCAGGCCAACACCTACCCTGGCGCGCAGTGCGACATACCGTCCATTTTGTACTCGTTCTCGTTCGCGCCGAACCCGCGCTGGAGCAGGCTCTACCCGCTGCAGGGCGAGATCCACGACTATCTGCGCCGGTGTGCCCGCGACTTCGGCGTGCTGCCCCACGTCCGGCTGCGGCACGAGGTGCTCGAAGCGGTGTGGGACGAGGACGACCGGTTGTGGCGGGTGCGCACCGACCGGGGCAGGTGGGAGGCGCGCGTGCTCGTGGGCGCGCTCGGGCCGTTCAGCGAGCCCGCCGTGCCGGACCTGCCGGGCCTGGATCGCTTCGACGGAACTGTTTTCCACTCGTCGCGGTGGAACCACGACCACGAGCTGACGGGCAGGCGCGTCGGCGTGATCGGCACGGGAGCGTCGGCGGTGCAGATCGTGCCGAGGGTGCAGCCCGTGGCAGGGGCGCTGACCCTGTTCCAGCGCACGCCGACCTGGATCATGCCGCACCCTGACCGGCCCATGGACGGCTGGCCGAGGCGAGTGTTCGAGCGGGTGCCCGCCGTGCAGTCGCTCGCGCGGACCGGGCTCGACCTCGTGCAGGAGGCGCTCGTACCCGGTCTGGTGCACCAGCCCGCGCTGCTGAAGGGACTCGAACTGCTGGGCCGCGTGCACCTGCGCAGGCAGGTGCGCGACCCGCGGCTGCGGGCGAAGCTGACGCCGTCGTACGCCTTCGGCTGCAAGCGGCCCACGTTCTCCAACGCCTACTACCCGGCGCTGTGCGAGCCGAACGTCGAGGTGGTGACCGAAGGGATCCGCGAGGTGACACCCGAGGGGATCGTCACCGCCGACGGCCGCACCCACCGGCTCGACACGCTCGTGTTCGGCACCGGTTTCCGGATGGCCGACCACCCCGGGTTCACGCGCCTGCGTGGCAGGGACGGGCGCACGCTGGCCGAGGCATGGCGCAGGGGGCCTCGGGCCTACCTCGGCACCACCGTCGCCGGGTTCCCCAACTTCTTCCTGCTGCTGGGTCCCAACTCGGTGGTCTACACATCGCAGGTCGTCACCATCGAGGCCCAGGTCCGCTACGTGCTGAGCTGCCTGCGCGCCATGGAACGCCGAGGGCTGGCCGCGGTGGAGGTCCGCGAGCGCGCACAGGAGGAGTTCGTGCGCGAGGTCGACAACGGGCTGCGCGGCTCGGTGTGGAACACCGGCGGCTGTGCCAGCTATTACCTCGACGACAGCGGCCGCAACTTCACGTTCTTTCCCGGGTTCAACCGGCGGTTCCGGGCCCGTACCCGGCAGGTGGACCTTGCCGACTACCACCTGAGGAGCGCCTGATGTTCCGTCTTCCCCGCATCGGCCGCCGCCCCGTCGTCGACGCGCGCGGGGCGCGCCGCCACACCGACCAGTCCCACGCCATCGCCGCGCGTGACGTCCACTTCTCGTGGGAGGGCGTGCCGATGCACTACATCCCTGGCGAACCGATGGCGACCCACATCATCAACGTCATGCACCTCGTGCTGCCCGAGGGCGAGCGCGCGATGTCGAAGGCGCTCGCCGAGGCGCTGCCGCTGATCACCGACGAGCGGCTGCGGGAGGAGGTCGTGGGCTTCATCGGCCAGGAGGCCACCCACGCGTCGTCGCACGAGGGCGCGCGCGAGCACCTGGCGACGCTCGGCCTCGACGTGGAGCCGATCGCGCGCAAGATGGACTGGCTCGTCGACCGGGTGCTCGGTGAGCACGGCCTCACCGGCAGGGCCCGGCACGCCTGGCTGTGCGAGCGGCTCGGCCTGTTCGCCGCGATGGAGCACTACACCGCGGTGGTGGGCGAGTGGCTGCTGGAGGCCGAGCACCTCGAGCGCAAAGGCATGCACCCGACGATGCTGGACCTCGTCCGGTGGCACGGCGCGGAAGAGGTGGAGCACCGCAACGTCGCGTTCGACGCGTTTCTGCACGTGGACGGGAGCTACGCGCGCCGCGTGCGGACGTCGCTCGTCGCCAGCTTCACACTCGCGACGCTGTTCCTCACCACCGCGCGCTACCTGTACCGCACCGATCCCACGCCGGGCGCACGGCGGTGGTGGGTGACGGAACTGCTCAGCGCCACGCGCCGGGGCGTGATCCCGAAGGCGACGATCTTCCTCACCGAGATCCCGAAGTACCTGCGCCCGAGCTTCCATCCCTCCCAGCTCGGGCCGATGGACACGGCGCTGCGCTACCTCGCGCGCTCGCCCGCGGTGAGCACGGCATGACCACCACCAGGCAGCCCACCACGGCCATGCGGATCGCGGCCGCCGCGGGCGGGGCGTACCGCGGGGTGTTCGCCGCGAGCCGGCTCGCGCCGCTGCTGTCGCGGCCACAGCCCGTGCGCCGCACCGGGTTCGACCTCGATCTGTCCATTCTCGACCGTCGCGAGGAGGCCGAGGACGTGGTGAGCTTTGTCCTCGGCGACGTGGACGGGCGCCCGCTGCCGTCGTGGGTCCCCGGCGCCCACGTGGACGTGTTCCTGCCCTCGGGGCGGCAGCGGCAGTACTCACTGTGCGGCGACCCCGCCGACCGGCGCGCCTACCGTGTCGCGGTGCGCCGCATCCCCGGCGGGGAGGGTGGCTCGGCGGAGGTGCACGGGCTTCGCGTGGGCGATCCCGTGCGCGTGCGCGGACCCCGCAACGCGTTCTCCCTCGTCGACGCAGGTTCCTACCTGTTCGTCGCGGGCGGCATCGGCATCACCCCGATCCTGCCGATGGTGCGCGAGACCGAGCGGCGGGGCAGGCCGTGGCGGCTCGTCTACCTCGGCAGGTTCCGCGCGAGTATGCCGTTCCTGCGCGAGCTGGCCCACTACGGCCCCGCCGCCGTGGACGTGCGCACCGACGACGTGACGGGAAGGCCCGACCTCGCCACGATCCTTCCGCTGGCCGAGCCGGGCGCCGCGGTGTACCTGTGCGGTCCCCCGGCGTTGACTGACGGGGCGTGGCGGATGTTGCGGGACATCGACCCGGCCGCGTCCCTGCACACCGAACGGTTCAGCCCGCTGCCCGTGGTGGGAGGCAGGCCGTTCCGCATCCGGCTCGCGCGCAGCGGGGTCACCGTGGACGTCGCCGGGGAGGAGACGGCCCTCGCCGCGGTCCGCCGTGCGCTGCCCGGTGTGGCGTACTCCTGCCGCCAGGGGTTCTGCGGCACGTGTAAGACCCGAGTGCTCGACGGGCGGGTGGAGCACCGCGACCGTACGCTCACCGCACGCGAGCGGCAGGACGCGATGCTGCTGTGCGTTTCGCGCGCCTCCGGCTCGCTGGTACTGGACCTCTGACGACGAGGAGAACGACCATGCCGCGCTGGTTCCCGTTGACCGAGGCCGACGACGAGTTCGTGCGCACCGCGCCGGTGCGGTTCGAGCACGTCGTCGACCTGCCCGCGCCGCCGTCGGTGGTCTGGCGGGTGCTCACGGCCGACGACGCGCTGGCGTCGTGGTCACGCCTCGTCACCCGCGCGGAGTGGACGTCGCCGAGGCCGCTCGGGCCCGGGGCCACTCGGCTGGTGACGCTGGGCGGCGCGCTGACGCTCGAGGAACGCTTCTACCGCTGGGAAGAAGAGCGCCGGATGACTTTCACGGTCGACCGGGCCACCGGCCCCGGACTCCGCCGCTTCGCGGAGGACCTCGCACTCGACGCCGTCCCCGGAGGGACACGCCTGCGCTGGACGTTCGCCAGCGAGCCCGTGTCCTCGCTCGTCCCCGCGGCGAAGCCCGCCGCGGCACTGCTGCGGCGCGTGACCGCCGGGCTGCCGCGGGGCCTGGCCCGGCGCGTCGAGGAGGTGCGGTGAGCCGCCACCTGCGGACGTTGCTCGGCGTCGTCCGCGACCTTGGCCTTCCGCTGCCCGGGCCGTCGCAGGACCTGCGCGACAAGTCCGTGCTGATCACGGGGGCCGCGAGCGGCATCGGCCTGGCATTGGCCCACACGCTGCACGCCAGGGGAGCCGTGCTGGGCCTGGTGGACCGGGACGAGACCGCGCTCGCCGCCGTGGCGGCCGAGCTCGGCACCCGCGCGCATCCCGCGGTGGCCGACGTCGCCGACCGGTCCGGCATCGCCGACGCCATCGGCGGGCTCGCGCGGCACACGGGCGGCTGGGACGCGGTGGTGGCCAACGCGGGGGTGACGCCGTCGCCCGGCACGCTGCGGCAACTGCCGCCGCACGAGTTCGACCGGGTCGTGTCCGTGAACCTCACCGGGGTGTTCAACACCGTCCGGCCAACCCTCGACGACGTGATCGCCCGGCGCGGCTACGTGCTCGTGGTGTCGTCGGCGGCGGCGTTCACGCCCGGTCCCGGCGGGTCGCCGTACATGATCAGCAAGGCGGGCGTCGAGCAGCTGGGCCGCGCGCTGCGGCTGGAGCTCGCCCCGCACGGCGCGGACGTCGGCGTGGCCTACTTCGGCTTCGTCGACACCCCGCTCGCCCGCGCGACACTCGACGACGACCCGCTCGGCCGAGCGCTCGAAGCCCGTCTGCCAGGCCCACTGCGCAAGCGGATCACCGCGGAGCAGGCGGCCGAGGTGCTCGCTCGGGCCATCGCGCACAGGCCGGGCCGCGTGGTCGCACCCGCGGCCTGGCAGCCGTGGGCGTTGCTGCGCGGCGTGCTCAATGTGGTGGCCGACCGCCACCTGGCGGCCGATCCTTCGTGTCACGCGCTGATCCGGGATCTGGAGGCACGACATTGAGCCGGTGTCCGAACTGTTCAAGACGCCGCGCCGCCCGGCTGCTGAACTGGCGGACATGAGTTCTCGACGACACGACGGTTCCGGCCTGTTGGAGCTGGTCAACGTGGGACCCGCGGTGGCGCGGCACCTCGAACGCGCGGGGATCACCGAGCGCGGGCAGCTCAGGGGCTGCGATCCCATCGAACTGTACGAGCGCCTGTGCGCGATCGACGGGCAGCGGCACGATCCCTGCCTGCTGGACACGTTCATGTCCGTTGTGGACCAGGCCAACGGCGCGCCGCCGCGCCCGTGGTGGAACTACACAGAGGAACGGAAACGCCTGCTCAGCTGACGTCGCCCTCGCCTCGGAGCTGGCGCCAGAGTGAGGCGTCGTCACGCACCGCCCAGTGCTCGACGCCCTTGCCGCCGGCCACCCGGACCAGGTGCATCTGCTTGTAGGCGAAGCGGCGGCCAGTGGGAGCGAGGCCGAAGAACTCGCCGGTGTGCCTGCCGCTGTGGGTGCAGTGGATCGCCACCGTGTCACCTTCCGCGATCACCCGGTGGATCTCCCAGCGCTGGTCGCTGAAGGCCTTATTGAGCAGGTGCATGTAGTACGTGACGCTGCCGAGGCCGGGTGGGGTGCCTGGCGGCGCCTCGTGGTTGACGAATTCGTCGCTGACGAGCGTGGCCAGCGCAGCCTCGTCGTCGGCAGGGAAGACCTCTTCCAGGACCCGCCGCGCGATGGTTTTGACGTCGTTGCTCATGACTCCTCCCGAAGAGTTGCCCGTGGCTGTGTGTCAGTCGCGGGAGAAGCAATTTCGTGACAGTATCATTCTCGCCAATGAGCGAGAAAGCAAGACCCAGGCGACGCTACGACGCGCCGAAACGGCGTGAGCAGGCCGCGCGCACCAGGGCGCAGGTCATCGAGGCCGCGCGCAGGGTCTTCCTCGAGTACGGCTACGCCCGCGCGACCATCCCCCGGATCGCGGCGGAGGCGGGCGTCGCGGTGGAGACCGTGTACCGCTCGGCGGCGGGCAAGGCCGGGTTGCTGGAGGCCGCGGTGCAGGCGGCACTGGCCGGGGGGCCCGAGCGGGCGGAGGTTCCGGTGCGGGAGCGGCCGGGAATTCGGCGCGTGATCGAGGAGCGAGAGCCTCGGCGGCAGCTCGCGCTGTACGCGCGGACGCAACCCGGCGTGTGGAGCCGCGTTGGGCCGCTGCTGCGGGTGCTCGATGCCGCGGCGCCCGGTGATCCGAAGCTGGAGGCGCTGCGGGAAGCACACGCGCGGCAACGGCTCGACGGCCTGCGTGACTTCGCTGCCCTGCTCGCCGATCGCGGTGCCCTGCGACCCGGACTGTCCGCCAAGCGCGCCGCGGACCTCATCTGGACCATCTGCGCGCAGGCCAACTACGAGGCGCTCGTGACCAGTCGCGGATGGACTCATGACGAGTACCGGGACTGGCTCACCGACACGCTCGTGCACGCGCTGCTACCGGCCACCTTCGAGTGAGTACACGCCGTTTACGATGCCGCGAGTGGAGCACGGGACAGGACGACAGGTGGTCGCCGCGGTGGCGGCCGTGGCGATGCTGGGGCTCACCGCGTGCAGCGAGGACAGCGAGGAGACCGACTCGGCCTCGGACTGGCAGCAGGAGGACCCGTGCTCGCTGCTGACCGAAGAGGAGGCCGAGACCTACCTCGGTGAGGACGCCTCGGCCATCACTCCGAAGCGGACGGACGAGCAGGACCGGCCGCGCTGCGACTGGAAGGGAACCGGTACGGGGGAGGTGACGCTCATGCTCTGGGAGCCGCCGATGCCCGACGTGATCACCGACACCAGCGACACCGTCAAGGTCGGTGACACCATCGGTTACATCACCTCGGAGACCGCCTCCAGCTGCCACCTCGACGTCGAGGCCCACCCGGCGTTCGTGCAGTTGCAGGCCCGCGGTTCCGGTGGCCTGACGAGCGACGAGAGCTACTGCGACGCGGTGGCGAGGACGGCGGACGGTGTGCTGGCACGGCTGGGCTGGTGACTACGATGCCGCAGGTGACCACCTACGACGAGTTCGACGCGTTCGGCGACCTGGACGCCTCGGCACTTCCTCACCGGCAGCAGCGAATCCTGGTCGCCATCCGGGACTGGGTGGTCAGGTACGGGTACTCGCCGAGCACGCGTGAGATCGGTGACGCTGTCGGCCTGCGCTCGACGTCCTCGGTGTCGAAACACCTGGCGAGCCTGGAGGAAAAGGGCTTCCTGCGGCGCAGCAGCTCCGTGTCCCGGCCGATCGACGTACGCGCGTTCCTGCGCGAGCCGTCCGGTGGTCAGTCCACAGAGGACTCAGTGCCCGTTCCCGTTGTCGGTGACATCGCGGCGGGTACGCCCATCTCCGCGGTGGAGCACGTCGACGACACGCTGACGCTGCCCCGCGAGCTGATCGGGCGCGGCAACGTGTTCGGCCTGCGCGTGCGTGGTGACTCGATGATCGACGCCGCGATCTGCGACGGCGACATCGTGGTGGTGAAGCAGCAGTCGGAAGCCCACTCGGGCCAGATCGTCGCCGCGATGATCGACGGCGAGGCCACGGTGAAGGTGTTCCGTCGCAGGGGTGGCCACGTCTACCTCGAACCGCGCAATCCCGCCTACGAGGTGATCGACGGTGACGAGGCCGTGGTGCTCGGCGTCGTGGTCTCGGTGCTGCGCAGCGTCTGACGCTCCTAGCCCGCGAGCGGCGAGCCGATGCGGTGCAGCGTGCCCTCCGGGTCCACGTAGGCGAACTCGCGCAGTCCGTACGGTGTGTCCTGTGGAGCGGTGAAGCGGCCCCCGACACCGGACGCCGACCATTCGGTGTGCACCGCGTCGGCGTCCGAGACGTAGACGTACACCGCGGCGCCGGTGCGCTTCGGGTCGTGCTCGGCCCATTCGGTCAGGTGCAGCCAGACCTCGCCGCGGTTGGCGAAGCCGTAGTCCGCGTCGGTATCCGCTTGCTCGACCGTGAACCCGAGCAGCCGGTAGCGCTCCAGCGCCGCCGCCAGATCCCGCACCGGGACGATCGGCGTGATGTCCTCGAACCGCACCTCGTCCATGCCACCACGGTACGCGCGTCAGCCGCCGACCTCGAACGAGCGCAGCCACAGCTCCAAAGTCAGCACCAGCCACAGCTTCCCGCCGTGCCTCGGCAGCAGCGTGCCTTCCCTGCGCAGCCAGGTCCGGAGCGTGTCGGGGCGGACCAGGCCGCGTTGCCGGGTCGTGCGGCTCAGCAGCAGGTCGTTGCCGAGTTCCCGCAGCGGACCCGCCAGCCATTGCTGCACGGGCACCCGCATGCCGCTCTTCGGACGGTCCACCACCGTCGCGGGAAGCAGGTCCCTGACCGCTTCCTTGAGGACCCATTTTTCCGTGGTACCCGCCAGTTTCCAGCGGGGCGGCACCCGGAACGCGTGGTCGATCACGGGACGCGCGAACAGTGGTGACCTGCCCTCCAGCCCGCTCGCCGCGGTGATCCGCTCCACCTTGCTCAGGATGTGGTGTGCGCCCTTCGTGCGGAGGTTCGCGTGCAGCAACTGGTTGAGCAGGCTGTGCATCCGGCCCTGCCGCAGGTAGGGCGAGACCAGCTCGGCCGGGTGCGGCGCGTCGGTCAGCTCCGCGAGCACGTCGCCGGTGAGCAGGACGGGGAGGTCGGCGTAGCACTTGCGGTAGGAGTCCAGGTAGGCCAACGCTCTCGCGCGCGGATCGGGATCGTCGCGATGCAGCTCGGAGATCAGCATCGGCAGGTTCTTGGGCCCGCCGAACACCGGGTCGCCGCCCTCGCCGTTGAGTACCACGCTCATCCCGTCGCCCGCGACGGCCTCGGCGAGCAACCGGTTCGGCACGGTCAGCGGGTCGCCGACGGGGCAGTCCAGCAGCGCGACCGTGTCCGGCAGCCGCGCGGCGACGGTCTCGCCCGCGACGGTCAGCACGCGGTGTTCGGTGTGGCAGTGCGCCGCCACGAGCCCCGAGTAGCCGAGCTCGTTGGGTAGCTCGTCGCCGAAGCTGATCGAGTAGGTGCGCACGGGGTTGTCGTGCAGCTTCGTGGCGAGCGCCGTCACGAGGCTGCTGTCGACGCCGCCGGAGAGCAGGACGGCGGCCGCCTCGCCGCTGGGCAGCCGCCGCGCGGTGGCCTCCTCCAGCAGTGCGCGGAGCGCGTGCGCGTGCTCGGCGGCCGGGCGCTCGTCGGTCAGCTCCTGCGGCTCCCAGAAGACCTCCTCCGCGGTGGTGGTGTCCGCACGCAGCCGCAGGCACCGGCCCGGCAGCACCTCGTGGACGCCGCGTAGCAGCGTCTCGGCGCCGGGCAGGTAGGCGAACGTGAGGAAGGACCTGACCGCGGAGAGGTTCAGCCCGGTGTCCAGCGCGGGCCAGCGCTGTATCGCCCGCAGCGACGTCGACGCGAGCCAGCTTCGGCCGGACCGCGCGTAGAACGCCGTGCGTGCTCCGGTGTGGTCGCGCACCAGCACCAGCTCGGGACCGTCCGCGATGGCCAGCGCGAACATCCCGTCGGCGGCGGCGAGCCCGGCGAGTCCGAAGCGGGCGTAGCTGTGCAGCAGCAGCTCGGTGTCGGAACACGCGGGCGACGGAGCGTCGGTGCCGAGCCGCGAGCGCAGCTCGGGGGCGTTGAACAACGTGACCTCGCCGACCGCTGTCAACCCGGCCGCTCGGCACGGCGCGGTGGCGGCGCCCGGCCCGTCGAGCAGGCCGAACGCGTGCCTGCCCGCCGTCAGCACATCCCGTCCGCCGACCGCGACGAGGTCACCGTCCGCCGAGGACGCACACCAGCGTGTCATACCGCGGTCTCAGCCGAAATCGCCGCCGTCATCCAAACCGCCCTCGCCGTCGGACCAGTCGTCGTCGTACGTGTCGTCGCCCTCACCGGTGCTCCCGGCGTCCCCGCCGCCAGTGCTCTGCGCCTGCTGCCGCAGCTCCTGTTCCTCCGCCTCGGTCATCGACATCGGCGGCATCACCAGCCCGGCGACGAGCGCGCCGCCCGCCACCCCGGCGAGCACGGCGCCGACGCGTCCACCGAAGGACGAACGGTTCACCGTGAGCACCCCGTCGCCCCACAGGGTTCGCCCGTAGCCCGCCTCCCGGCCGTAGAGCACACGCCCGTCGTGGAACGTCCGCTTGACGATCCTGCGGCCCAGCGGCTCGTCGGTGCCGCTCACGCCGTGGCTGTCGCGCCACGTCACCACGCCGCCCTCGCCGCGCGTGCGCCATTCGGAGCGCCCGTCGGAGTAGCGCCGGTGCACCGTTCCGTCGGCGAGCAGCTCGTCGGTGTAGGTGTTTTCCCGTCTCGGCCGCACGGTTGCCTCCCTCATGCGCTCGGCCAACTCAGAAAGCCCGTTTCCCTGGCCCCGCGCAGATCCGGTCTCCGCGCGCGGGTGGGCCGGACGTCGCGAACCAGCCGGTGCACCGTGCGCAGCAGCGACGCCGGGCGGACCGCGGCGACCTCCGTGAACCGCCCGCGGGCGAGCCAGTCCCGCTCCCACGGGCTCACCCCGGACGGCGGCGGGACCGCAGGGCCGCGCCCGTGCGCCAGGTGCAGCGCACCGGCGTGCCGGGGCCGCAGGCCGATGCCGGTCACGCGCACGTCCTGCGGTATCGCGGCCAGCCGCCGCAGCCTGGCGGGGAACGCCAGGCCGGGCACGCTCGCGTCGTGCAGCGCGTAGACGGTGGGCCGCTCGGTCCTGCCGAGCATCGCCACCACCCCGTCGGCCAGCGGCAGCTCGGCCGCAGCGAACACCGGGCACGCCGATTCCATCGGGACCCCGTTGGCGCGCAACATGTTCGCGATCGAGTCCGATTCGCACACCAGCAGCCGGGGCAGGCCGTAGTCGAACAGGTCCGGTTCCCGCGTGTGGCGGCCCACCTGGCGACGTGCGGGCTCCACAGGGGGCAGCAGGCCGGGCAGGGGTCCGATCCGCTTCAGCGCGGCGCGGAAACGCGGATAGGGCACCGCGGGTGCGACGGTGAACGCCCACCGGCGTGGCACCCGGTGCGCGGGCCGAAGCACCCGGCATAACTCGTAGTACAGCTGCCGTTCGGTGAAGCGCAGTCCGCCCGGCTCGGCGACGCGCTCGGCGGCGACGCGCAGGGCGCGATCCAGGACGTTCATGCGCCGGGCCAGGTGAGGAAGCCGACCTGCCGGGCGGCCCGCCGGTCGGCGTCGAGTTCGCCGTGTGCCCTGGCGATCGCTCGGTCGAGCACCTTGAGCAGCCGGGGCGGGCGCACCGCGGCCAGCGGCGACCACCAGCCCGCGCCGAGCCAGCCGGCCTCCTCCTGGGTCATTGCGGGATCGAGTGCGCGCAGCCCCCGCACCTCGGCCTCCGGCAACGGCCGCTCGCGCAGCTTGATGGCCTTCTCCTCAGCCAGCACGGCCTTCGGGCGCAGCCCTGGCGTCACCACCCGGGAGCCGAACGCGGCCCGCGCGTCGGCGGCCAGGCGGATGCCCTCGGGGCTCGCGTCGTGCAGCACGACGACGTGAACATCCGGCGGAACCCGGTCGAGGGAACCGACGAGCGCGGCCGAGTGGGCAGCGGCGACGCCGTTCGCCGCGAGGCACGCGAGCACGGTGGGATCGGGGCACACCACGGCGACCCGCGGCTCGGTCACGACGGGAACGGTGACCTTCGAATCGTCTACCATGCCCGGCGGCAGGTCGCCGTCGTAGGTGGCTTCCCAGCGCAGCAGCCGGGCGCGGAAATCGCCGAGTTTCTCGGGCATCCGGATCTTCGCCCTGCGCTCGTACCACGGCCAGGCGACGAAGAAGAGCAGCAGCAGAACGACCACCAGCACACCCACCGCGGTCAGCGCGGTTCCCCAGCTGAGGTCGGTCGAGATGGCCGCGACCACCGCGATGATGCCCGCGATGAAGACGAAGCAGCCGATGCCGAAGATCTTGTCGAACGGATCGGGCAGGCGGCCGCGCGCGGCGGCGTACCACAGTTGCGGCAACGTGTAGTGAATTCTGCCGTCATCGGTGAGCTTTTCGGCGAGCCGGTGCACCCGCAGATCGTGGATGCGGATGCCGCCTTCCTTTGGCTCCAGGGCGAAAAGCCGAGAGCAGTACTTGCAGCGGTAGTCGGAGCGTTCGCTGCGCTTGAGGTCTCGATGGCAGTGGGGGCAGATCATCGCGAGCCGCCACTCTCGCCTGCGCGCCTCGTCAAAACCACTGTTCCGCCCCCATCGACCTGAGGTAGATCATAAAGGAGCGCGGCCGGAAAACAAGCAATCGCAACAAAAGCCGGCCGCCGACCGGGAGGTGCCATCATGTCCGACCCACGGCTGAAGCGCGACGCGGACGCGGAGAACGAGGTCCACGACGTCGCGTCCTTCGTGGATCCGGCACGGAACGTGGTGACTCCGGTACTGCGGTTGCCGGAGGAAGCGGCGCTCGCCGTGGTCACCGCATTCGCCGAGATCGTGGGCGCGGCGAAACGCAGCCGCATCGCGACGACGGAGGACCGGGACGGGATCGTGCGTTCGCAGGTCTTCGAGGAGGGCGACGTGTACCTTCTGGAGACGCCGTTCGACGGCTTCTTCGCCGACCGCTACGTGATGGACTTCTACAACGTCAGGGAGCGCGGCGTGTGCTCGCGCATGCACCTGCACACCGGGCTGCGGTTCGTGCGCATGATGACCGGGCCGGAGACCCGGATCAGGGTGAGCAGCCTGTCGCCGTTCGAGGTGACGAACGTTCCCGGCGTGACTCCCTTCGTGCCGCGGGAGTTCGAGGACGAACTGCCGGACGCGCCGGAAGGAGTGCGGCGAACTCGTTACAATCTCGTTGTTCCGCCGTGTTCGTTCGTGGACATGCAGATTCCGCGAGGGGTGAGTCACCAGTTCAACGCGATCGGCGAGCACGCGGTGATCGATTCCGTGCACCCCGAGGAATCCATCGAAACGTTCCGGGAGAAGATGTCGGGTTACCGGATGATGGCGCAGACTGTCTTCCTGGCAGAGGAACTCCCCTCGTCGGAGGCGTGCGACAACTTTCCGACCTGACCTCGGCGAAGCTCGTCAATTTCCGACCGTCACGTCGGCAAGTAGTTCGGCGCGTTACGGTTTTCGCGCATGATCTTTCTCATGTTTTCGCGTTACCCGTTCGGGTGATTTGTCGGGCAGGATCTTGCGGTACCTGAACTGCTTTTTCGAATTCCTGCCTGGGAGCAATCTTGAGAAAGCCCTTGCGCGGCATCGCTGGTGCCGCGCTGTCGACAACGCTGATCCTGACCGTGTTCGCGGCTCCCGCGCTGGCTCAGGACGAGGGGGCGGGCACGTCCACCGACGTCGCCGTCACCACCACCACCGCACCGCCCGAGACGACGACGTCGGAGTCCGCGCCGGAGACCTCCACCTCGGAGGCCGCGCCCGAGACGACCACCTCGGAGACCGGTTCGGCCACCACCACGACAACCTCCGAGTCGACGGCGACGACGACCTCGGAGCCCGACGAGTCGTCCACCACCACTACCACGACATCGTCGGAGACCACGGGGCCCGAGGAACCGCCCTATGTGGACGACACGGGGTACGGCATCGACCTCGACCCCGAGCAGGGACTCGGCCTGCTGCTGATCGCGTGCGCGGCAGGTGAGCCGACCGGCGTCACGTCGCCGGACTTCGAGATCCTCGACGGCCCGTGGCAGGACGAGACCGACGGCCGCTACTGGGCGTACCTCGTGCAGCTGCAGCCGGGTCTGACCTTCGCCGACGGCAACGTGGTGGCCGACTGGGTCTGCGGCGGGGAGCCCGGCGGCGGGTCGGGCAGCGGCGGTGGCGGCAGCACGCCGGTCGCTCCGGTGCCCGGCTCGGAGGACGCGGGCGACTGGCAGCGCGAGAACGGTGGCGACGCGCAGGTCGGCTTCGCGCCGAAGGGCGGCGTCGAGACCGGTGCCGGCGGCATCGCGCGGGACTGACCGTTGATGCGTTCGCAGTTCCGGGGCGGCCGCGTGCTCGCGGCCGCCCTGCTCGCCTCACTCGCACTCGCCGGCTGTGGTTCGTCGGGCGCACCCGAGTCGGCGCCCCAGCCGACCACGTCGGTGCCGGTGACGAAGCCCTACGACAAGCTCCGGCCGACGCAGGTGACGATCCCGAAGATCGGCGCCGACTCGTCGCTGATCTCGGTGGCCGTCACCAAGGACGGGGCGATGGCCGTGCCGTCGGTGAAGGAACCGATGCAGGCGGCCTGGTACCGGCTTTCGCCCGTGCCGGGCGAGATCGGGCCCGCGATCGTGCTCGGGCACGTCGACGGCAACAAGCAGGCCGGCATCTTCGCCCGGCTGCACGAGCTGGTGCCCGGCGACGAGATCAAGGTGCGCCGCAGCGACGGCGAGGAGCTGACTTTCGCCGTCGAGCGCTCGATCCAGGTGCCGAAGGAAGAGTTTCCGACCGAGGCGGTGTACGGCAACACCGACAAGGCGCAGTTGCGCCTGATCACGTGTGGTGGCGTGTTCGACGGCGAGGAACACAGCTACGAGGACAACGTCATCGTCTACGCCAACCTCGTCTGATCCGCTCCGGCGCCGGGACGACCTCAGCCCGACTGG
Organism: Prauserella sp. PE36; assembly: GCF_003311655.1. Lineage (NCBI taxonomy): Bacteria > Bacillati > Actinomycetota > Actinomycetes > Pseudonocardiales > Pseudonocardiaceae > Prauserella > Prauserella sp. PE36. The sequence continues at coordinate 64,783 of NZ_QEQT01000063.1, read as the reverse complement.
GTCGCTCCGGCGCCGGTGAGCGGCAGCACCGGGTACGCCACCTTCACGCCCGCCTCGTCCATTCCGGACTTGAGGTGCTCGCGCAGCGCCCTGCCCAGCGACCACTGCTCGCCGGGCTGGGTGGTCACCAGCACCCGGACCGTCACCGCGCCGTTGCCGATGCCGACGACCCCGTTGATGTCGGGGCGTTCCAGGATCTTCGGCGCGTACGCCGGGTGCTCGGCGAACTCGTCGATGCTGCGCTGGATGACGTCCTTCGCGTGGTCGATGTCCACCGTGTAGTCCAGGGGCAGCTCCACCACGGCGTTGGCCCAGTCCTGGTTCATGTTGCAGACGCGCATGATCTCGCCGTTGCGCACGTGCCACAGCCCGCCGTTGAGGTCACGGATCTTGGTGATGCGCAGGGTCACCGCCTCGACGGTGCCCACGGCGTCGCCGGCGTCGATCACGTCGCCGACGCCGTACTGGTCCTCCATCATCATGAACATCCCCGACAGGAAGTCCTGCACCAGGCTCTGCGCGCCGAAGCCGATGGCGAGGCCCACCACGCCGGCGCTGGCGATGATCGGTCCGATGTTGATGCCCACCTGGCCGAGAATGGTCACGAAGGCGATCCCGAAGATCACGAACGTCGCCACGCTCTTGAGCACCGAGGCGATCGTCTCCGCCCGCTGCCGCTGCCGTTCTCTGCGCGCCTGGTCGGCACTCTTGACGATCCGCGTCGCCATCTTGGTGCGGTGCAGCCGTTCCCGCGAGCTGACCATCCGCCGGGCCAGCTGGTCGATCACCCGGCCGACGAGCGCCCGCAGGATCACGGCCACCACGATCACGATCGCGATGTTGATCGCGCCGGAGATCAGCGCGCTGGAGTTCTCGTTGAACCAGTTCGCCACCATGCTCCCTTCCACGTCGACACAGGCCTGTCGGCGCGGCTACCCGGGAGCCGGCGACGTCATGCGAAACGTCCGTTGCGAGTTATCGCACAGCATCCCGCCGTAACGCCTCGGCCAGCAGCTTCGCGGCCGAGGCGCGGTCCGGCAGGCCCGCCGTGTCCCCCGTGTGAGCGAGGACGTCTGCCGCGAGGCGGGAACCGAGCCACGCGGCGGCACCGGGAGCGCCGCCGGCGAGTCGCGTCGCGAGGTACCCGCCCGCGAACGCGTCGCCCGCGCCGACCGGGTCGACCACCTCGGTCGCGAGGCTCGGCTGGTGGTGGAGCGTGCCGTCGCCGGCGGTCCACCAGCAGCCGTCGGGCCCGCCCTTGACCACCACCTCGCCCACCCCTGCCCTGCGCACCATCTCGGCCGGATCCGCCGTGCCGAACAGGGGTTCCGCCTCGTCGGTGCCCACGAGCAGCAGGTCGGTGTGGGGGAGGATCGCCGACAGAGTGCGGACGGCGCGGCCCTCCGGGTCGAGTGCCGGGCGCAGGTTCACGTCCACGACGAGGCGGCTGCCGTGTGCGGCCGCGTGCTCCGCGACGTGCCGGACGAGGCGTTCCGGGCCGGGGCCCAGTGCGGCCGTCAGCCCGGACACCAGCACCGCGCGCGGCCGGTGCCGCAGGGCCCGCACGGCGTCGGCGACATCGAGGGCCGACGCCGCCGAGCCTGCGCGGTAGTACCGCACGCGGCGCGCGCCGTCCGGCAGCGCGTCCTTGGCGAACAGCCCGGTTTGTCTCGTCCGGTCCCGCTCGGCGTCGAGGGTGACGCCGAGCGCGGCGGCGGCGTGCTCGACGCGGTCCGCGAACGCGTCGTCGCCGAGCCGCGTGCACAGCACGGCCCGCCTGCCCAGCAGGGACAGCGCGGCGCACGTGTTCAGCTCGGCGCCCGCCACGTGGACCTCGAACGTCGGCGAGGTCGTGAGCGTCCCGCCAGCCGGGGGCTGCACGAGGACCATCGGCTCGCCGATGCCGACCACGTCTACGCCCAACTCAGCCCGCCTTCAGCGGCAGCTCGTCCAGGATCGCGTGCAGGCTCTGCCTGCTCGCCTTGTCCAGCGGCGCCGCGGGCAGTCGCACCGTCGCGTGCTCGATTAGCCCGCGCCGCACCAGTACCTCCTTGTGCACGGCCCACGCGATGCCGGACTGGAGTCCGAAGAGGACCAGCGGGAGCAGCTTCGCGAACGCCGCGCGGGCCTCGGCGCGCCTGCCCTCGGTGAAGTCGGCCAGCACCGGGGCGAGCAGGTCGGGGAACTCGCACGCGGGCATGGTGCCGATGGCACCGCGGGCGTACTCCTCCAGCACGAACTGGGCGTTCTGGCCGCCGAGCACGGCGACGGTGTCGGGCACGCGCTCCACGACGGCGCCGACCTTCGGTGCGGTCGGTGGCGCCTCGACCTTCACCGACGTGATCCGGTCCAGCTCGCACAGCTGGGCGATCAGCGGCGGCGGCATCGCGACACCGGTTGCCCCCGGCGCGTCCTGCACCATGATCTCCACCGACGTGCCCGCCGCGACGTCGCCGTAGAAGTCGGCGAGCTGGGTGGCGCTGGGCTTGACCAGGAACGGCGGGAGCACCATCAGCGCCTGCGCGCCGAGGTCCTCGGCGGCGCGGGCCTGCTCCAGGGCGGTGACCGTGGAGGTTCCGTTCACGCCGGCCACGACGGGCACAGCGCCCGCCACGACGTCCGTGATCGTGGTGAGGATCCGCTCCCGCTCCTCGGCGGTGAGCGCGAAGCCCTCGCTGGCCATGCCGAACGTCGCGACGCCGTCGACCCCGGAGGCGAGCTGGAACTCGGTGAGCCGGGCGAGCCCGGCGAGGTCGAGCGATCCGTCCTGGTCGAACGGGGTGGCGAGGATGGGCACGAGACCGTGTACGGCGTGCGGCATCGGGTCAGGACTCCTTGGCGAGAGCTGCCACGGCCTCGGCGTCGACCTCGACGCCGAGCCCGGGACCGGTGGACAGGGACATGGCGGACGGTTCCACCGCGAGCTGACGGGCGAGGATGCGCTCGCCAACCCGCACGGACGTGGGCTGGTACTCGAAGGCGGGCAGGTCCTCCACGGCCGCACTGACGTGGAGTCCCGCCGCGACAGCCACGCCGAGCCCCACCGAGTGGTGCGGCGCGACGGGCACGTGGTGGGCGGCGCACACCTCGGCGATGGCCATCGCCTCGGTGATGCCGGTGCGGGCGACGTCGGGCTGCGCGATGCGCAGGGCACGGGCCGTCACCCACTGGGCGAACTCGAAACGGTTGCGCAGGGCCTCGCCCACGGCGACGGGAATCGACGCACGGGCGACCAGTTCGGCGTGCGCGGTGACGTCCTCCGGCGCGAGCGGTGCCTCCAGGAACCAGCAGTCGCGCTCGTCGAGGCCGTCGGCGAGCCGAAGCGCCTCGTCGATCGAGTACGCCCAGTGCGCGTCGACGGCGATCCGCAGCTCCGGCGCGGCCGCGAGGATGGCGTCGACCGTGGCGAGGTCCGCGGCGACACCGTGGCCGAGGTGCAGCTTCACCGACGTGGCGCCGCGAGCGGCCCATTCGCGCGCCAGCTCGGCCCTGCCCTCGTCATCGGGCTTCGGGAGGCCGGAGACGTAGGTGGGCACCCGGGTGCGGAAGGCGCCGCCGAGCAGCTCCGCGACGGTCCGCCCCGTGAGCTTGCCCGCGAGGTCCCACAGCGCGATGTCGACGGCGGCCAGCGCGTCGGCCTGGTGACCGACGAGGTGGCCGCGCTCGCGCATGAGGTCGCGCAGCCGAGACCACGCCGGACGCGGTGCGCGTGCGTCCGCGCCCCTCAGTACGGGCGCGAGCAGCAGGTCCACGATCGCGGCAGGCACCTCGGGGGCGACGGGCGCGAGCGCCTCGCCCCAGCCGGTGGTGCCGTCCTCCGCGGTGAGCCGCACCAGCAGCGTCTCGTAGCGGTCGGAGTAGAGGCTCCGCCACGGCTCGCGGACCTGGTAGCCGGCCGAGGGCGCGCTGCCGTCGGTGAGGCGGCCGAGGTACGCCTCCTCGGCCGGAAGCTTCAGAACGAACGTCTCTACCGCCGTGATTCTCATGCGAGATGCGCCATCTGGATGACTCCATGCAGCATGTGCGTAAGACTTCCACATATTGCATGAGTGATGCAAACCAGCGAGAAAGGGCGGCATGGCGACCGATCAGGGGATGAACCAGAGCGTCGAGAAGGCGGCGGCCGTGCTGGCCACGTTCCTCGACGGGCGCGGTGACCTGCGCGTTTCCGACGTCGCGCAGCGCGCGGGCGTCGGGCAGTCCACCGCCTCCCGCCTGCTCGCCACGCTCGAACAACTCGAATACGTCGAGCGAGACGAGGTCAGTTCGCTCTACCGGCTCGGCCCCGCCGTGATCTCGCTGGCGGGCGCCGCAGTGAACCAGCACTCCGTGCACCGCGAGGCACGCCAGCACGCGCAGGCCCTCGCGTGCTCGCTGGGCCTCGGCGCCAACGTCGCGGTCCGGCGCGGGGCGTCGCTGTTCTACCTGTGCAACTTCGAGGGCACGCTCGCGCCGAAGTCCTACACGCTGCTCGGCCAGCGCAACCCGCTGCACGCCACGGGGATCGGCAAGTGCCTGCTGCTCGGGCTCACGCCGGACCGGCGCCGCGAGCTGCTGCCCGAGCTGCCCCGCTACACCCAGCACACGCTCACCACCCACGACGCGCTCGACGCGGACCTGGCGACGGTCGCCGAGCGCGGTTACGCCATCGAGCGCGAGGAGTTGGCGCTCGGGCGGGCGTGTGTCGCCGCGCCGGTGCTCGACGGCTCGGGCACGGTGACGGCCGCGATCTCGATCTCCGGACCGCTGTCGGCGATCGATCTGCCGAACCGCGAGGTCGAGCTCGGGCGCAAGGCGATCGAGGTCGCCGACTCGATCAGCATCGGACTCGGCTACATCGGGCCGAGCCACCCGGTGGGCGTGGGTACGGGCCGATGACCGGCGCCGTCGCCGCCGCGCTCGCCGCCACACCGGTGATCGGCATCATCCGGCTGCCCGACGCGACCGGAGCGGTCGAGGCCGCCGAGGCGCTGTGGCGTGGCGGCGTGCACGCCGTCGAGGTCACGCTCACCACCGAGGGCGCCGCCGACGCCATTCGCGCGCTGCGCGACCGCGAGCAGGGCTCCGGCGTGGTGGGCGCTGGCTCGGTGCGCACCGCCGCCGACGCGCGCCACGCCATCGCAGCCGGGGCACGTTTCCTCGTCACGCCCACGTTCCAGCCCGCCGTGCTCGACACCGCCCGCGCCGAGGGCGTACCCGTGATGTGCGGCGGTCTCACGCCCACCGAACTCGACTCCGCGGCACAGGCGGGCGCCGACTACCTCAAGCTCTTCCCCGCCTCGTCCGTCGGACCTGGCTACGTGCGCGAGTTGCTCGCGCCGATGCCCGACCTGAAGATCATCCCGACCGGCGGCGTCCGTGCCGACCACGTGGCCGCGTGGGCCTCGGCAGGCGCCTGCGCGGTGGCCGCCGGGTCCGCACTCGTTTCCGCCCACCTCGTCGCCGAGGGCGACTGGGTGGAGCTCACCGCGCGAGCCGAACGGTTCGCGCGCGCCTGGCCGCGCTGATCCGGCCCAGCACAGTCCACAACGGAGTGAACATGATCGCGTTGCACCGCAAGCTCAGGCGCGGGCTGGCAGTGGCGGCCGCCGCCGTGCTGCTCGCCGCCGCAGGCGGGTGTGGACCGTCCACGGAGGACGGCAAGCTCGTACTGGAGTTCCCGTCCTGGCAGGCAGACGACGAGTCCTTCTCGCCGTTCTGGCACGAGCTGATCGCCGCCTACGAGGACGCGCATCCGGACGTCGACATCGACTTCTACCAAGTGCCCTTCGACAGTTTCGTCGCACAGCAGACCACCCGGTTCGCGGCGGGCGACCCGCCGGACATCGTGCACCTGCCCTCCAGCAACGCGGTCGAGTTCGCCGCGCGCGGCTGGCTCGCGCCCCTGGACGAGCGGCTCGCGGGCACCGACGTGCTGCGCACGTGGACGCCGTTGCAGGAGCAGATGAAGTGGGACGGCCACTACTACGGCCTGCTCCTGCTGGGCTACGGCTACGCGCTGTTCTACAACGAGCAGCTGCTACAGCAGGCCGGAGTTCAGGTACCGAAGACGCCGGAACAGCTGCTCACGGCCGCGCGTGCGGTGTCGGCGAAGCAGGGCGACTCGTTCGGCTTCGGCGCCACCACGGTGCAGAACCCGGACAACTACACCGAGTTGACGTCGTTCCTCGTCGGCAACCACGCGTCGTGGTCGGAGCCGGACGGCAAGATCACCGCCGACACCGAACGGGCGCGCACGGCGCTGGAGCAGTACCGCGAGGTGCTCGCCACCGCGCCACCCGGCATCCAGTCGCAGCAGCGCAACGAGCTGTTCCTCAACGGACAGATCGCGATGCTCGTCGACGGCCCGTTCCTGCTGTCCGAAGTGGAGGGTGCCTCGGCCGAGGTGCGCGAGCACCTGAAGGTCACCGCGCCGCCGTTCGACGTCGTGCCCGGCGGGGTCAGCAACAGCCTGCACATCCCCGCCGGTGCCGAGCCCGAGGTGGCCGACGCGGTGTGGGACTTCGTCGAGCTGGCCTCGCAACCGCGCTGGCAGGAGCGGTACACGCAGCTCACCGGTGTGCCGGCGCCGAGGGAGGGCTCGGTCACCGAGCAGGCGCTGGCCGAGACGCCCGAGCTGGAGCTGTTCGCCCGGCTCGCCGACGAGGCGGTGGACATCTTCCCCGAGTCGCCGCAGCTGCGGCGCAACTACGGCCGGGTCGGCGACGCCGTCGCCGCGGCGGCCATCCGCCTCATCGCCACGGACCTCCCGGTCGCCCGGGTGGCGCAGTCGCTGCAGCGTGACCTCGAAGGAGTCGGTGATGACTGACGTGCTGGCCCCCGCGCGGACGACCCGGCCGAGCCCGCCGAAGCGGCGGCGCTCGCGCGCACAGCGCGACCGGATCTTCGCGTGGGGCATGCTCACGCCGACGATCGCGGCGGTCGGGCTGCTCATGGCCTACCCGATCTACATCGCGATCAACCTGAGCTTCCGCGGCGGCGAGATCGCCGACCTGCAGAACCTCGGCCAGTACCCGCTGACGCTCGGCAACTACGCCGACGTGATCACCGACCCGCAGCTGCTCGGCGACATCTGGCGCTCGATCGTCTACACCGTCGGCGTCGTGGTTCCGGCGTTCGCGATCGGGCTCGGGCTCGCGCTGCTGCTGAACAAGACGTTCCCCGGCAAGCGGATCGTCCGCCCGCTGGCGTTGCTGCCGTGGGCGGTGCCGGGTGTCGCGGTGAGCGCGGCGTTCAGCTGGATGCTCGACGGCTCGTTCGGTGTGATCAACTACCTGCTGCGCTCGGTCGGCCTCATCGAGCAGAACGTCGCATGGCTCGCCAGCTCCGACACGGCGATGACCGCGGTGATCATCCCGACCGTGTGGAAGTTCTACCCGTTCTTCACGCTCGTGCTCGTCGCGGCGCTGCAGGCGGTCCCGGGTGACCTCTACGAGGCCGCACGGCTCGACGGGGCGAGCGCATGGCAGCAGTTCCGCTACGTCACGTGGCCCGCGCTGCGGGCACCGGCCGCGCTCGCGATCGTGATCACCGGTGTCGGCGTGTTCCGTGAGTTCGACTTCATCTTCCCGCTCACGGGCGGTGGTCCGGACGACGCGACCACGACGCTGGCTGTGCGGATCTACAACGAGGCGTTCGAGTACTTCACGTTCGGCGCCTCGGCCGCGATCGGCGTCGTCACGATGGTCATCGCCGGTGCGCTGCTGCTCATGGCGGGCCGCTCGGTGCGAGAGGGGATGAACTGATGAGCAAGGTGCTCTCGCGCAGGCGCACGCCCCAGCAGTGGGGTCTGCTGGCGATCAGCCTCGCCGTGCTGGTGGTGCTGCTCTTCCCGGTCTACTGGATGATCATGACGTCGGTGGTGCCGTCGAAGGAGCTGCTGACGTCCTCGCCGCCGCTCGTGCCGCCCGCCGACTCGGCGAGCCTCGACGCCTACGGCGAGGTGCTGGAGAGCAGGCCGATCGGGCTGTGGCTGTGGAACTCGACGCTGGTCACGTTCGGCACCGCGCTGATCTCGATCGTGATCAGCACGCTCGGCGGTTACAGCCTCTCGCGGTTCCGCACGAAGGCACAGCAGGCGATGGGCTTCACGTTGCTGTTCAGCCGGATGCTGCCGGGGACGCTGCTGATCATCCCGGTGTTCGTCATCTTCGCCTCCGCGGGGATGATCAACAACCTGTGGGCGGTGATCCTCGTGAACGTCGCCGCGACCGTGCCGTTCACGACGTGGCTGATGAAGGGCTTCGTCGACGCGATCCCCGCCGAGATCGAGGAGGCGGCGATGATCGACGGCTGCGGCAGGCTCCGCACGCTGTGGCAGGTGATCGTGCCGCTGCTGCGGCCCGGGCTGGCGACCACGTTCACCTACGCCTGCATCCTCGCGTGGGGCGACTTCCTCTTCGCGCGCACGCTGATGCCCAACCCCAGCGACTGGACGATCACCGTCGGCATCGCCTCGTTCATCGGCGAGTTCAGCGTGGACTGGAGCGGGCTCATGGCGGCCGGGATCATGTCGATGGTGCCGATGCTGATCCTGTTCGTGTTCCTGGAGCCCTTCCTCGTCAAGGGAATGGCCTCGGGCTCGGTCAAGGGCTGACGCCGGCATGCGGGCGGTGCGGCTGACGGGTCCCTCGACGCTGGAGCACGCGGAGGTCGCGGCGCCGCGGGACCTGCGCGAGGGCGAGGTGCTCGTGGCCGTGCGCCACGGCGGCGTCTGCGGCAGCGACCTGCCGTACTTCCGCGCGGGCGGCAGGCCGGGGGCGGGCGTGCCGCCGACGGGGTTCCCGCTGCACGAGATCACCGGCGAGGTCAGGGCGTCGCGTGATCCCGGCCTCGCCGAAGGCGACCGCGTGGTGGGCTGGGCCTCGGCGTCCACCGGGCTGGCCGAGCTGGTGGTCAGCGACGGTGCGGGGCTCTGCGTGCTCCCGCCCGAACTACCGTTCACGGCGGCCACGGTGGTCGCGCAACCGCTCGCGTGCGCGCACTACGCCGTCGGCCAGCTCGGCGACGTTCGCGGCAAGCGGGTCGCCGTGCTCGGTCTCGGCCCCATCGGCCTGCTGTTCACGTGGCTGCTGCGGCAGCGCGGCGCCGCGCACGTCACCGGCGTCGACCCCGTCGACCGCACCCCGCTGGCCGGCGCCTACGGACTCGACGAAGTGGTGGTCGCCGACAGCACCAACTGGGCGGCCATGGTCACGCCGCGGCCCGACGTGGTGATCGAGGCGGTCGGGCACCAGACGGCGACGCTCGCCGACGCGATCACCGCCGTCGCCGACGAGGGCACGGTGTACTGCTTCGGGATTCCGTGCGCGGGAACGTATCCGGTGGACCTGACCGCCGTGGTGCGACGCAATCTGCGGCTGATCGGCGGGCTGACGCTGGACCGGCGGCGGATGCTCGCGCATGCGCTGGCGGACCTCGCCCGCGAGCCGTCGCTCGCCGAACGCCTGGTGACCCACGTTCTCGACGTCGCCGACGTGGTGAAGGCGTTCACGCTCGCGGGCAGGCCCGCGCCGGGCAGGCTGAAGGTGGCGCTCGACTACGCGGGCTGGGGCTGACCGAGACCCAGCTTGCCGCCGAGCTTGGCGATGTAGCCGGCGACCTCGGGCTCGGACCGGTCCGGCAGCCCGAACACGACCTCCGTGACCCCGAGGGCACGCCACGTGTCGAGCCGCGCGGCATCGGGTTTGCCCGCCAGCGCCACCACCTCCGGGGCGCCGGGCCGGTCCGCCTCCTGCCACTCGTGGCGCAGCAGGGCGACCTTGTCCGCGAGGTCGTGCTCCAGCGGCGTGGTGATCCAGCCGTCGGCGGTGCGGGCGATCCAGCGGAACGTGCGTTCGGTGCCGCCAGCCCCGATCAGCAGTGGAACGTTGGGACCCCGCACGGGTTTCGGCCACGCCCAGCTCGGCCCGAACGTCACGAACTCGCCGGAGTAGCTCGCCTCGTCGTGCTCCCACAGCGAGCGCATCGCCTCGACGTACTCGCGCAGCATCATGCGCCGTTTTCCTCGCGGCACGCCGTGATCGGTCAGCTCGTCGACGTTCCACCCGAACCCGGCGCCGAGCACCACGCGGCCGCCGGAGAGGTGGTCGAGCGAGGCGATGGTCTTGGCGAGCGTGATGGGATCGTGTTCCACCGGCAGCGCGACGGCGGTCGCGAGCGTGATGCGGGTGGTCACCGACGCCGCCGTCGCCAGCGCGATCCACGGGTCGAGCGTGCGCAGGTACCGGTCGTCGGGCAGGCTCGCTTCACCGGTGCCGGGGTGCGCTGCCTCCCGTTTCACCGGGATGTGCGTGTGCTCGGGCACGTAGAACGAGTCGAACCCGGCGGCCTCAGCCGCCTGCGCCGCGGCGGCCGGGGTGATGCCGCGATCGCTGGTGAACAACACGACGCCGTATCGCACGCTGACTCCTCTCGCCAAGCGCATTAGAACACGTTCTAGTACGTCGGCGCGAGTGATCAGCCTTGGAACGCCTCCCGGAACGCGCTCAGCGTCTCGTGCGGCGGCCGGTCGAGCACCGCGAACACCACGTGTGTGAAGCAGCCCGCGAACGGCTTGGCCAGCAGGTCGGCGAACGTCCCGGCCACGAGACGCGGATCGTTGCCGAAGACGCCGCAGCCCCACGCGCCCAGCACCAGGCGGGAGTGGCCGTTGTGATGGGCGACCGTGAGCACCTTCGCCGCGCGCTCGCGCAGGACGGGCGGGATCCGGGCGCGCTGCTCGTCGCTGGCCGCCGTGGCGTTCGGCGCCGCCGCGGTGAGGAACGCCACCTGGTACGGCTCGTCGAGCAGGGCGTGCTCGTCGTCGCGGAACACCGGAACGCCGGGCGAGTAGACGATCCGGTCGGTGTAGAGCGGGTCGCGATGCTCGCGGTGGTGCTCGTAGTAGGCGGGCGCCGACTCGAGGCACCGCACGAGGCCGGAGGCCCTGGCCAGGCTCTCCTCCTGCGCCCGCGCGCCCGTGCGGTAGCCACCGCCCGGCTTGCGGGCCGAGGCGAAGTTCAGGCACGCGGGCTCGTCGGGGCCCTCGTGCGTGAGCCGCCGCGCGGCCGCGAGCGTGGAACACCCGGCGACCTCGATCCGCGTTGTGGCACCCGGTTGCGGATCAGGCGGCGAGGTGGTCTGTTCCGGCAGGTAGAGGCGGGTGCCCCGCACGGATTCGAACACGGCGGGTGCGATGTCCACGGTCGAGCCCGAGGCACTGGTGTAGCGGCCCGAGGCCACGATCCGGTCGGTCTGCTCGGCGATCGCCGCGAGCTCACTCCGGTCCACCGGGCGACCCTAGCCAACTTTGACTTTCGGCATGGTCGTTTGTTGCCGATCAGCAACTGTCGAGATCGGCGCGTGACGGCACGCTGGCGGACATGGCACTGGTGACGGATCTCCTCGACTGGCTGCAGAGCCTGCCTCCGGCAGGCGTGACGGCGGGTGCGGGCCTGCTCGTCTTCGGGGAGACCACCCTCGGTCTCGGGTTCATCACTCCCGGCGAGACGGGGTTGTTGATCCTCGGCACCACGGCCAACAGCACGGGCAAGTTCCTGATCATGTGGCTGGTCACCACGGTCTGCGCGATCGCGGGCGACACCGTGGGTTATCTGCTGGGCAGGCGGTTCGGCCCGCGGCTGCGGCAGACGAAGGTGGTGGAGAAGCACGGCGCCGAGGCCTGGGACCGGGCGACGGACCTGCTGCGTCGACGGGGTTCGGCCGCCGTGCTCGTGGCGATCTTCCTGCCGGTGCTGCGCACCCTCCTGCCCGCCGCGGCCGGTGCGTCCGGGCTGCCGCTGCGCCGCTTCCTGCCCGCGGTCGCCGTGGGGGCCGCCGCGTGGTGTGCGCTCCACATCGGAATCGGCACCGCGGCGGGCGAGGCGGCCAGGCGGCTCGAGAGCCTCGTCGGCGCGGGCAGCTGGGTGCTGCTCGGCCTGATCGTGGTGACCGCCGTGGCAGTGCTCGTCGTGAAGCGCAGGCGCGTCAGGGCCGCAGCCCGCTGAGCGAGCGGATCATGAGTTCGTACCACTCGTCGCGCACCCTTCGCCTGTCCTCCGGCTCGGTGCGGGAGAGCGCCATCCCCGCGCCACCGAGCATCCAGAAGAAGAACTGCGTGGTGGTCTCCTGGGCCTGGCGCGGTAGGTAGCCCGCCGACATCAGGGCCTCGACGAAGCCCTCGACCAGGCCGAACGCGTACTTCTGCTCGTACTCGTGCCAGCGTGCGAAGCCGAGCGCGGTCGGCGCCTCCTGCCAGCACAGCCTGCCGTAGACAGGCTCGCAGCACTGGTCGAGGAACACGCCGAGCGCCTTCGTCGCGGCCTCCAGTGGGTCGCTGATTCCCGCGGCGGCCGAGGCGATCTCGCCCATCGCGCGCGTCTCCTGCTCGTCGAGCACCGCCTCGAAGAGAGCCATTTTGTTCGCGAAGTGGTGGTAGACGGCTCCGCGGGTGACCTGCGTGGCGGCGGCGACGTCCTCCAGGGAGGTCGCGGCGAAACCGCGCTCGGCGAACAACGCGGTCGCCTGCTCCAGCAGCGCGGCGCGCGTGGCGTCCGAGTACATCTCCCGGCGACTCTTGACAGGGGGCATACGCTGAGTCTATCGACATACACGGTGTATGTGACCGACAGGGAGAAGGTCATGGGCGGATGGGAGCAGGTCCACCGGAGACACCGCCTCGTCCACGCCGTCGCCGCTGACGTGGAACGGCTGGGAAACGAGGCGCTGACCGGCTGGGAGAGCGAGATCGTCGCCGAGTACGGCGAGCTCGCGGCGTTCCTGCTCGACGTGCAGCGCCGCTGCCACGAGGCCGTCTACGCCCGGCTCGACCTCGTGCTGGAGGACCCTTCGGCGAGCCCGGAGCGGGACGTCCGGCGCACACTCGCCGAGGCAGGCCGCGCCCACCGGGCGCTCTGGGGTGTGCTGCGCGCGTGTGCCGGTCATCCGGCCCTCGCGGCGGGCGAGGCCCGGCTCCGCCGATCCGTGTTCGCGGCGACCGGGGTCGATCCGGCTCCGCCTCGCCGAGCCCAGCCCGTGTGAGGTGTCCGAAAAGGAGTCCGCATGTCAGAGAGCACGCTGCCCGGCCAGGACGTTCCGCTGTTCAACCCGTTCGCCGAAGGCTTCGCCGAGAACCCGTACCCGCAGTACGCGCTGCTGCGCGACGAGGCGCCGGTGTACGAGCACCCGCTCGGCTTCTGGACCGTCACGCGCTACGCCGACGTCTCGGCGCTGCTGCGCTCCGGCGCGTCGGTCGAGGAGCGCAACGTCGCGCCGGGCCCGCTCAGCCACCTGCGCGAGGAGGTCTACGGCGACCGCTCACCGCGCGTCGGTGGACTGTCCATGTTGGACCGTGACCCGCCGGACCACACCCGGCTGCGCAAGCTCGTCTCGAAGGCGTTCACCCCGCGCGCGGTGCGGGCGCTGCGGCCGAGGATCGCCGAGCTCGTCGACGGGATGCTCGACGACATCGCCGAGCGGGGGCGGGTCGATCTCGTGCCCGCGCTGGCCTTCCCGCTGCCGTTCGCGGTGATCGCGGAGATGCTCGGCACGCCGCCCACCGACCACCTGCGGGTGCGGGAGCTGAGCGGGCTGCTCGTCCGCTCGCTCGAACCGGTCGTGGACCCGGAGATGCTGCGCGCGATCGAGAACGCCAACACCGAGCTCGGCGAGATCGCGGCGGACATGATCGCGTGGAAGCGGCGCAACCCCGCCGACGACCTGCTCACCGCGCTGATCAACGCCGAGGAGGACGGTGACGTCCTCGACGACGACGAGCTGATCGCGCAGGTGCTGCTGCTCTACATCGCGGGCCACGAAACGACCGTCAACCTGCTCGGCGGTGGAACGCTCGCGTTGCTGCGCGAGCCGTCGCAGTACGCGGCGCTGGTGCGGGACCCGGCGCTGGTGCCGGGCGCGGTGGAGGAGCTGCTGCGCTACGACAGTCCGGTGCAGGAGAGCAGGCGCATCACGCTGGAGCCGATGACGATCGAGGGGGTCGAGATTCCCAAGGGCGCCTTCGTGCTGGCGGTGCTGGCCTCGGCGAACCGGGACGAGCGGCACTGGGGTCCGGACGCGGACCGGCTGCGGGTCGACCGCGAGGGCGCGCGTCACCACGTGTCGTTCGGCGCGGGTGTGCACCACTGCCTGGGCGCGTCGCTGGCGCGGCTGGAGGGCGAGGTCGTCTTCGAGCGGCTGGTGACGCGTTTCCCGGACCTGCGCCTCGACGGCGACGTGGAGTGGAACGGCCGCATCAACCTCCGCGGTCCCGCCGTTCTCCCGGTGTCAACGGAGTCCTGACAGCTGCTCCCCGCCCCCAAGGCGACGCGGAGCGTCTCCAGCTGGGCGGTGGGAGACGGGTGGGCGCATTCAACGCAACAAAGGTGGCCTTGGGGGAACGTCGGCAGGGGTGTCGGAGAGGGCGGCCTGGACGTCCGAGAGGCGGGTCGGCCACCGGTCCGTGATCGCCTTCCACGCCGTTCTGAGCGACACCTGCTCGGCGAGGACCAGCACCGGACCCTCGCCCCAGCGGCTCGCGACCACGTTGCCGATGCGGTCCTGCTGCTCGGGCGCCGGCGCGCCACCGGGCAGAAAGTCGATCGTCAACGTGGTTTCCGTGCCCGCCACATCGTCGGCGACGCCGCGCATCGCGGCGTGGTAGCCGCGGAGGCTGTGCCGCACGCCTGGTTCGGTGGGAATCGGGCAGCCGGGGTACGCGTCGTTGTACGCCTGCACCGACGCGAAGCGTTCAGGAGTCACGGGAGGGAATCTTACCTTAACGTTAACGAAAGGTGGCCGCCCTCGCCGCATCTCGCGACGTGAGACCGTGTCCATAGTGGACGGTGGATTTGCTGTGCACGCTGCGCACCCGAGCCTGTACCGTTTGAGGAATCGGTGGCAGGCGGAAGTGAGGTCGTCACGTGGGCGAGCACATGCAGATCGGCGAGGCTGCCGCCCGCACGGGTCTGTCGTTGCGCACGATCCGCTACTACGAGGAAGTCGGTCTGGTGAAGCCCACCGCGCGCAGCCAGGGCGGCTTCCGGCTCTACACCGAGGCCGACCTTGCGCGGCTGGAGCTGATCAAGCGCATGAAACCGCTCGGCTTCCCACTCGAGGAGATGCGCGAGCTGCTGGAACTACTCCATCCGGAGGCCGAGAGCGCGGTGCCCCTGAGCGAGGTGCAACGCGGGCGCCTGGTCGCGTTCAGCGAGGCGGCCGAGCGGCGCTGCCGGGAGCTCAAGGCCGACCTCGCGACGGCGGAGGCGCTGGCCGCGACCCTGCGGGAACGACTCGGAGCGGGCTCTACCGTGACGTGAGCGTAAACTCGCCAAACGATGTCCATTCTCACAGAGGCCGACCGCAGGCGCTCGTTCGCCGTGATCAGCCACCCCGACGCCGGCAAGTCCACCCTCACCGAAGCGCTGGCCCTGCACGCCAAGGTGATCAACGAGGCCGGCGCCGTCCACGGCAAGGGCGGGCGCCAGGGCGTGGTGTCGGACTGGATGGAGATGGAGAAGGCCCGCGGCATCTCGATCACCTCCGCAGCGCTGCAGTTCTCCTACCGCGACTGCGTGATCAACCTGCTCGACACCCCGGGCCACGCCGACTTCTCCGAGGACACCTACCGCGTGCTCTCCGCGGTCGACTCCGCGGTGATGCTGCTGGACGCGGCCAAGGGCCTCGAACCACAGACGCTGAAGCTCTTCGACGTCTGCCGCCACCGCGGCATCCCGGTGATCACCTTCATCAACAAGTGGGACCGCCCCGGCCGTGAGGCGCTGGAGCTCTGCGACGAGCTGGTGGAGCGCATCGGGCTGCAGCCCATGCCGCTCACCTGGCCGGTCGGCGCGGCAGGCCACTTCCGGGGCGTGCTCGACGTCCCCGAAGGCGACTTCATCCGCTACCAGCGCACCGACGGCGGCGCCACGGCCGCGCCGGAGACCCGGCTCGACCCGGCGACCGCCGAGGCCGAACAGGGCGAGGACTGGGTGCGCGCGACGGAGGAGTGGGAGCTGCTCGCCGCCTCGGGCGGCGAGTTCGAGCCGGAGCGGTTCTTCGACGCGTCCGCGACACCGGTGCTCTTCGGCGCCGCCGTGCTCAACTTCGGCGTCCGGCACCTGCTCGACCTGCTGGTGGACCTCGCGCCGAAGCCGGCGCCCCGCATCGACGCCGACGGCGAGCCGAGGCCGCTCGACGCCGAGTTCTCCGCGTTCGTGTTCAAGGTGCAGACCGGCATGGACCCCGCCCACCGCGACCAGGTGGCGTTCGCGCGAGTGTGCTCGGGCGAGTTCGAGCGGGGCATGGTGGTCACCAACGCCACCACGAAGCGGCCGTTCGCCACCAAGTACGTGCAGCAGGTCTTCGGCCAGCAACGCTCCACTGTGGACAAGGCGTACCCCGGTGACGTGATCGGGCTGGTCAACGCGTCGGCCCTGCGCGTGGGGGACACGCTCTTCGCGGGCAAGCCGCCCGTGCGCTTCCCCGGGCTGCCCAGCTTCGCGCCCGCGCACTTCGCCGTGGCGCGGCCCGCCGACCTGAGCCGGGCGAAACAGTTCCGCAGGGGTGTCGACCAACTGGCCGCCGAGGGCGTGGTGCAGCTGCTCAAATCGGACCTGCGGGGCGACGCGTCCCCGGTGTTCGCCGCGGTGGGCCCCATGCAGTTCGAGGTGGCCGCACACCGCATGGAGCACGAGTTCTCCTCACCGGTGCGGCTCGACCGGCTGCCCTACAGCGCGGTGCGGCGCCTGCCCGACCCCGCCCAGCGCGCGCTGGTGGACTCGGGCAGGCGCAGCGAGGTGCTCACCCGCGCCGACGGCGTCGCCCTCGCCCTGTTCGAGGACGAGATCGCGATGCGCATCCTGGTGCGGCAGAACCCGGAGCTGACGCTGGAGCCCCTCGTCGCCGAGGGGTGATCCCCACGTGGTCTACGTCGCCTTCTCCTTGAGCCTGCCGACCATGCCCTTGACGCCGCTCAGCTTGGGGTCGGCGGGCCGGTCGGTGCCGTCGTAGGTGGCGAACAGCTCGGGGTCGGGCGGCGGCGTGGTGCCGGGCCCGCCGAGCGGTTCGGGCTGCTCCACGATGCCCATCTCGTGGCGCCCGTCGGGCGCGGTGCCCCGCGCCCACGCTCCCTGTGCGGAGTCGTTGCCCTCCGACAGGTTCCACAGGCTCGTGGCGTGCTCGGAGAACTCCTCGTCGAACAGCGCGCTCGGGGCGACGGTGTCTTCGAGCCCGTCCTCCTTGAGCTGCTCGATCGCGGCCAGCCACATGTTCTGGTGGTAGGTGTCGCGCGCGAGGTTGAACTTCAGCATCTCCTTGACGCCCGGGTCGTCGGTCATGTTGTACAGCCGCGCCGTCTGCAGCCTGCCCTGCGCCTCGGCGGCCACGTTCGCGCGGAAGTCGGCCAGCAGGTTGCCGCTGGCCACGATGTAGCCGCCGTTCCACGGCACGCCCTGGCTGTTGTGCGGCAGCGCACCGCCGCCCGCGATGATCGCCTGCTGCGGATCCATCCCGCCGATCACCGCGCCCATCACCGGGTCCTGCACGGCGCGGGCCGTCTCGGTCGCGGGCGCTCCCTCGAGCAGTCTCGCCACCATGGTCGCGATCATCTCGACGTGACCGATCTCCTCGGTCGCGATGTCCATGATGAGGTCCTTGTACTTCCCCTCCATGCGGCAGTTCCAGCCCTGAAAGAGGTACTGCATCGTCACGGTCATCTCGCCGTACGCGCCGCCGACGAGCTCCTGGAGTTTGCGGGCGTAGACCGGGTCCGGCTGCTCGGGCCTCGCCTCGAACTGCAGCTTCTTCGTGTGGTGAAACATTCGCCCTCCTGCACAGGTTGGGAGATTCGGAACGCCGAGCATTGCCCCGAGTGCGCGAGGTAAACGCCTGAACCCGGTTGGTTCGGGCGCGACTTTCCACTCGCGGCCTCTGGCGGTCCTCGGGGGCGTTCCGCGAGGGCCGTTGACCAGGGCGTGGCCGGTGGTCGAAGCTCGGAGGATGGTGCGTGATCTCTCGTTCGAGCCGCTGACACCGGTGTCGTTTCTCGATCGGGCGGCCTCGGCGCACGGCGACCGCGTCGCGGTGGTCGACGGCGCCTCTCGCTGGACCTACGCCGAGCTGCACGACCGTTGCCGCCGCCTCGCGGGCGCCCTCGCCGGGCTCGCGAACGGCAGGCCCGTCGCTGTGCTGGCCCCCAACACCCACGTCCTGCTCGAGGCCAACTTCGGTGTCCCGTGGGCAGGGGCCCCGCTGGTCGCGATCAACACCCGGCTCGCTCCCGCCGAGGTCGCCTACATACTGGAGCACTCCGAGGCCGGGGTGCTGGTGCACGATCCCGCTTTCGACGGTCTCGTCGCCGACGCGCTGGGCCGTCTCACCGCGCCGCCGGCAGTGGTCAGGGCGGGCGAGCAGTACGAGCGGCTGCTGGCCTCGGCCACCCCGCGTGCGGAGGTGCCCGGTGACGAGCGGGCGCTGCTTTCGATCAACTACACGTCGGGCACCACGGGCAGGCCGAAGGGCGTCATGTACCACCATCGGGGCGCCTACCTGCAGGCACTCGCGATGGTCGGCCACACGGGTCTGTCGCCGTCGGCCGTGCATCTGTGGACGCTGCCGATGTTCCACTGCAACGGCTGGTGCTTCCCGTGGGCGGTGACGGCCGCCGCGGCCACGCATGTGTGCCTGGAGAAGGTGGACCCAGTGCTCGTCTGGCGGCTGCTGCGCGACGAGGGCGTGACACACCTCAACGGCGCGCCGACCGTGCTGTCGATGCTGGCGTACGCCGCGGACGCGGCTCCGCTGGAGCGGACGGTGCACGTGGCGACGGGTGGCGCTCCGCCGTCCCCCGCGATCCTGCGGCGCATGGGTGAGCTGGGCTTCGAGGTCACCCACCTCTACGGGCTCACCGAGACGTTCGGGCCCGCGATGATCTGCGACTGGCGGCCGGAGTGGAACGGGCTCGCGGTCGAGGAGCAGGCCAGGCTCAAGGCGCGGCAGGGCGTCGGCAACATGATCTCCTGCCGGGTGCGGGTGGTCGACGCCGACGGCGCCGACGTGCCCGCCGACGGCGCGTCCGTCGGGGAGATCGCGCTGCGCGGCAACAACGTCATGCTCGGCTATTTCAAGGACGCCGAGGCGACCGAGCGCGCGGCCCCCGACGGCTGGTTCCGCACCGGCGACCTGGGCGTCCTGCACCCCGACGGGTACGTGGAGCTGCGGGACCGCAGCAAGGACGTGATCATCTCGGGCGGCGAGAACATCGCCTCGGTGGAGGTGGAGCAGGCCATCGCCGAGCATCCCGCCGTGCTGGAGGCCGCCGTCATCGCGGTGCCCGACGAGCACTGGGGCGAGGTGCCGGCCGCCTACGTGACCCTGCACGACGGTGCTTCGGCGACCGAGGCGGAGATCATCGAACACGTGCGGGCGCGACTCGCCCGGTTCAAGGCGCCGAAGTCGGTGACGTTCACCGAACTGCCAAAGACCTCCACCGGCAAGATCCAGAAGTACGTGCTGCGCGAGCAGGCGCGCGGTGCGGAGTAGCTGCAAAGGAGCAGCGACCATGGCACTGACCACGCAGGTGATGACCGACGAGCAGCGCAAGTCCGTGGCGCTGGAGTACCTCAAGGCGTTCGACAACGGCGGGACCACCAGCACGGGGGCGAGCATCCTCGACCTGTTCGCCGAGGACGCGCAGGTCTACTTCCCGAAGTGGGGCCTGGCCACCGGCCGGGACCAGATCGGCAGGCTGTTCACCGACGTCGGGGGCACCATCAAGTCGATCCGGCACGACTACGCCACGTTCAACTGGGTCTTCTCCGGCGGTGACACGATCGTCGCCGAGGGGACGAGCTACGGCGAGCACCGGGACGGGCCCTGGCGCGCAGGGGTTCCGGACTGGGGCGCGGGACGGTGGTGCGACGTCTTCGAGATCCGGGACTGGTTGATCCAACGGGTGTTCATTTACCTGGATCCCGACTATGCGGGTAAAGACACGACACGTTATCCATGGCTGGCAGGGCGAACCGGCGCCGCTTGATCCACTTGGGACGGTTGTAACGACTCCACCCCCTTCCCCGTCTTTGAAACTGCGGTTCGCGCGGGGGGAGCATCTGCCGCATCAGGGGACTGGAGTGGAGGAGGGACAACATGCGTGTGAGGCGTTCCCGATTACTCATGGCCGGTGTGGCCATGGGAACCGCACTGGCCGTGACCGCCGTCGTACCCGGGATCGGGCTGGCCCATTCGCAGGGCGGCGCGACAGCGACGACGATCGCCAGTGGCCTCGACAATCCCCGTGGGCTCACGTTCGGACCCGACGGCCACCTCTACGTGGCCGAGGCCGGACGTGGTGGCGCGGGTCCATGCATGACCGGCCCGGAAGGCGGCGAAGTCTGCTTCGGCGCCAGCGGTGCGATCACCAAGATCCACAAGGGAAAGCAGCACCCGGTCATCTCCGGGCTTCCCTCACTCGCGGAACCCGAGGGTGGTTCCGCGATCGGCCCCTCAGACGTGTCGTTCAACAGGCACGGGCAGCTGTACTTCACCGTCGGGCTCGGCGCCGACCCCGCGGTGCGGGCGGACCTGCCCGAGCTCGGCCAGCGGGCGATGGGCTGGCTGTTGCGCGCCAAGGGCTGGAACAAGTGGCGGCAGATCGCCGACATCGCGGGCTTCGAGGCGGCGGCCAACCCCGATGGCGGCCTTCCCGACAGCAACCCGAACTCGGTGCTCGCGACCAAACGCGGACAGTACGTCGTGGACGCCGGCGGCAACTCGCTGATGTTCGTCGCGCCCAACGGCAACGTGTCGACGGTCGCGGTCTTCCCCGACCGGATGGTCCCCGCGCCACCGCAACTCGGCCTGCCCCCGGGAACGAAGATCCCGATGCAGTCCGTGCCGACCTCGGTCGTGCAGGGTCCCGACGGCGCGCTGTACGTCGGTGAGCTGACCGGATTCCCGTTCCAGGTGGGCTCCGCCAGGGTGCACCGGATCGTGCCGGGCAAGGCGCCGCAGGTGGTGGCCACGGGCTTCACCAACATCATCGACATCGGGTTCGACCGCCACGGCAAGCTGTACGTGCTCGAGATCGCCCACAACGGCCTGCTCTCCGGTGACCCGACCGGTGCGCTGCTGCGGGTGAGCCATGGCAAGTCGAAGATCGTGTACAGCCAGGGACTGACGATGCCGGGCGGCCTCGCGCTCAAGCACGGCTCGGCGTACGTGTCCAACTGCAGTGTCTGCGCAGGCGCGGGCACGATCGAGAAGATCTCGCTGCCGTACCACAGGTAGCGCCGCACCCGTCCGTCGCCGATCCGCCCGAGCTCGGCTGGCCGTCGTAGACCCCGCGACGCCGGCACCGCTGCCCCGGTGGGTCGGCGGCGGGCCTTCCCAGGTCCGCGGCCGGGCATGATGGCCCCATGGAGAGACGCATGCAGGTCGCCGTGGACTGTGCCGACCCGCACCGGCTCGCCCGCTTCTGGGCCGAGGTGCTGGGCTACGTCGTGCAGGACCCTCCCGACGGCCACGCGAGCTGGGCGGAGTTCTCGCGCGCCGAGGGCGGGCCGGGGGAGGCGTGGTGCGCCGTGGTCGACCCGCACGGCACCGGGCCACGCGTGCTGTTCCACAGCGTGCCCGAGCCCAAGGCGGGCAAGAACCGCCTGCACCTCGACGTGAAGATCGGCAGGCAGCACGTCGACACCGAGGCCGTGCGGCTGGTCTCCCTCGGCGCCACCCACGTGCGCACGGTCGAGGACGCGCAGGACTACTTCGCGGTGATGCGCGACCCGGAGGGCAACGAGTTCTGTCTCTGCTGACGGCCCGTCACCGCGAACCGACGGGCTGCCCCCGGGGCACGGTGTCGAGGAACCGGGTCAGCGACTCGTACCCGCCGTCGTGCTGGGTGCGCAGCGTCGCCGTCTCCCCGCCCGCGAAGCGCAGCGCGATCTTGCCGCCGCCGGTGAGGAACTTCTTGCGGTCGCCGCCGAGGACGGTGCCCGTGGGCAGCCAGCGCACCCCCGGCTGACCGAACAGCTCGGCCTGCCCCAGCTCCAGCAGCCCGGTGACGCGCTTGCGCTGGGCGTGCCCGCCCTGGCCCACGGCCCCGGCGAGGCTCTGCCCGGCCAGCTTGCCCGCCTTGAGCGGCACCAGCAGCAGCCCTGCGTCGAACACGAGCACGTCCCAGTTCTTCTTGAACGCCATGACCTCGGGGGCCACACCCACCAGCTGCGGCTCCGCGCCGCCTGCCGGATGCGCGGGCCTCGGTGGCGCGGCGGTGGGCCTGCGGACGAAGTCCATCCGCACGCCGAGCGCCGTGAGCCGCTGCGCGAACTGGGGCACCAGCGCGGGGTTCCGCACGGCCGGAGCCACGAGCTCGGTGACCTTCAGCTCGCCCTGCGGCCCGGTGATCAGCCGGCCGCCGCCCCAGCTCAGCTCGTGGTGCGCGCGCCGCTGCGCGATCAGCGCGCACACGATCACGTCGCCGAGCAGCTCTACAAGTCCCTCGCGGGCCTGCTCAGGGTTGCCGCCGTCCTCGAGCAACGGGCTCATGAGCTGGTCGATCCGGCCGTGCTGGATGGCGGCGAGCAGCTCGCCGAGCGTTCCGCCGGGAGCCGCGCGGGACTCGCGGCCAGCGCCCGCCAGCAGTTCGGCGCCCCTCGCGGCGCTCGCGGCCCCCGCGATCCGGACGATCTCGCTCCAGCTCGCGCGCGGTCCCAGCTCGCCCTTGATGTAGAGCCGAGCCTCGGCGGCCGGAACGACGCGCGCGGGGTCGGCGAGCACTGTCCACGCTGGACGTTGGTCGGGGCGCGCGGGTGGCGCCGGCATGGCGCCGATCTTCTCGATGCGGCGGCGGATCGTCGGATGGCTGTCGAACAGCGAACTGGGCTGGTTGTCGAGCACCTTCGGCTCGATCTCGGCGACGATCCGGCGCTGCTGCGGGTGGTCGAGGAAGTTGCGGAAGCCGAGCAGGATGTCCGGCGTGCGCCCGGCCAGGCTCGGCAGGCCGAGGAACCGTTCTCCGTAGGCCTCCCACAGCAGGTCCATCGTCGCGATCTTGCGCAACGCGCTCGCCGCGGCCTCACTGCCCGCCGCCGCGACGGAGTAGGCGGCGGCCTGCAACTCCTGTGCCCGGTTCGCGGAACGGGATACGACGGCGTAGAGCCAGGCGTATGCGCCAAGGATCCAGCGGGCCGGTCCCGAGTCCAAACGGGACACTGTGAGCCCGAGTGTCTCGGCACCGCGGTAGCTCACGGCGAGCAGTCGCGTGTGGCCGCCGCCGTAGTGGCCCAGCTCGTGTGCGAGCACGGAGCGCAGCTCCGTGACGTTGAGTCCGGCCAGCAACGGCAGGCCGATCATCATGTACCGCTTGCCTTCCTTGAGGCCGAGCGCCCGCGCGTCCTCGCGCACCGCCGCGTTGATCTCGCCCACGAGCACGATCTCGTCCGGCGACCTGGTCTGTGCCTGTGCGGCGTGCTCGTCGACGAGCCGCCATAGCCCTGGCTGCTCCTGCCGCGTCAGCACCGGGCCGCTCGGCGGCTCCAGCCGAGTGCGCAGCGCCTGCGCGAGCGCGAGGCCGAGCGCAAGCATCATGCCCGCGGCGAGAATCGCGACGTACATGCCCGCGCGGTGCCCGATCGTCAGGCCCGCGACCACCCCGCCGACGCCGAGTGCGAGGACGAAGAACGGGAACAGGGCCAACAACAGCACCGCGAAGAACGCGCGAACCGATCCGCGCACGGCGGACCTCCTCCATGTCCAGTTGTGACGAACCCCCGGCACCCCTCGACCGAATAGGACGGCCGGGCGATGCCGGGGGTTCCTGGGAAAACGAGATGGCTCAGTGGTTTTCGAGGCTCTTGGCGCGTGCCCGCCGCAGGTTGTCCAGCGCGAGCGAGCCGGGACCGAGCACCGCGATCAGCAGGAAGATCCAGCTGAACAGCGCGGCCTGCTCGCCCATGTTGTGCAGCGGCAACAGCGCCATCGGCTGGTGCACGGTGAAGTACGCGTAGGCCATCGCGCCCGACGCCAGCACCGCGGCCGGCCGCGTGAAGAGGCCGAGACCGACCAGTACGGCGGTGACCACTTCGAGCACGCTGGCGTAGTACGCGGGCCACGAGCCCACGGGCAGCGCCGTGCCGGCGCCGTCGATGCCCCCAAGTGCGCCGAATCCCTGCAGGCCGTGGCAGAGGAAGAGGAAGGCCACCACGATCCTGGTGGCGGCGAGCACCGGGCCGTGCAGCCTGCGGGGCGTACGGCGCGGGTTCTCGTCCGTGCGGTCGGTGGTGGTCGGGCGGTCGAGCGTGGCGTTCGTCATGGGGTGTCCCTCCATCGGTCTGTGATCCGGCTCTGCAAAGGCGTCGAACGCCTCGCGGCTGGATCGACATCGATGAGGACATTTCTTTCCGTGACGGACAGCTACGCAGAATGACAATGAGCGACGCGTTTCACAGGCGCCGCTTCTCCGTTCCGTCCCAGGCGCGGGCGGCGGCGATCAGGCACCACAGCGCTGCCAGCGCGAGCGCGGCCGCGAGCACGGCAGGCCACCATTCGGACATCGAGCTGGCGAGGAACGCCTGCAGCACCGCGGTCGCGGCGAACGCGAGCGCGAGGACGATCAGCAGCAGGCGTTGCGAGAACGGGTACCTGCCGGCGCGCTTCAGCATCGACACCGGCCTCCTTGGTGTCCTGGTGCGGGGGTTTGCACTGGTATCGCCGTACAAGGTCGCGGAGTTACCGGTTCCGTTCGGGGTGTTCGCATGACGAGACGTGCGGGCGGGAGAGGTTCCTCACCGTGCGCTATGTCACCGTTGGCCGAAACGGCCGCAAACCCACTGCTCGGCGTGGTAGCGCCGAGCAAAGACGCTGTTCGGCCGGACGGAGTAGTGAAGTTGACTCACGTTTGTCCGGCTGCATAATCTCCGCTGAGCGCTGGCTTACCCGCGGGGAGCGCGAGGCCGGCAGCCCAGGGGTGCGGGGGCCCAAACGATCTGGAAAAGCCGCTGAAAGGGCCTTTGAGCGCGTTGGTTAAGAAGAAGTTCGGGGCACGTACCCGACGTTCGTCGATCCGGTCCAGGGTTCTGGCCATCGCGTTCGTCCCCAGCGTCGCCCTGCTGCTGGCGGGTGTGGCGCTCGCCGGCTATCTCGTGTACGACGCCATCCAGGTCCGCGACTTCGCCACCAAGGTCCACGACGCGGCCGAACCCGGCGCCCGGTTCTTCGCCGCCGTGCGCGAGGAACGAAGGCTGACCCTCCAGGACCTCGCCAGCAACGGCGCCAACAGGGCCGAGCTCCAGCAGGTGCGCGCCGAGACCGACGCCTCGGCCGCGGCCATCAACGCCGAGCTGCAGGCCATGGTTGGCGACGCGCCGCAGAACGTGCAGCGCAGCATCGCCATCACCGCGCAGCAGTTCGCGCAGCTGCCGCAGTTCCGCCAGCAGATCGACGCGGGCGGCCCCTCGCTGCAGCAGGCCTACGACTTCTACAACCGGCTGATCGACGAGTTCGCGATCGGCCTGAACGGCGTCGCCCAGCAGGCGCCCGACGCCGAGACCGCGTACCTGCGCGTCACCGCGATGCCGCTGTTCACCAGCGCGGACGGCATGTCGCGTGGTGACGCGCTCGCGGCGGCCGGCTTCGTCGGTGGCGGCCTCACCGAAGAGGAGTTCCGCACCTACATCGGCCAGATCGGCGCCTACCACGCAGGCCTCCAGTCGGCGGTGCCCGAGATGATCCCCGAGGTCAGGGCACAGTACGAGCAGCTCGTGCAGAGCGAGGCCTGGCAGCGGCTCACCACCGTCGAGAACGCCTTCCTGCGTGGCAACCAGACCCAGCTGCCGGTGCCGGAGGCCGAGTGGCGCGCCGCGGCGCGGGACGTCGGCGCGGCGCTCATGGGCATCTACATCGCACAGAGCTCCAACGCCACGAACATCGCGCTCGACGACGCCGACCGGACGCTGATCACGTCGATCATCGCCGGTATCGCCGTGCTCGTCGTCGCCATCGCGCTGTTCCTCATCGCGTGGCGGCTGTCCAACCGCCTCGTGCAGCGGCTCGCCAGGCTGAGGGAGGACACGCTCGACATCGCCGACAACCAGATGCCCGAGCTGGTCGCTCGGGTCAGGGCGGGCGAGGCGGTGGACCTCGACGCCGAGATGGCGTTCCTCGACCACGGCCAGGACGAGATCGGCCAGGTGGCCGACGCGTTCAACAAGGCGCAGCAGACCGCCGTCGCCGCCGCCGTCGAGGAGGCCAAGACCCGTGAGGGCACCAAGAAGGTGTTCCTCAACATCGCCCACCGCAGCCAGGTGATCGTGCACAGGCAGCTACAGGCGCTCGACGCCGCGGAGCGCAAGCAGGAGGACCCGGACCAGCTCGACATGCTGTTCCGGCTCGACCACCTGTCCACCCGCGCGCGGCGAAACGCCGAGAACCTGATCATCCTCGGCGGCGAGCAGCCCGGCAGGCAGTGGCGGAACCCGGTCGCGCTCGCCGACCTCGTGCGCGGCTCCACGGCCGAGACCGAGGACTACAAGCGCGTCAAGGTGGGCAAGCTACCGGCGATCGCCGTCGCGGGCCCGGTGGTCGGTGACCTCGTGCACCTGCTCGCCGAGCTCATCGACAACGCCACGTCGTTCTCGCCGCCGTCGTCGCGGGTGGAGATACGGGGCGAGATCGTCGGCCGCGGTGTGGTGATCGAGGTGGAGGACCAGGGCCTCGGCATCGAGCCGGAACGCTGCGACGAGCTCAACGAAATGCTGCGCAACCCGCCCGACTTCAGCTTCATGGCGCTGTCGGAGGAGCCGCGGCTCGGCCTGTTCGTGGTGGCGCGGCTTGCGGCCAAGCACGGCATCGTGGTGACCCTGCGCGAGTCGGCCTACGGCGGCACGCGTGCGATCGTGCTGGTGCTCTCGGACCTCCTCGGTCCCGTGCCGGAGCCCGAGGACGGCACGCGGACCGCCGTCGAGGAGGCCGTGCCCGCCCAGCAGACGCCGGTGCTGCGGCGCAGGCCGAGGGCCACGCCGAAGACCGAGCCACCCGCGCAGAACGGTTCGGGCCCGAGGGAACTGCCCAAGCGCAGGCGCGAGACGCCCCCGGCCGAGGCGGCGCCGCCGCGGGAGCTGCCACAACGGGAGAGTGTGTTCCGCGAGAACGGGGTTCTGGAGAACGGCGTGAGGGAGAACGCTCCACGGGAGTCCGCACCGCGGGAACTGCCGCAGCGGCAACGCCCCGCGCAGGACGCCCGCCCGCAGCAGCCCGGCGGGACGATGTCACCGGGAAGGCCGCCGCTGCCGCGGCGCCGCAGGCAGCAGAACCTGGTGCCGCAGTTGATGGAAACGGGTCCATCCACCGAGCAGACGGAGGTGGTCACCGAGCCGGAGCAGGCCAGGAGCCGGCTTTCCGCCTTCCAGCGCGGGACCCGGCAGGCACGCGCGCACGACCCGAGCCTCGACGAGCATTCTGGAGACTGAGACGCCATGGTGAACACGGGAGTCAACGAACTGGACTGGCTGCTGGACGACTTGGTGCAGCAGGTGGCCGGAGCCGATCGCGCCGTCGTGCTGTCCGCGGACGGCCTGCTCATCGGCAGGTCGAGCAACCTGTCCGAAGAGGACGGTGAGCACCTTTCCGCGGTGGCGTCGGCGTTCCAGAGCCTCGCGCGAGGAACCGGACGGCACTTCGGCGGGGGCCAGGTGCGCCAGACCGTCGTCGAGATGGACCACGCGTTCCTGTTCGTCACGGCTGCGGGCAGGGGAGCGTGCCTCGCCCTGCTCACGTCGGAGGACGCGGACATGGGCCTCGTCGCGTACGCGATGAACATGATGGTGAAGCGGGTCGGCGCGGTACTCAGCGCGGCTCCCAGGGTTGAGCAGCACAGTGCGCCATGAGCGGCCAGGACGAGGCGTGGTTCGACGAGGCGGCGGGGCCTCTGGTCCGTCCCTACGCCGTCACGGGCGGCCGCACGCGCTCGGACCAGTTCGGCCTCGAACTGATCACACTCGTCGTGGCGCTTCCCTCGGTCGCCGAGGCGGCCTCGCTCCCGCCTGAGTACGCGAAGATCGTGCGGTTGTGCCAGCGGCCGATGTCCGTGGCGGAGGTCGCCGCGCTGATCGACCTACCCCTGCCGGTGATCAAGGTACTGCTCAGTGATTTGATCGAGCAGAACTACGTGATCTTCCGTAGAGCTGCGCCCATGAGTGAAGCCCCAAACCAACACGTACTGCAGGCGGTTCTCGATGGCATCCGGAAACTCTGACCCGCGGCGTCGGCTCACCGCGACGGCGGTGAAGCTGTTGATCGCCGGTGGCTTCGGGGTCGGCAAGACCACGATGGTCGGCTCGGTCAGCGAGGTCCCGCCGCTGCGCACGGAGGAAGTGCTGACGTCCGCGTCGGAAGGCGTCGACGACCTCGCCGGCGTCGAGCGCAAGACCACAACCACCGTGGCGCTGGACTTCGGGCGCATCACGATCAACCAGGACCTGATCCTGTACCTGTTCGGCACTCCCGGCCAGGACCGGTTCTGGTTCATGTGGGACGAGCTGGCGACGGGCGCGCTCGGCGCCGTTGTGCTGGCCGACACCCGCAGGCTCGAGAGTTGTTTCCCCGCGGTGGACTTCTTCGAGCGACGCGGGCTTCCGTTCGTCGTGGGGGTCAACTGCTTCGACGGAGCCCACCGCTACGGCACCGAGGAGGTGCGCGCCGCGCTGGACGTGGACCCGACTGTTCCGCTGCTGCTGTGCGACGCTCGCGACCGGGAGTCGACCAAGCAGGTGCTGGTGACCCTCATCCAGCACGTCATGCGCAACGCCGACCTCGTTCCGG
The DNA here is from genome assembly GCF_003311655.1 of Prauserella sp. PE36. Taxonomy (NCBI): domain Bacteria; kingdom Bacillati; phylum Actinomycetota; class Actinomycetes; order Pseudonocardiales; family Pseudonocardiaceae; genus Prauserella; species Prauserella sp. PE36. The sequence goes on along the minus strand of NZ_QEQT01000063.1, from coordinate 35,995 downwards.
CCAGCAGCTGAGGACGTTGTGGAGAGCGACAGACCCTCAGCGGAGGTCCGCGAGCCGGGAACTGGCCGACAGCTCGGACGGTTCGGACGGCTCGGACGGCGAGGGCATCGTGGGTCGCACGATGCCCTCGCCGATGCCGGTGGCCGGTCGCTCGTGGTGGAGCGGCCGACGTTCGCGTTCTCCCTGGCGGAGTTCGTCAGGGCTCGCGCGCTGGTGCGGGCCGCACGCGGGTCTTGTGGAACGGGCCGCTGATCAGCCGTTGCCGAGCAGGCCCTGCATGGTGTCGATCTCGGCCTGCTGGGTGTTGATGACCTGCTGTGCGAGCCGCTTGAGCTCGGAGTGCACGCCATGTGCCAGCTGTGCGCGGGCCATCTCGATCGCGCCCGCGTGATGCTCGATCATCAGCTCGAGCCAGCGCCGGTCGAACGTGGCGCCGCTCATCCTGCCCAGCTCGGCCAGGTGCTCCTCGGTCATCATGCCCGGCATGGCGTGGCCGCCGCCGTGTCCCTCGTGCTCACCGGGAACCGCCTCGCCCCACTGCTGTAGCCACTCGGAGAGCTGTTCGATCTCCGGCTGCTGCGCCTGGCGGATGTCGTCGGCCAGCCCGCGCAGCCGTTGGTTCCCGGTGCGTTCGGTCACCAGCCCCGCCATCTCGATCGCCTGGCGGTGGTGGGGAATCATCTCGCTCGCGAACGTCACGTCCGCGTCGTTGTGGTCCGCTTGCTCGGTTGCGGTGCCGCAGCCCGCGAGCAGCACGATGGCGGCGATCGCGGGCAGCACGAATCGCCTCACGTTCTTGAACATGGTTCGTCTTTCCTGGCCTGAGAAATCGGATGGGTGGACGCTCGGGAGAAAGCGCCTCATCACACCCGGATCACGCAGGCGAGGTGCAGGATGTCGCGCCCGCCGCGCGGCGGGGCACGGGCCCCGGCCCGCAGCGGGATCGCGCGGCGGACGGGCGGCACGGAGCGGGCCACGCGGCCGAGGAACCACGCCGCGAGCAGCAACCCGCCCACCGCGGCCAGTACGGCGAGGCAAAGGTGGAAGAGGTCGTGGGAGCCGTGGTCCGGTGCCGGATGGCCGTCTGCGACGGTGGCAGCGGCCACGGCCGGCATGCTCTCCGGCCCGTGCGCGGGCGGGGCGGAACCCACGTGGTGCATGGCGACCACGGCGAGCGCGAGCGCGCACAGCAGCGCCCACCTCGGCAACGGTCCCATCTCCCGCCGGAGCATGGCACCAATTTAACCGAGCGTGCCCGGGGCTCGGTGAGCCCCGGGCACGGCGGTCACCAGTCGAGCGCGTAGGTGTGGGCGTAGTTGACCGTGCACACGAGCGCGTCGCGTCGCGCCGCGCCGCCCGGAGGGTTCTCCAGCGGTGTCACGGTGTGCCGGAACCGGGCGTCCTCGAACACCATCAGGTCACCGGGGCTGAGCGTGCCCCGGAAGATCGGTTCGTGATCGTCCTCGCCGGGTCCGTAGAGCCAGGTCTCGGCGCCGTGCCCGACCTTGTCGACGACGTAGATGAAGATGAACCGCTCACCATCCTGGTGCGGCTTGGTGACGACGTTGGTGAACGTGCGGAAGAGGTTCACGCCGAACGTGCCCCTAGGGTCCCGCCAGTGCTCCGGCAGCAGTGCCAGCGCCTTGCGGATCCACGTTTCGAACAACCCGTCGGCGAGTACCTCGACGCGCCCGTACTCGCGGGCTTCCGGCCGCTCACCGCGATTCTCGATGGTGATGGTGTCGTGTTCGGACAGTCGGAGCTCGGTTCCTTCCCACTCGAAGCGGACGACGTCACGCGCCCGCTCCCTGTCCACGGGGAGGTCCTTCTCGTATCGGCGCAGCACTCCACTGTGGAAGAACGCACGGTGAAGGTGTGCGCGATCTTCGGCGGAGAAGCCGAACTCGGATTCGCTGAGGACGACATAGCCGTCGGTGCTGAGTTTCTTGTGACTCAACTTCACAGCTTCGGATGCCATTCAAAGAGTCCAATGCGGGGTTTGGGAAATGGCTAGGAGAACTGCTCGTTCCTGACAGTCCGGATGAGCGCCCTCGTCTCCTCGGGTGTCAGGGAACTGCGGTAGAGGGCGTCGTGGTACTCGCGGTACTTCTCGACTGCCTTCGTCCGCTCGATGTGCCGGATGCCGGCGTGGGTCTCGATGTGCACGACGTCGCGATCGATGTCCTCGCTGAACTCGAAGTAGGCGTACATGCACGTGCTCGTGAACAGCGGCTGCGTGGCGAAGGGGAATACGCGCAGCTCGATGTTGGGGGCGGTCGAGCTCTCGATGAGGTGGTCCAGCTGGGCGCGCATGATCTCGGGGCTGCCGACCAGTTGGCGGATGCTGGACTCGTGGGTCACGGCGACCAGCGTGAGCGGGGGTTGCCCCTCACGCTGGCGCAGGGCTCGCTGGCGTTTCATGCGCAGCTCGACGAGCTGCTCGATGTCGTCGGACGTGCGCCACGGCTCGGTACTGCGGTAGTAGGCGCGCGCGTAGTCGGCCGTCTGCAACAGGACCGGGATCGCGGGGATGGTGTAGACCCTGGCGACCGACGCCTCGGTCTCGTAGGCGACGTGCGCGCCGAGCTCGTCCGAGATCTGCCCGCTGTAGTCGGTCCACCAGCCCTGTGACTGGGACGCCTTCGTCCAGCGTTCGAGGCGGCTGGCGACCTGCGTGCCCTCGATCCCGTAGAAGCGGACGAGGTCCCGGATGTCGCGAAGCTGGGGACGGCCCTGCGCGTTCTCGAGGCGGGACAGCTTCGAGGTGGAGATCAGGAGAGCTTCGGCGACCTCTTCGAGGGTACGGCCTGCCTCGCCGCGGAGCCTGCGCAGCTCCTCGGCGATGCGGCGCCGCGGTACCACGGGGCCTGGATCAGCCATCGGACCTCGATCCGGGTGCTTAGAACCACGGGTGTTCCAGTACGGGATGTCTTCGTGGGAATCCCAGACCGCAGATTGTAGGCCATGGCCGCAAGTCCTTCTCGGAGCGGCTTCAACCATGCAGGCGTATTGCGCTGAACGGGTGATAGCGAGGCCCCCTGGAGCGGCTTCGGAGGGCTGCCGCGCCGCGGTTCACTAGGCCACAAGAGTGGACTGGGTGGGATCGCAAAAATGGGAATTGCATCACGGTTGCCCATCACGGGACACTCAACACGTAGTTCCCAGAAGATCCCACCACGTCGCACAGGAAGGAGACCGTCAGCACGAACGTCGGAGCGATCGAGGAGGGGACGCGGCAAACCCGTCGAGCAGAGGGAGGTCGACAATGTTCGTGTCGTTGCGAGTGGGCTTGTTCGTCCGTGTCCTTGTGGTGGCAGCGATGGTGGCCGCGGGGCTGATGCTCGTCCTCAGTTCCCGAGCGGAGCAGGGTGCCCCGCAGGGCGGTGACCGCCGAGCCGGGACCGAGCAGATCCAGGCGAGCGAGGCGGCGGAGACTCGCTACCGCGTTTCCGGAACCGATGGGGCAGGCCTGAACGTGCGGGCATGTCCGGACGCCGACTGCGTCAAAGTCGGCTGGCTCGACGAGGGCGCGCCCTTCGTCGGCACCTGCTGGGAGCCGGGCACGGCGGTTGCCAGCAACACGATGTGGGTCAGCGGCACCGTCGACGGCCGCACCGGGTTCGTCTCGGCCCACTACCTCCGACCCGAGTCCGGAGTGGGCGCGCCCGCCTGCGAGGACCCGGTCGATCTCGCCCGGTGACCCCGGGCGCCCTGAGGGCGCCGGTCCCTCAGGGCAAAGGGCGACCCCGCAACGAGGCGTCGAGCACCTGCACCGGGTGGAACATGGGGACGTCGCCGTCCAGGTACCGGCCGATCTGCAACAGGCAGCCAGGGTTCGCGGTCACGAGCAGGTCCGGGTTCACGGCGCGGATGTTGCCCGCCTTGCGCTCGCCCAGCTCCGCCGCGGGTTCCGGCTGCACCATGTTGTAGATGCCGGCCGAGCCGCAGCACAATTCCGCTTCCGGCAGGTCGACGACGTCGAGCCCGGGGATCGTCCGCAGCACGGCCCTCGGCTGGGCCCGCACACCCTGGGCATGCCCGAGGTGGCAGGCATCGTGGTAGGCGACCTTCGCCTTCATCGGATGCCGCTTCGCCCGGGGCTCCAGCTCAGCCAGCAGCTCGGTGACGTCCCGCACCTTGGCGCTGAACGATTTCGCCCGCTCCGCCCACTCCGGATCGTCGGCCAGGAGGTCGGCGTACTCCTTCATCGACGAGCCGCAGCCTGCGACGTTCACTACGATGTTGTCCACCGGCAGCTTCTCGAACGTCTCGATGGTGCGCTTCGCGTGCTTGGTGGCGTGGTCCTCTCGCCCAGCGTGCAGCCCGAGCGCGCCGCAGCAGCCCTGGTCTCTCGGCGTCAGCACCTCGCAGCCCTCGGCCGCGAGCACCCGCTGGGTCGCGACGTTGACCTCGTGGAAGAACACGTCCTGCACACAGCCCGAGAGCATCGCGACCCGTCGGCGAACGGGACCGTCCGGCTTCACTCGCCGAGGCAGCGACGCGAACGCGTCCCGCAGCTTCACCGGCGGCATGAGCGCCTGTGTCGCGCGCAGCCGGGGCGGTAGCACCCGCTCGGCCACGCGGTCCAGCCGCAGTTTCTGGTAGACGAGCCCGAAGATCGCCGCCGCCCGCAACCGCCGCCGGTAGGGGAACAACGCGAAGATGCCGCCCCGGAAGAGCCGGTCGGAGCGCGATCGCTCGACGTTGCGCTCGATCTGCGGGCGCGTGGCCTCCAGCAGACGGTTGTACTGCACCCCGGACGGGCACGCCGTCACGCACGCCATGCAGCCAAGGCACGCGTCGATGTGCTCCGTGAAGGCGCCCTGGAGCTCGATCTCGCCACGCTCGGCCAGGTCCATCAGGTAGATCCGGCCACGCGGGGAGTCCATTTCCTCGCCCCACAGCTGGTAGGTCGGGCACGTGGGCAGGCAGAACCCGCAGTGCACGCAGTCGTCGAGCAGCTCCCGCGATGGTGGGTGCAGTGCGTCGAACCCCGGCTCCGTCCGCTCCGTCACGGGTTCTCCTCCCTGTTGCCGAACTCCCCGAACCACGACTCGAACCGGCCCGGGCTCAGCCGCCCGTGCGGATCCAGCTCGTTCTTCAGCGCTCGCAGCACCCGAATCGCCGAGGGCATCCGGCCCCACGCGCGCACCCCGCTCGGCGGTCGCTGGTGCGTCACCGACGTCCCGCCGATCGCCGTCACGGCGTCGTGCATCCCGTTGACCTCCGCGAACGGCAGCCCCACCGTGCCGATGCCCGTGCCCAGCCCTGCCACCGCGGGCCCACCGGGTGCGCCGATCAACCCCGCGAGCCTGCTGGGCCTGCAGCCGACACGGACCACTGCCGCGCCGGTCAGCTCCGCGTGCCTGGCCCACGCGGCGTCGGCGTCGTCCTCGGTGAGCACCGAGCCACCGATCAGTCCGGCGAGCTCCCTCGCCCTGGCCTCGGTGCCATCGGGTGTCCCTTCGAGCCGCGCGAGCAACGTGCCCTCGGCCCACTCCAGGCACACCGGTTCGAGCGCGCTGCCGAGCACCAGTGCGGCCCGTTCCGCGCCGACGTCCAGCGGGCACTCGAGCGACACCGTGCGCGCGGACGCGGGAACGGGGTGCAGCCGCAGCACGACCTCGGCCAGCAGCGCGAACCCGCCGTAGGAGCCGTGCAGCAGCTTCGCGAGGTCGTAGCCCGCGACGTTCTTGATCACGTGCCCGCCTGTGCGGGCGACCGTGCCGTCGGCGAGCACCACGGTCGCGCCGATCACCAGGTCTCGCAACGATCCGTACGCGAGCGCGAGCGGGCCCGAGTCGGCCGTGGCGACGAGCCCGCCGACCGTCGCACCCCGGGCGACGCGAGCGGCGTCGAACGCGACACGCTGGCCGTTGGCGGCGAGCTCGGCCTGCAACTCCGAGAGTGGGGTACCGGCCCGCACGGCGACCGTCATGTCGGAGGGGTTGTAGGCGAGTACGCCGGTCATCCGCGTGGTGTCGAGCACCGTGTCGGTGGGGAGCGCTGCGCCCGCCCACCCGGCCGCTGTCCCGGCGCCCTGGAGCTGGACGGTGCCCTCGGTGTCGGCGAGTGCTTCGTGCGCGCCCCGCAGATTCGTGGGCGCCAGCATGGTGGCGGTCATAGCCGTTCGATCACTCCCGCCTCCTCCAGCGGATGCGGCCGGTACCGGCCGGGACGCTCACCGCACAGGCGTGGGGTGGGCAGCAGCTTGCCGGGGTTGCACAGCTTGCCCGGGTCGAAGGCCGAGCGCACCCGGTCCATCGTGGCGAGGTCGTCGACGCCGAACATGCGCGGCATCGAGCACGCCTTGTCGGTACCGATCCCGTGCTCGCCCGACAGCGAACCGCCCAGCTCTACGCACAGCTCGGCGATGTCCTTCGACAGTTCCTCGGCTCGCTCCAGCTCGCCGGCGTCCTCGTCGAAGAGCACCAGGGGATGCAGGTTGCCGTCGCCCGCGTGGAAGACGTTCGCGACCCGCAGCCCGGCCGCCTGTCCCATCTCCTCGATGCGCCCGAGCACCTCCGCGAGCCGGGTCCTCGGCACCACGCCGTCCTGCACGATGTAGTCGGGGCTGATCCGGCCGACGGCCGCGAAAGCGGCCTTGCGCCCCATCCAGATCTTGGCCCGTTCGCCCGCGTCGCCCGCGATGTGCAGCCGCGTGCAGCCGTGCCGGTCGCAGATGGCCTTGACCTGTTCGAACTGGCTGCCGCACTCGGCGGCGGGCCCGTCCAGCTCGACGACGAGCGCCGCGGGGGTGTCGAGCGTGTAACCGGCGCCGACCGCCTTCTCCGCGGCCTGGATGGCGAGGTTGTCCATCATCTCCACCGCGGCCGGGACGATCCCCGCGGCGACGATGTCGCTGACCACCTCGCCCGCCGCGCGCACCGACGGGAAGTCGGCGAGCAGCGTCCGCACGGTCTCGGGCACCCGCAGCAGCCGCACGGTGATCTCGCAGACGATGCCGAGCGTGCCCTCGGAGCCGATGAACACCCCGCGTAGGTCGGGCCCGAGCTGGTCGCCGGTGTCGCCGCCGAGCGTCACCACCTCGCCGTCGGGGAGCACGACGGTCATCGACAGCACGTGGTTGGTCGTGAAGCCGTACTTGAGACAGTGCGCGCCACCGGAGTTCTCGGCGACGTTCCCTCCGATCGTGCAGACCTGCTGACTCGAGGGATCCGGCGCGTAGTAGAGGCCCTGCGGCGCTGCCGCCTTCGTGATGTCGAGGTTAGTGACGCCAGGCTGCACCACCGCGCGCCTGTCGACGGGATCCACCTCCAGCACCTGCCGCAGCCGCTGCAGTGAGATCACCACGCCGTCCGCGACCGGCATGGCCCCACCGGAGAGCCCGGTGCCCGCTCCGCGCGCGACGAAGGGGACGCCGTGCTCGTGGCAGACCCGCACCGCAGCGGCCACGCTCTCGGTGTCCAGCGGCAGCACGACGAGCGCGGGTATCTGCCGGAAACCGGTCAGTCCGTCACACTCGTAACTGCGGAGCTGGACGGGATCGGAGAGCACGTTGCGCGCTCCGACCGCGCTGGCCAGCACATCACGCACGGCCGCGTTGAGCATCCTTGCCCACCTTTTCGCTTTACGGAATCCGAATACCGTCTCGAGGAAAACGGTACAACTGTCCTGCGGGACCAAGGCAACCCTTCCCTGTCCCGCCGGTCAGGTGATGGCTCCGGTCGGGCGCCCGGGCCGGAGCCACCTTCGGGCGAGGAACCGAACGCGAACCGCTTGCGCGCTGGCTCAGGCGCTGATCTCCTTGTGCCCGCTGTCGCCACTCTCGATGGCGATCTTGCGCGGCTTCGCCTTCTCGGCGACCGGGATGCGCAGGGTCAGCACGCCCGAGTCGTACGACGCCTTGATGTTGTCGGCGTCGAGGGTGTCACCGAGGAACAACTGCCGGGAGAAGGCGCCGAGCGGGCGCTCGGACACCTGCATCTCGACATCCTCGTCGTGGGGCAGCGGGCGCCGTTCGGCCTTTACCGTGAGCACGTTGCGCTCCACGTCGAGCTCGATCGCGTCGGCGGAGACGCCGGGCAGGTCGAAGCACACGACGAACTCGTCGCCTGAGCGGTACGCGTCCATGGGCATCGGGGTCGGGCGGGACCACGTGCCCTGGGTGTGGCCGAACATCTGCTGGGTGAGCCGGTCCAGCTCTCGGAAGGGGTCGGTGCGCATCAACATCGTTCTTCCACCTCCTGCTTGTCGTTGCGGTCCTCATGCCGACGCGCACTTCATTTATAGCGCGTCGTCGTTCCGTTGACAAGAGGTGGTGTCGTCGGCAAGATGACAAGCGTGAACAGATACGAACGACTGCGGGCGGCCGTCGAGGGAGCGGCCAACGGCGACGAGCTCGACGGCAACCAGGTGCTGGCCGCCCTCGTGCTCCTGCGGGAGCTGAGGGACGACCTCGCGGACTGGGAGCCGCAGCTCATCGCCGCCGCGAGAGAGCTGGGCACCAGCTGGGCGGAACTCGCGCCCGCCCTCGGGGTCGCGAGCAGGCAGGCCGCCGAACGCCGGTACCTGCGGCTGCGGCAGTCCGACTCGGGGGAGCCGACCGCCGACGGGCGCGTGCGTGCGGAACGCGACCGGCGCGCGGGCGATCGGGCGGTGGCCGAATGGGCGAGGGACAACTCGGCGACGCTGCGCAGGCTCGCGGCCATGGTCAGCGCGGCGGAAGGGCTCGGGGCACCCGCGCGGGGGTACGTCGATCGCGTGGAGAAGGCGCTCGGGGAGAGCGAACCGGTGATCCTGCTACAGCCGCTCGCGGGGGTGAGTCCGCATCTGAGGGACACCCATCCGGCGCTCGCCCAGCAGGTCGACGACATCACCGCGCGTTCCGAGCAGGTGCGCAGGGAGACGGTCGGCCGCAGAGAGGGAAAACGGTAACTGTCGATGAGCTGCGCAAACGCGTACCTTCACTCTCATGCGGGTTATGTGGAAGGGTGCGGTGTCGTTCGGGCTCGTCACGATCCCGATCCACCTCTACGCGGCCACCGAGAGCAAGAACGTCTCGATGCGTCAGGTCCACGAGGCCGATGGCGGGCGGATCCAGTACAAGCGGTTCTGCACGGTCGACGGCCAGGAGGTGCCGTACGCCGATATCGCGAAGGGCTACGAGCTCTCGGACGGTGGCATGGTCGTGCTCACCGACAAGGAGTTGGCCGAACTTCCGCTGTCGACGTCGCGCACCATCGACGTGCAGGAGTTCGTGCCGCTCGAAGCCATCGACCCGATCTACTACGACAAGAGCTACTACCTCGAGCCGCAGAAGGCCGCGCTCAAGCCGTACGTGCTGCTTCGGGACGCGTTGCAGAAGTCCGGGCAGGTCGCCATCGCCAAGGTCGCGATCCGCCAGCGCGAGGCGCTCGCGGTGCTGCGTGTGCTCTCCGACGTCATGGTGCTCACCACGATGCTGTGGCCGGACGAGGTGCGGGAGCCGGACTTCCCGTTCCTCAAGGAGGACGCCCCTCAGGTCCGCTCGCAGGAGATGACGATGGCGGCCTCGCTCATCGACTCGTTGTCCGACAGCGTCTTCGAGCCGTCGAAGTACGAGGACAGCTACCGGGAGGCGTTGCTGGCGCTGATCGAGTCGAAGATCGCGGGCGAGGAGACCACCAAACCGAAGGCGGCGACGGCTGAGGCCGAGGTGACTGACCTCATGGCGGCGTTGCAGGCAAGCGTCAGCGCGGCCAAGAAGTCGCGGCAACCAGCCAAGACGGCCAAGTCACGCAAGACGCCCGCAGCCAAGCGGGCGCCGAGGAAGCCGGCCAAGGAAGCCTGAGGGCGTGTCGCTCCCGGCATTGTCGGGGCGTGGTGGTACCAACAGGCTATGACGTGCACACACTGCCAGAGCGGACTCGACCACTGCCACGGCACGCTGGTGCAGCACGTTGCCGGTGGTGCTGAGTGCACCGACCAGGGCTGCACCGACTTCGAGCTGGTGCGCCACACCCTGGTCATCGAGTGCGAGTCGGTCGACGGCGGCTGTGCGTGCACCGAGCCCGTGTACTACGAGGAGCTGCTCCGGGCCTCGTAGGAGCCCGGTCACTCCTCGGAGGGCACGCCGCGCCTAGGCGGGCATGCCGCGCCTATTTCGGGGCTATGACCTTCGGGTCCACGGCGAAACGAAGGCCGAAGTTGTCGAGCGTCGCGGGCAGCGGGCGCTGCGGGCTCAATGTCCTCGGCGACAGCAGGCGGTAGTCGCCACGGCGCAACAGTTCTGCGAGCATCGTGCTGGTCACGAACAGCACCAGGTTTTCCCCTGGGCATCTGCCCGGGCCGTCGCTGAACGGCACGAGGGCGGGATGCTGCTCGGCGCGCCCGTCGAGCCACGCCTGAGGCTCGAACTCGTCGGCGAAGGGGATCGCCTCGGGATCGCGGTGGAAGTACGGCGTGAAGACGAAGAAGGTCGTGCCGGGCGGTAGCTGGGTGCCGTGCCAGGACGTCGCCGTGGTGCTCTCCCTGAGCAGCACCGGAGTGGTGGGCCACAGGCGCACGGTGTCCAGCACGCAGCCGCGCAGGTAGGAGAGCGCCGGGTCGTCGAGGTCCGCGTGTGCGTCGGTGTTCTGGCGCGGATGGGTGGCCAGCAGCGCGAGCGTGCGGAGGGTGGCCATGCCAGCGGCGTCGAAGGCGAACAGCCAGTGCGGCACCTGGCCTGCCGGGTCGATCCCGCTCTCGGTGGGCAACTCGGCGATCTTCGCCGCGAGGCTGCCGCTCTCGGCGCGGGCGAGCAGGTCGCCGATCCGTTGGTGCAGTGACTGCCGCGCGCGCTTGGACTTCGGCAACAGGTAGGCCCAGTTGGCGCGCAGGCGGAGGCGGGCGAGCTCGTCGGTGACGGCGTGCTCGTCGCGTGCGCCGTCGCCGAAGACGATGCGCCGGACGATCCGCCACCACGCGGTGTTGAAGGTGGCCCAGTCCAGCTCGGTCGTGTTCGCCAGGAGCCGCTCGGTCTCCTCGCGGACCACTGTGCGGGTCTGCCCGGCCAGCGAGTGCAGCTCGTGACCGGTCTCGAGCACGGCCTCGTTGTACCGACGCCTCGGCTCACGCTCCGTGCTCTTCGTGGCGAGCACGGCGTGGGGCTGGAAGTGGTTGAGCGCGGCCCGCTTCTCGAGGCTCGCTGGATGGAAGGGGGACGGAGTGTTGGCCAGTACCCGCTCGACGTCCTCGGCGTCGAGCACGAGCGCGATGGACCTGCCCGGCACGCGCAGCAGCAGCGGGCCAGGCCCGTGACGCGCGTGGAGCCTGCGCAGCAGGCCGACGGCGGGGCGGTCGAGCTGAAGCAGCTCCGCGAGCGCCATGACTCGCGGGCGGCGCTTGAGGACGCCACCCGCGAGCGTGGGCAGCACTACCCCACCCGCCACCCTGGCGGTGTCGGGAATGGTGGCCTGCCGCGTCATCGGTCGCGCTGAGTGGGGATCCGCCTGCCCTCTTCCGGGCTCAACCCGAGCGCCTCCAGCAGTTCGGCGCACTCGGTGGCGTCGGAGGCGGCGGAGGCGATGGCGCGGACCGCCCTGCGGCGCTGCTCCGCTGTCGGTTCCTCCGTCCGAGGCAGAGCGGGTTGTGGGTTCTGACTCGGAGCGGTCGGGCTGTATGCGTTCACGGCTACTCCCGAGGTCGAGATCACTTGGATCCCGCAGTTACCCCATAGGCACGGCCCTTACACGTTCGGTTTCCGGTGATCGGCGCTCGGGTATCCCACCGGACGTGGCCCCGTGTCACGCAGCGAACCGTGTCACGCAGAAAGGAGTCTGAGGTGCCAACCGACGCTTATCTCGCGTTCCTCGGCCTGGGCCTCGTCATGATCGTCGCCGATGGGCAGATCCTCTACCACAGCGGTAAGCGGTATTTGTCCGATGTGGACACCGACATGTCGACGGCGGGCTCTCAGACCCGGCTCATCGCGGTGCTCTTCCACATCGTGATGCTGGGCTTCATGATGCTGCTGTCGGTGTTCAACTTCGACTTCGGCGGCGGGACGATCCGTGCGGTCGTCGGCAACCTCGGTGTACTGCTGCTCGTTCTCGGGCTCGTGCACGCGGTCACCATGGCCGTGTTGTCGAACATGCACGACAGCAAGATGGTCGAGGAGAGCATCAACAAGTCCGCTCCGGCGTCCGGCGTACCGACAGCACGGACCACGAACGGCGAGCTCCAACGCGGCCCGGTGGTGGCTCCCGTGCCGGGTCAGCCGGGACGCGACCCACGGATGAGCCCGACGATCGAGAACCAGTCGCTGTGACGGCGAGCCGGTCTCGGCCCGCGCGGCTCGCGTGACGCGAGTTCGTAGCAGGCGAGCAGGCGCAGGCCGTACCATTCGTCGCTGGTCCAGTCGGCCTCCGTACTCGGGGGCTGCCAACCTTCACGAAGGGCCTGTCTGCGGATGTCGTAGGCGTGGCCGGCGATCAGCACCAGCTGCGTGGTGGGGACGGCGCGCTCGATCAGCTGCTCCTCATCACGCAGCGTGTCGGCGACCGCGTCGAGATGCTGGTCGAACAGTCGCCGCAGGGCCGGCTGCGCGAGCGCCTGCCAGCCGGACTGGAGTTCCTCGCCCATCCGGCCCAGCCAGCGGCGCGCAGAACGGTCCGTCGCCGAGTCCAACCAGCCCACACCTGATGATGCACACAGCGAGCGATTGATCGCTACTGGTACCTGCCAGTGGGTGACAACGATCGGGGTCACTCAGCCGCGAGGAACTTCCGCAGGTGGTCCACCACCGCCTCGGGCTGCTCCTCGGGCAGGAAGTGCCCGCAGTCGGCGATGGCCGCGGCGGTCACGTTGTCGGCGTACTCCCGCCAGATCTCCGCGCTCGGCAACGTGCCGAGCAGGCCCTTCTCTCCCCACAGTGCGAGCACCGGCAGCCTGAGCCTGCGTCCCGCGTCCGCGTCGGCGTCGTCGTGCTCGGCGTCGGTGGGAAACGAGGCCCGGTAGTCGTCGAAACCCGCCCGCAGCGCGCCCGGTGCCGAGAAAGCGCGGACGTACTCGGCGATCGCCTCCGGTTCCAGCCGGTCCCGCCGGTGGGTCCAGCGCTCGAAGAAGTAGCCGAGGTACCCGGCGACGTCCTGGCCCGCCAGCCGCTCCGGGAGATCCGGTTGCAGGTGGAACAACCAGTGCCAGTAACCGCGCGCGACTCCGCCGTCCAGCCGTCGCCACATCTCCCTGGTGGGGATGATGTCCAGCACCGCGAGCCGCTCGACCTGCTCCGGCCGGTCGAGCGCCCAGCGATGACCGACCCGGCCGCCCCGGTCGTGCCCGACGACGCTCACCCGGTCGAAGCCCAGCGCATCGATGAGCGCCGCGACGTCGGCGGCCATCGTGCGTTTGTCGTAGCCCTCGCGCGGCTTGTCGGTGAGCCCGTAGCCGCGCAGGTCCGGCACCAGCACCGTGTGCTCCCGCGCCAGCGGCTCGACCACCTTGCGCCAGCAGTGACCCGTCTGCGGCCAGCCGTGCAGCAGCACGACGGGCGGGCCGGAGCCCGCACGTCGGTAGTGCATTCGGATGCCGTTGACCTGCTCCATCCCGGTGTCCATGCCTGATTCTAACCAGTTAAGGTGGTTAGATGACCACGGCCGAATGGGTGTTCGACGGCGGCAGGCCCTGCCTCCACCTGGTCAACACGCTGCGCGATCGGCACAGGGGCGGCAGGGAACTGCTCACCACGCCCTCCGCGCTCACCGAATGGCTGGGCCTAGCCGGTTACGGCGGCAGGGCCACGGCGGCGGACCTGGCGACCGCGCGACAGCTGCGCGAGGCCGTCGATCGCGTCACCCGCGCGGTATCGGCGGGAGAGCGGCCCGGTCGGGCGGACGTGGCCGTGCTCAACTCCGTGGCCGCCTCGGCGCCCGCGCCGGCGCTGCGCGTCGACGCCGACGGAACGCCTCACCGCACCGCTCAGGGCGGCGCCGGGCGGGTCGCGGCGTCGCTCGCCGCGCTCGCCGTCGACGCGATCGAACTGGTCACGAGCTCGCCGTGCGTGCGCGTCTGCGCGGCTGCCGACTGCGGGCGCCGGTTCGCCGACTCGTCGCCGAAGCGCAACCGGCAGTGGTGCTCGATGGCCCGCTGTGGCAACCGCGCGAAGGCCCGCGCGCACTACGCCAGGCGTCAGCGCTGATCGCCGCCGATGAGCATCAGCAGCGCATCGCCCGCCGGCGTCGCCGGAGGAGCACCCGTGGCGAGCCTGCGCAGCTGCAGGCCTGCGATCAGCGCGACCACCGGCCCGGCGAGGCGCTCCGGGCCGGGCACCCCGAGTGCTCGCAGGATCGTCACAGCGAGGTCGTCGTAGGCGGCGAAACAGCGCCGGGTCGCGTCGCGCAACTCCGGATCCCGTCCCGCCTGCAGGTACAGCTCCAGCGACGCGATCTCGTCGATGCTCATCGGCATCGCCTCGAGCACCCGCTCGACCGTCGCGGCGGCGTCGGCGAGGCTCAGGTCCTCGGCGCGCTGCGCCTCGGCCAGCCCGGCGAGCCTGCCCGTCTCGTCCTCGACGAAGAGCAGCAGTGCCTCGCGCAGCAGTTCGGTCTGGCTGGGGAAGTGGTAGGTCAGCGAGCCGAGCGAGACCCCGGCCTCCGCGACGATCCGGCGGTTGGTCAGCCCGGCCACGCCCTGCTCGCCGATCACGCGCAGTGCGGCGCGCAGGATCGCGTCCCTGGTGTTCACGGTGTCCGATCGTGCCAGCGCTCGACGCCTTCCAGCTGCGCGGCCAGTGAGATCAGCAGGTCCTCCGAGCCGGCAGGCCCGGCGAGCTGGGCGCCCATCGGCAGCCCACCGGCCGTGAGACCGGCGGGGACGTTCACAGAGGGCCAGCCGAGCACGTTCCACGGCCACGCGAACGGGCAGGCGGCGACGATCGCGCGGTCGGTGCGCCAGTTCGGCAGGTCGGCGAACACGTCGGCCCGGGGCGGTGGGGTGGCGGTGGTGGGCGTGAGCAGCACGTCGACGCCTTCGCTGTCGGAGAACACCTTGCCGACCCGCCTGCTCCACAGCGGTTCCAGCCGCCGCGAGAGGGCGAGCAGCGGCCGCAGACGGGTGCCCGTGCGCCGGTTGGCGAGCGTGCGCGGGTCGAGCAGTGCGGGATCCGGCACGCGGTCGGCCCAGTCGGCGACGCCCGCGAGTGAGCGCGGGAGGAAGTCCAGCCCGATCAGCCCGTAGCGCGGTTCGGTTTCGACCACCTCGTGGCCGAGGTCGGTGAGCACGCCCGCGAGCCGGACGACCGCGGCGCGGACGCGTTCGTCGAGCCGCGTGTAGAGCGCCGTGAACGGAACGTTCAACGCGAGACCGATGCGCAGCGGGCGTGGTTCGCGCGCCGCCGCGGTGCGGAACCGGTTCGCTGTGCCGGCGAGGACATCGAGCAACAGCGCCGCGTCGCCCACGGTCCTCGCCAGTGGGCCGTGCCCGGTCAGGCCGTGGAACAGCTCCGGTTCGGGTGCGGTGGGCACCAGACCGCGGGTGGCCTTGATGCCGACGAGGTTGGTCCACGCCGCCGGGATGCGGATCGATCCGGCGCCGTCCGAGCCGACCGCACCCGCGACGATCCCCGCGGCGACGGCCGAGGCCGAGCCGCCGGAGGACCCGCCGGGCGTGTGGGCGGTGTCCCAGGGGTTGCGTGTCACGCCGAACCCCGCGCCCTCGGTGAACGGCCACTGGCCGATCTCCGGCGTGTTGGTCTTGCCCACGATCACGGCGCCCGCCCGGCGCAGGCGCGTGACGATCTCCGCGTCGGCGTCGCGAACGGGGAAGTCGCCGCGGCAGCCGAAGGCCGTGGGGAGGCCCGCGATGTCGGTGTCGTCCTTGATCGCCACGGGGACGCCGAGCAGCGGGGCCCGCTCGCCATCGGCGAGGCGGCGGTCGGCGGCCTCGGCCTCCCGGCCCGCCTCGGCCGCGCGGACGTGGCGGAAGGCGTTGAGCGTCGGCTGCGTCTCGGCGATGCGACCGAGCACCGCCGAGGTGAGCTCTACCGCGCTGACGCGGCCTTCGGCCAGCAGCGTGGCCTGCCCGGTGAGGCCCGCGAATGCGATGTCCTGCTCGGTGTGTCGCATGGCGGCTCCACGTTGTTCGTTCGAACGAACGAGGATATCACCGACCGTCCGTCTGCTGTAGTCGCGCGGTGCGGATGGCGGTCACGAGCAGGGCCGCGAGCAGTAGGAAGTCCACGACGAACACGATCCGCTGGGTGAATCCCACCGGCAGGAGGGTCATGATCGTGGTGATCGCCGGAGTGGTCGGCAGTGCGTCCGCGACGTAGCTGACGCCGAACAGCCCGAGGCTCGCGAGGCCGATCCAGAGCAACCGCACCAGCATCACTCGGCTGGGGGTGAGCCCGGGCACCTCCTTGAACCGGTCGAGCAGCGAGAAGGCGATCGCGGGCAGGCACAGGAACGCGATGAGGCTCGCGTACTGGTGAATCCGGCCGCTGACCGGATCGATCTCGGGCGTGAACGTGGCCGGGAAGAGCGCGGCGCCGACGAGGCCGGTCGCCGTGGCGTAGATGAGCACAGACGTCGTGCGGGGGAACGTGATGCCCGAGGCGAGCAGGGCCCCGCGCACGGCGATCACCCCGACCGCGAACGACAGCAGGCTCGCCTCGAGCATGCCGCCGCCGTGGTCGCTGAAGGCGTAGCGGCTCAGCGGGTCGGCGAGCGGGTCGAAAGAGCTGACCAGGTGCAGGATCGTCAGCGTGAACAGCGCCCAGCCGAGGGACGCCCAGGCCGCGATCGCCCACACACGAGTGCGAGCGACCGCATTGGTGGCTGTTTTGGTCCCCAGGTTGGCCATGACTAAAGCTTGGCCCTACTTGGTCGACTTCGGATCCGGGGAAGACCCTGAGTCACCCCCTAATCGGGGGTGAAGTCGATCACGGCGAACGCCTGGTCGTCGTGGCGTTTCGTGCGCGGCCAGCGGGTGCCGTCGGGGTCAGCCTCCTCGGCCTCGCGTACGGCGTCGAGCACCGCCTGCGCGCCGTGTTCGCGGGCGAGGTGGAGCACTGCGGGCCAGTCGAAGAGACCGTAGTCGTCGATTCCCACCGAGACGCCGTCCGTGGCGAGCAGTACCGTCTCGACATCGGCGAGCGCCCAGCTCGCGCGGAGCGCGTGCTCGGCGGCGGCCGGGTCCGCTTCGGCGACCCAGAAGCCGTTCTCCGCGTTGCGCAGCCGGTTGACGTCGGCGCGGGTGCGCAGTTGCCCGCCGTCGCGCAGGCGGCTGAGGCGCTGGTCGGCGAGCACACTGGTGCCCGTCCGTCCGAACGCGACGATCGGGCTGTCGGCGAGCACGAGCGCGTCCACACGCTCGGCGGTCCAGCGCAGCATGGCGACCGTGCTCGAGGGTGAGTGACCCGGCCGCAGCCCGTGTTCGCTCGCGACGCCGGAGATCGCGGCGGCGAGCAGGTCACCGAGGTCGGCCTCGGGCGCGTCCGTCAGGCCGGCGTGGAGGTGTTCGGCGAGCCGGGACGCGTACCAGCCACCGCTGGGCAGCTCGACGCGGAACTCGGTGGCGCCGTCCAGCAGCACCACCGCGTTGGCGGTGGTCACCACGTGGTCCTCGGTCGGTCTCGGCCTGCCGTCGAGGCCGACGCCCGGCCGCTCGGCGATATCGATCTCGGGCACGGGATCGACACTAGCCAATCGTCAACTAGAGTTGACATCGGCGAGCATGTCAACCTAGATTGACGATATGACCGAAGCAACCGATCTGGCCGCGAGAGCGGGTGACCGCGACCCCAGGGTCGGCCTGCGTGCCGTGGCCGCGCTGCGAAGGCTGCTGGAGCAGCTCGAGGCCGTGCAGGTGCGCAGCGCGCGCGTGCACGGCTGGTCGTGGCAGGACATCGCCGACGAGCTGGGGGTCAGCAGGCAGGCCGTTCACAAGAAGTACGGGAGACGCTGATGTTCGAGCGGTTCACGAAAGACGCCCGCGCCGCGGTCAAGATGGCCGTGTGCGAGGCGCAGACGCTGCGTTCGCCGGAGCTCGACCCGCTGCACGTGCTCGTGGCGCTCACCCGGTTCCCCGACGGCGGGGCCGGCCGGCTGCTCGCCACGCTCGGCGTCGCGCTCGACGACCTGGCCGCCCAGGCGCAGGAGGTCCGCCGCCGGGGCGGGGTGACCGAGTCCGACGCCGCCGCACTCGGCGGGCTCGGCATCGACATCGACGCGATCGTGTCGCGAGTGGAGCAGGAGCACGGCCCCGGTGCGCTCGCGGGCGGCTGGCGGCGCGCGGGCGGGCACATCCCGTTCTCCGACAGCGGCAAGCGGGTCCTCGAACGGACCCTGCGTGAGGTGATCATGTTGCGGGGCAACGCGATCGGCGGCGAGCACATCCTGCTGGCGCTGGCCGCGGTGCCCGGCCCGGCGGCGGACGTGCTCGCCGGGCAGGGACTCTCGCCGGAGGCGATCAGGAACGCGCTGCGCGCGGCCTCATGACCGCGCTGAGCGCTGTCGCCACACGACGTAGGGCAGGAACAGCTGCGCCAGCGGGCCGATGGCCAGCGCATAGAGCACCGTGCCGAGGCCGACCGTGCCGCCGAGCAGCCAGCCGACGCCGAGAACCGTGAGCTCGATCAGGGTGCGGACGAGGCGCACCGAGCGGCCCGTTCGCGCCGCGAGGCCGGTCATGAGCCCGTCGCGCGGCCCGGGGCCGAGCCGGGCGCCGACGTAGACCGCCGTCGCGAGTCCGTTGAGGACGATGCCGCTCAGCAGGAACGTGACCTGCCAGCCCAGCGCGTGCTGGTCGGGCAGCACCAGCCGGGCCAGGTCGACCGTGATGGCGATGACGACCACGTTCGCGACGGTGCCGATTCCGGGCCGCTGCTTCAGCGGGATCCACAGCAGCAGCACGACCCCCGAGGCGAGCGCGGTGACCGTGCCGAACGTCAGGCCGGTCCGGTTCACCACGCCCTCGTGCAGCACGTCCCAAGGGTTCAGGCCGAGTCCGGCCCTGGTCATCAGCGCCATGCTCGTGCCGTACAGCGCGAGGCCGAGCAGCAGCTGCGTGAGCCTGCGGGTGGGGCTGGCGGTGACGGGGACGGGACGGAGGTCGATCTGTTCTAGCTGAGCCACACAATCCAATATCTGTGACCAATGGCTGGTATGACCATAGCCAATCGGCAACAATTGGACTGATGAACGGTCAGTTCCCACTAGGTGGACGGATATCGGGCGGCCGGTTGGCCACGACGCTCGGCGATTGGCGGCAGAGCGGCTCCCGGCGCGGCGCCGCCGACCTGGCCTCCGCGATCGAGCTGCAGGTCCTCGACGGCCGGCTCCCGGTGGGCACCCGGCTGCCCGCGGAGCGGGAGCTGGCCGACGCGCTCGGCGTCAGCAGGACCCTCGTCGGCGCCGCGCTCGATCGGCTCCGCGAGCACGGGCTCGTCGCGAGCAGACAGGGCGCGGGCTCGTGGATCACGTTCCCGCAGGGTGGCCGTGGCCTGCGGCTCGCCCCCACCGACCGGCTCGACCTCATCGATCTCTCGCACGCCTCGCCGCCCGCGGTGCCCGCGCTTCTGCCGGCCTTCGACGCCGTGCGCGGGGTATTCGCGGCGGAGCTGCTCGACCACGGTTACCACGTGCGTGGCCTGCCGGTGCTGCGCGAGCGGATCGCGGACCGTTACACCGCGCGCGGCCTGCCGACGAGCCCGGAGCAGGTGCTGATCACCAACGGCGCCCAGCACGCGCTCGCGCTCGTGCTGCGCGCGCTGGTCGGCCCCGGCGACCGCGTGCTCCTCGAGCAGCCCTGCTACCCGAACACGGCGGGGGCCATCCGCGCCGCGCACGCGCTGTCGGTTCCCGTGGCCGTCGACCCGCATGACGGCTGGGACGTGCCCGGCATCGACGCCGCCCTGCGCCAGGCCGCGCCCCGGCTCGCCTGCCTCGCCGTCGACTTCCAGAACCCCACGGGTCACCTGCTCGGCGCCGAGGATCGCGAACGCCTCGGCGCCGCTCTGGCCAGGGCGAGGACGCCCGCCGTCGTCGACGAGACCCTGGCCGAACTCGACCTGCGCGACGGCGCGGAACCGGTGCCGCCGCTCGCCGCGTTCGCGCGCGACTGGGCGATCACCGTCGGGTCGGCGGCGAAGTCGTACTGGGGCGGGCTGCGGCTGGGCTGGATCAGGGCGCAGGAGGACCTGATCGACCGCCTGGCCGCCGCCAGGTGCACGCTCGACCTCGGTTCGCCGGTGCTGGAACAGCTGGCGCTCGCGGAGCTGCTCGCCGATCCGGAACCCGCGCTCCGTGCGCGCCGGACCGAGATCCGCGGGATGCGCGACGCCCTCGTGGCGGCGATGCGGGAGCACTGTCCGGAATGGACGTTCCGCGTGCCGGACGGTGGGCTGTCGCTGTGGTGCAGGCTGCCGGAGCCGATGAGCACGCGGCTGAGCGTGGCTGCCGCCAACCACGGGGTGCTCGTTGCGGAGGGCGCCCGATTCGGTGTGCACGGCGGACTCGAACGCTGGCTGCGGCTGCCGTTCTCGCTGCCGCCTGGACGACTGCGCGAGGCGGTGCGCAGGCTCGGCGTCGCGGCGGCCTCGGTGCTCTCGGCGGCGCCGGCGATCGAGACTTCGGCCGGTGCGGTGACCTGACCCCGGTGGTGCCTGCCGCGGTGGCACCAACTGCAGTGAAGGCCACCTTCACTGCGTTCAACGCAGTCAAGGTGGCCTTCACTGCAGTGTCGGGGTGACATAGAGAGAGCCGGTGCGCTGGATGCGGGGGTGCCGTCACTCCAGGGATACGGGACGGTCGATCATCCAGCGCACCGGCTCCGGCCGTGCCCTGTTCGGGCACGGGTGCCGAGGGCCCTGCCCGGCATCGCCCCTCGCCATGCCGGGTGGGCCGCTCGGCTCAGGAGCGCATCGGGTGGCTGTTCCTGTTCGGCGCGGTGAACAGGAACACCCGACGCTGCTCCCGATCGGGTCCCGACGCCGCAGGGGCAGGGCGACGCCGGGACCAGGCCCCGTCACGACCGGGCGCGGTCGGTCGAGCGGGAAGACTTGAATGCACGGAAGAACCCCTAGGCAAACGACTGCTACCTGAACGTCGTCATGACCGGTGAACGGCGAACAACCAGAAGTTGATCTTGGTTTGGACGCACTGCTCCCGGTTTACCGGGCCGGGTCAGTCCGGGGTGGTGGTGGGCAGGGCGGCTTCCCTGCCAGCGCCGTCGGCGTCGTGATCGCGGCTGGCTCCGATGAGCCGGAGCTGGGTCAGGGTGGGCGCCCAGCTCAGGATGCCGTGGACCGACCGGCCCGCGGCGTTGTCCTGAGGGGCGGCGATGCTGCAGGAGCCGGTGGCGAAGCTGACAGGGCCCGCGGGCAGCGGGTTCAGGGGACCGCCTCCGCCGGGCGCCCCGCCGCCACCGGCCTCGGGGGCGTCGGTGGCGTTCGACTCGGCCGACGACGGCACCGGCGTGGTCGCCAGAAGCGTGGCGTCGGACTGCGCGGTCGCCTGCGGGGCCGCGGTCGCTGGCCGGTCCTGCGCGGGCGCACGCACCGGGGTAGGCCTGTCGGGCACGGTCGCGGGAACCGGATCGGCGGGCACCGCGATGACCGCGCCGTCGCCGCTGCCGGCCTCGGGCACCGAGGGCAGCGTGAGGTCGACCTCGGGCAGCGTGATGCCCAGCTCGGGCAGCGTGCCGGGCACGTCGACGATCGGGGCGATGCCCTCGATCGTGCCGTTGAGGGCGCCGGTGACGCCGTTGACGGTGGTCTGCACCGTCTGGGGCACGGTGCCGACCGTGTTGTGCACCGTGGTGGTGACGGTGCCGACGAGGTTGTTGACGGTCTTGTTGACCGTGCCGAGTAGCCCGCCGACCGGGTTCTGCGGGGTGTAGGTCTGCCGCGGCTCGGGAGCCACCGAAGCGGGAGGCTCGACTTGAGCGTCCAGGGGCGAAGTCTGCTCGGGCTCAGGCTCCGGTGCGGGCGGAGGGCCATCGACGGGCCCAGGCACGGGAGCCTGTTCCACCGGCCCGTCCGCGGTGGCGGCGTGCTCGGCCGCCTCCTCCGGCAGCACCGGTTCGGCTTCCTCGCGGGGCTCCGCAGGCTCGTCCTCGGAAACCGCGCTGGTCACGCCGGTGCCGTGGGCACAGGGCTCGTCGGTGCTCGCCAGCGCGGCGGAGGAAAGCAAGGCCGTCAGCAGCCAGCCTCCCGCGGCGACGCCCACGACGATCAGGAAGCGCGGCAGGGCAGCCGAAAGGAGTTCGGATGCGCGCACGCCACCCAATCTCCTCACCGGAACCACCGCCGTCTGCCAGTTGATCTTCCTGCGCCCCTCTGACCAGGCCGTGCCTAGGCCGGGACTGCTATTTCTAGCACCGGTGGGGAGTGTTTCACCTCGTGCGCGTTCGATCCACCCCGGACGGCCCAATCGTCGCGAGCCCATGGAGTCGTTCGATCGCTTCGTCGAGCACCTCGTCGCGCTTACAGAACGCGAAGCGGAGCACGTGATTCCACCCTTCCGGGTGGTCGGTGAAAACCTTGACGGGCACCGCGGCGACCCCGACTCGCTCCGGGAGTTGCCAGGCCAGCTCGGCGGCGTCGGTGAACCCGAGCGGCCGGACGTCGGCGCACACGAAGTATGTGCCCGCGCTCGGCCACACCGCGAAACCGGCCTCGGCCAGGCCCTTCGTGAGCCGGTCGCGCTTCGCGGCGAGTGCCGTGCGCAGCTGCTCGACCCAGTCCAGCTCGTGTTCGAGCGCGTACGCGACGGCGGGCTGCAGCGGGCCGCCGGAGACGAACGTGAGGAACTGCTTGGTGGCCTTCACCGCGGCGACCAGCTCCGGGGTCGCGCACACCCAGCCGATCTTCCAGCCCGTGCAGTTGAAGGTCTTGCCCGCGCTGGAGATCGACACCGTGCGCTCGCGCATGCCCGGCAGGGTCGCCAGCGGCACGTGCTCGTTGTCGTCGAAGACGAGGTGTTCGTAGACCTCGTCGGTGATGGCCACGAGGTCGTGCTCGACGCACACCTCGGCGATGGCGGACAGCTCCGCGCGCGTGAACACGGTGCCGGTGGGGTTGTGCGGCGAGTTGACCAGTATCGCGCGGGTCGCGGGCGTGACGGCGGCGCGCAGCGCGTCGGTGTCGAGTGCGAACCGGCCTTGCGCCGACACCAGCGAGACGACGCGCCTGGTGGCGCCCGCCATGGCGACCGAGGCGGCGTAGGAGTCGTAGTACGGCTCGATGACGATCACCTCGTCACCCGGCTCGGTCAGCGCGAGCAGGCTCGCCGCGATGGCCTCGGTCGCGCCAGCCGTGACGAGGATCTCGGTGTCCGGGTCGTAGTGGGTGCCGTAGCGGGTCCGGTGCGCCGCGATGGCCGCGCGCAGCTCCGGCCTGCCCGGGCCGGGCGGGTACTGGTTGGCGCCGCCGAACAGCGCGTCCCTCGCCGCGTCGAGCATGCCCGAGGGGCCGTCGGTGTCGGGGAAGCCCTGGCCGAGGTTGACGGCTCCCGTCCGCACGGCCAGCGCCGTCATCTCGGCGAAGATGGTCGAGGTGAAGGGCTGCAGGCGGGGGACGAGTATCGGTTCACGCACGATCGCCCATCCTCACGGACAATGAGGGTGTGGAGCAACCGAGGTCCGTCACCGCGCCGGCCCAACCGCCAGGTGGGCTCGCGCGCGAGGAGAGCAAGCGGCGCGGTCTGCGCAGGATGAAGCTGGTCGCACTGTCGTTCCTGCTCGGCGCGACGGTGATCTTCCTGCTCACGAGCTGGGCGCAGTCGGCGGGCTGGGGTCCGTGGGTCGGCTACGTGCGGGCGGCCGCCGAGGCCGGCATGGTGGGTGCGCTGGCCGACTGGTTCGCCGTCACGGCGCTGTTCCGGCATCCGCTGGGGATCAAGATCCCGCACACGGCGATCATCCCGAACAAGAAGGACGTGCTCGGCGACAGCCTCGGCGATTTCGTCGGCTCGAACTTCCTCTCCGAGACCGTGGTTCGCGACAAGCTGCGCCGGGTCGAGATCGCGAGCAGGACGGGAGAGTGGCTCGCCAAGCCGGAGAACGCCGAGCGCGCCACCGCCGAGCTGTCCAACATCGTGCGCGGCGCGGTGACGATCCTGCGCGACGACGACGTGCAGGCCGTGCTGGAGCAGGCGGTGGTGCGCAGGGTGGTCGAGCGTGACTGGGGCCCGCCGCTGGGCAAGCTGCTGGAGCAGGTGCTCACCGATGGCGCCCACTACCGGCTCGTCGACCTCATGTGCGACCGCGCGTACGAGTGGGTGCGCACCAACCACACCACGGTGCTGCGCGTGGTGTCCGACCGCGCGCCGTCGTGGTCGCCGAGGTTCGTCGACGAGATGCTCGCCGACAAGGTCTACGGCGAGGTGCTGGCGTTCGCGTGGGCCGTCAAGACCGACGTCAACCACCCGATGCGGCTGGCGCTCGACAAGTTCCTCGGCGAGTTCGCGCAGGACCTGCAGAAGGACGCCGAGACGATGGCGCGTGCCGAGCAGGTGAAGCAGCAGCTGATCCAGCACCCCGAGGTGCAGAAGCTGATCGGCTCCGCGTGGTCGACGGCCAAGGACATGCTGCTCACCGCGGCCGAGGACCCGTCGAGCGAGCTGCGAAGGCGCGTACGGGAAGGGCTGCTCACGCTGGGTACGCGGCTGCAGTCCGACCCCGCGCTCGCGGGCAAGGTCGACGGCTGGGTGGAGAGCGCCGCGGCTTACGTGGTGACCCACTACTCCAAGGAGATCACCACGATCATCACCGACACCGTCGAGCGCTGGGACGCCGACGAGACGTCGCGCAAGGTCGAGCTCCAGGTGGGGCGCGACCTGCAGTTCATCCGCATCAACGGCACGGTGGTCGGCGCGCTGGCCGGGCTGCTGATCTACACGGTCGCCCAGATGTTGTTCTGACGCCATGGGCGACGTCGAGTCCGCGAAGCAGGAGGTCCGGCAGCGGGTGTGGGAGCTGCTGGAACGCGAGAAGCTCGCGCGGTTCCCCGGCGCGCGGGGCCGGATCCCGAACTTCGTGGGCGCCGACGAGGCGGCCGCCGCGCTGGCGGGGCTGCGCGAGTGGGCGACGGCCTCGGTCGTGAAGGCCAACCCGGACAGCCCGCAGCTGCCGGTGCGCTCACGGGCGCTCGCGGCAGGCAAGCTGCTCTACATGGCGGTGCCGAAGCTGACGGACGCGCGCCCGTTCGTGCTGCTGGACCCGGCGAAGGTGAGCGAGTCGTCCCGAAGGGCGGCGGCGAAGGACCGTGCGCTGCGGATGGGCTCCCCGGTGTCGGTGCCCGAGATGCGGCGGGTGGATCTCGTGGTGTGCGGGACGGTCGCCGTGAACCGCGAGGGTGTGCGCGTCGGCAAGGGCGGCGGGTTCTCCGACATCGAGTTCGGTCTGCTCGTCGAGGCCGGGCTGGTCGGCGACGACACGGTGATCGCCACGACGGTGCACTCGCGGCAGGTGCTCGACGAGCCGCTGCCGGAGACCGACCACGATTTCCGCGTGGACGTGGTGGTGACGCCGGACGAGGTGATCCGGGCGCCGCGCAGGAAGCGGAGCACGGGGATCCTGTGGGATCACCTGCCCGAGGAGAAGATCGCGGAGATTCCCGCGCTGGCGGCCCGCCGACCGTAGAGGGATCCCCCGGCCGAGGACACCCGGCTGGGGGAGGTTATCCACAGTTGGGGAAGTTATCCACCGAGTTATCCACAGGGTCCTCGCTCTGTGGAGCGTTCGCGGAAGGCCCGCGCCTTCTGCCGGTTGCCGCACACCTTCATCGAGCACCACGTGCGTGAGCGGTTGCGCGACTGGTCGTAGAACGCCCACCGGCAATCATCGGCGGGGCAGATCTTCAGGCGGTCCCACTCGCCTCGAACGGCAAGGCGCGCCGCGGCGGCGAACACCGCGCCCACGGCCGAGGCGGCTGCCAGTTCCGGCCCCGCCGCCGACAGCGTGACCTCGACCGGTGCGCCGACCTCCGCGGGCATGGCGTCCGGGTCGCCGAGCGCGGCGCGGAGGGCGCCCCGGGCACGCACCGCGTCGGCGAGCGCGTCGGGGCGGAGGTCCCGTTCACGTGCCCACGCGTGCCAGTCCGGCTCCGTCCGCAGCACGTCGGTGTCCTGCTCGACGTCAACGGTGTTCAGGAAGCCGAGAACGAGGGAAACATCAGGGGACACGTCACCAGTGTATTGCCGACGGTGGTTGCCCAGGACGGGAAGTAACCACCATACTGCGTTGACAAGTTATGAGGAGGTAGTGATGAGTGCAGGTGTCAAGTTCGGTTGCGTGGCACTCGACTGCCCGGACCCTTACGGGCTGGCGGGGTTCTACGGTGAGCTGCTCGGCTGGAAGATCCACGACGAGAACAAACCGGGCGACCGATGGGTCACGCTCGTCAACCCCGACGGCGGCGCTGACATCTGTTTCCAGGAGGACCCCGCGTACCGGCCGCCGACGTGGCCGTCCAATGAGCGCGCGCAGATGCTGCACCTCGACTTCGACGTGCCCGACATCGACGCCGAGCACCAGCGCGTGCTGGACCTCGGCGCCCGGCTGCTCGACGACGAGCCGAAGACGTTCCGCGTCTACGCCGACCCGGCAGGCCACCCCTTCTGCCTCTGCGCCTGCTGACCCTCACTGCGCCCAAGGCCACCTTTGGTGCGTGGAATCGACACAGTGGCGCGTCAGCGTCTCCGTCTGGGCGGTGGGGGGAGACGGGCGGGCGCAACAAAGGTGGCCTTGGGGAGCGTTCTCAGAACTTGGGGAGGGCGTGCGAGCGCGTCAGCGCCAAGGGGTCGGTGAAGGCGAAGCTCGCGCCTTCCGCGCGGTACAGCTCCGCGTAGCGGGCGACCCGATCCGCGTCGAGGGTCACGCCCAGGCCGGGCGCCGTCGGCACCGGGACGCGGCCCCCTTCGTATCCGTCGATCCCGCCGCCGAAGCCCACCGTCACGTCGTCGGCCAGCAGCGCCCCGTACGCCTGGTTGGCGTAGGTGAAGTTCGGCGTCGCCGCGATCGCGTGAACGGCCGCCGCCAGCGCCACGCCCAGCTCGCCGAGGCTGTGCTTGACCACCGGCAGCCCGGCGGCCTCCGCGATACCGGCCGATCGTTTGAGGTTCAGCAGCCCGCCGTCCAGCTGGTTGTCCACGGACAGCGCGTCGGCCGCCCCCGCTCTGATCACCGCGAGCTGGTCGAAACGCGTCCAGCTCGCCTCGTTCGCGAGCAGCGGCACGTCGATCCGGCTACGCACGTAGGCCATTTCCGCCAGGTTCCGTCCCGACACGGGCTGCTCCACGAGCTCGAGCCCGAACCGCGCCAGCTCGCCGATCACGCGCACCGCCGTGCCCGGCGCCCACGCCTCGTTGGCGTCCACGCGCAGCCGTGCCTCGGGTCCCGCGCCGTCGCGCAACGCTTCCACGCGCTCGACATCGGCATGCGGGTCGTCGGAGCCCACCTTCAGGTAGCAGGTGGAGAAACCGGACTTCACCGCGAGCCGCGCCTCGGCGGCCACCTGCTCCGGTTCCCGGCGCGCGACGTAGTAGAAGCACTCGACGCGGTCGCGGAACCGTCCGCCCAGCAGGTTCACCAGCGGCTGCCCGCACACCTTGCCCGCGAGGTCCCAGCACGCCATCTCCACCGCCGCGATCGCCGGACTCGTCGCCTTCACGTGGTGCCACGTGCCCACCAGTTCGATCCGGCGCACCAGCCGTTCCACCGCGAACGGGTCCTCGCCGAGCACGAGCGGCTCGATGCCGCGCAGCACCGCGAGCACGATGTCCGCCGACGGGTACGCGGCCGCCTCGCCGAGCCCCGTGACGCCCTCGTCGGTTTCCACCTCGACGAGCACGCTCACCTGGCCACGCCGCCTGCCGAACGCCCAGATCTCCTCGGCGCGGTACGGCACGGCCACCGGGGTCGCGCGGATCGCCGTGATACGCATCGTCAGCTCACCACCGTGAGGTCGCGGGAGGTACGGGTCAGGAACTCGGTGCGCTCGCTCGTGACGAGCGCGGTGTCGGAGACGACATGGCCAGGCACCCACGACATGAGGTGGAACGTCATGCCCGCCCGCACACGGGTGTCGCCGCCGGGTCGGATGCCGAGCACCTCGCCACCACCGACCCAGCTCGGCGGGAACCCGATGCCGACGAGGTAGCCGCAGTGGTGCCGGGGCACGGTCACCCCCGCCGCCGCGTGCCAGGCCGCGTACACGTCGCCCGTGCGCACTCCCGGCCGGAGCGTCGCGCGCGCGGCCTCCAGTCCCGCGAGCGCGGCCGCGTGCGCCTCGGCCGCGCCCTCGGGTGGGTCGCCGACGTAGACCGTGCGGCTCAGCGGCGCGTGGTAACGCCGGACGCACCCCGACAGTTCGAGGAACAGGCCCGTCCCGCGGGTGAGCGTGCGCGGCCCCCACGACACGTGCTCCTGCTCCAGCATCCACAGTGGACGGATCATGGGGACGAAGCCAGGCTGCTGCCCTCCGGTGGAGTAGAGCGCGTGGTGCACGGCCGCGGCCACGTCGTGCTCGGCGGTGCCCTCGCGGGCGCGCGCCGTCCCGGCCGCCATCGCGGCGTCGGAGATCGCGGCGGCCGCGCGCACCAGCTCCACCTCGTCGGCCGTCTTCACCGCCATCGTGCCCGTGAGCAGCGGCGTGGCGTCGGTCCACCGCCGTCCCGGCAGCGCGAGCCGGGCGCGAGCGTGGATGGCGGGCGGGAAGAAGATCGCCGCGTCCTCGGTGGCGATGCGGCCACCCGCAGGCACGTCCGCGAGCGCGCCCGCCACCGCGGTCGCGGGGTCGGTGCCGTCGCCGAAGGTCACGTGGCGGCACTGCGGCACCTGGGCGCGCACGGTCGGCCGCTCCATCTCGCGCGTCACGAGCGCGAGATCGCCGTCCCTCGGCACCACAAGCAGCGTGAACGCGAAGTAGCCGTGGTGGTCGAGGCCGGTCAGGTAGTAGATCAGCTCGGGGCTGGCGAGCGCGACGGCGTCGAGGCCGTGCTCCGCCATCCGCGCCCGCAGTGAGGCGACTCGGGATTCGGGGATCACGACGTCAGGATGCGAGCGCCGCGGCGTAAGAACCAGTGACGATTCCTCAGGGTCGGAGTTAGTTTTTCTACATGCCCGCCGAGTTGTACGACGTGCGCAGGCTCCGGCTGCTGAGGGAGCTCTCACAGCACGGCACGATCGCCGCGACCGCCCGCGCCTGCTCGCTGACGCCGTCGGCGGTGTCCCAGCAGCTCTCCCTGCTGGAACGCGAGGTCGGCAGCAGGCTGCTCGTCCGCGACGGGCGGACGCTCGTGCTCACCGAGGCCGCGCGCGTGCTCGTCGAGCACACCGAGGGCATCCTCGCCGGGCTGGAGGCGGCGAGGGCTGGCGTCGCCGAACTGGCCTCCAGCGTCAGCGGGGTGCTGCGGCTGGCGGCGTTTCCCACCGCGGCCAGGGCGCTCGTGCC
Source organism: Prauserella sp. PE36 (assembly GCF_003311655.1). Classification (NCBI taxonomy): domain Bacteria; kingdom Bacillati; phylum Actinomycetota; class Actinomycetes; order Pseudonocardiales; family Pseudonocardiaceae; genus Prauserella; species Prauserella sp. PE36. Next base: position 6,624 of record NZ_QEQT01000063.1, on the reverse strand, counting down.
CGGAGCGATCGCGCGCTGCCGCGCCGAGCACCCCGACCTCCGGGTCCGGCTCACCGAGCTGCCGATGCCGGAGGCCGTCGCCGCCGTCAAGGCGGGCCACGTCGACCTCGCGCTCGTCTACGGCTACAGCCTCCTGCCGAAGCTGCGCGACCCGGGCGTTGAGACGGTGCCGCTGCTGCGGGAGCCGCTGCTCGCGGCGCTGCCCGCGGGCCTTGACGACGGCGAGGGCCCGCTCCCGCTGGCCCGGCTCGCCGACGAGCCGTGGATCGCAGCCGACCGGGACGACGACCTGCACGAGCTGTTGCGCCGGGCGTGCGGCGTGGCGGGGTTCGTGCCGAGGCTCGACTTCACCAGCTCCGACTACACCGTGATCTTCGCGCTCGTGGAGGCCGGGCTCGGGGTGTCGCTCGTGCCGAGGCTGGCCTTCGAGTCGCTGTCGGCCGACGTCGTGTTGCGCGAGGTCAGCGAGCCGAGCGTGGAGCGGACGGTGTCCGTGGCGGTCAGGGCGGGCAGCGCGCGACAACCGCCCGTCGCGGCCGTGCTCGCGGCGTTGCGCCGGATCGCCGCCGAGGCAGGCGGATATGCGTAATCTGTCATCCGTGATTTGTCCCAAGTGCCAGAACCACATGACGACGGTCGACAAGAGCGGCATCCACATCGAGCAGTGCAACGGCTGCCGCGGCATCTTCCTCGATCGCGGTGAGCTGGAGCAGATCGTCAGCGCGGAGAACGCCTACTACGGAGGTCCCGCTGGTGCGCCGCCGCCGTACCAGGGCTCCGGCGGCCACGGGCCGACGAAGCACTACGCCGACTCGCCCCGTGGTTACCGCGGCCACGGCGGTGGCCACTACCGGGACTCCCCGCGCCCGTACGGGGGTCATGGCGGGCACGGCGGCTACCGCGACTCGCCGCGTCCCTACGGCGGGCACGGTTACGGCCACGGGAAGGGCCACCGCAAGCGCAGCTTCATCGAGAACCTCTTCGGCTGATCGAACGACCTTGCTCGACCTGAAGATCTGCCCGGGGTGCGGCGACCGTGCCGACGTTCCGACCGTGGAGCAGGGGCGGCTGGTGTGCCTGCGGTGCGAGCACCGCTGGGCGTTCCATCGGCTGCCCCTCTTCGCGCTGACCGGCCCGAGTGGCGGCGGCAAGTCGACCGTGGGGCCCGCGCTCGCGCGGCGCCTCGCGGGCGAGGCCGTTGTGCTGGAGCAGGACGTGCTGTGGACCGGCGGCCTCCGCGACGACGTTGACGGGCATCCCCTGTTCCGCTCCACGTGGCTGCGGATGGCCGCGATGATCCACCAGAACGGGCGGCCCGTCGTGCTGTGCGGCACGGTGGTGCCGCCCGAGTTCGAACCGTTGCCGGAGCGGGTGTTCTTCTCCGGCATCCACTACCTCGCGCTCGTGGCCGAGCCCGAGGTGCTCACCGCGCGGCTGCGGGCGAGGCCGGCGTGGCGCGAATGGGACGAGCCGCGCATCGCCGAGATGCTGGAGTTCAACGACTGGCTGCGCGCCGAGGCGGCGACGATGTCCCCTCCGGTGGCACTCTTCGACACCACCGACGCCCCGCTGGAAGCCGCCGTGGACCACGTCGCCGCGTGGGTCAGGCGAGTGGCCAGCGCTGCTCGCCGAAGCGGATCTCCTGGCGCTGCCCTGAAACGCTGACCCGGAACTCCTCGCGCGCCGGGCGGCCGAGCGACCGCCAGCGCTCGTAGGCGTGCTCGACGAGGTCCCACAGCCTGCGCCTGCCGCCCTGCTCCACCAGGAACTCGTCGTTGACCGTGCGGTGGCCTGCCCACGAGCCGTCGGGGTGCACGAGGAAGCACGTGGCCCCGCCGTCCGGGTCGAACGCCGCCGTGACGCCGGGCAGTTCGAGGCTCACGAAGAACTCGAACGGGCTCGCCGGGTCCAGGACCGTGTCCAGCGACAGCGTGGTCACACCCTTCGCGGAGGGCGGCCCGCGATGGCGCAGTACCGCGGTGCTGTCGGCGAGCCGGTGCGCGCGCATGGGCATGAAGCGGCCGTCGCGGGCGAGCACCTCGCCCTCGCCCGTCGCGCCCTCGCCGGCGACGAGGCGGATCAGCCCCGCGCCGATCGGGCGGTTGAGCGTGGTCAGCACCAGCCCGCCCGGTCGCGTCTGCTCAAGCCACGCGGGCGGGATGTGCGAGACCGAGCACGTGCAGAGCACGCGGTCGTAGGGCGCGCCCGGTTCGAACCCCTTCTCACCGTCGGCGACCTCGCACTCCGGTGCGTAGCCGATCGCGGCGAGCGCGGCCTTCGCGGCGAGCGACAGTGCCGGGTCGATGTCCACTGTGGACACATTCGCGTCTCCGAGGCGGTGGCACAGCAGTGCGGCGTTGTACCCGGTGCCGGTGCCGATCTCGAGCACGCGGTCGCCGTCGCGTACCCGCAGCTCCTCCAGCATCACGGCCATGATCGCGGGCATGCTCGACGACGACGTCGGCGTGCCGGTCACCGGGCCCTCGCGGCGGGCGACAGTCCAGCGCTCGGGGTCGTCGTCGAGCTGGGTCACGAGCACGCTGTCGGAGTAGACGGTGGTGAGCCAGCCGGGGTCGTCGCGGTCGAGCGCGGCCCAGAGCGGCCCCTTCGGGACGAAGTACCGGGGGAGGAAGACGTGCCGGGGCACCCGGCGGAAAGCGTCGATCCACCAGGGATCGGTCAGTGCGCCATCGCGGCGGAGCCGTTCCGCGAGGCGTCTTCGCTCTCGAGCCGCGGAGCTCATCTCGTAAGAGTAGTGCTTGCGACGATCGAGTGGCTGCAAGCAGAGTGCTTGCAATAGCTAGCACTCGCGCGTACCGTTGGTGGTGTCGCAAGGAGGTGGCACGGAGCTTGACCGAAGAACCACCGGTGGATGGCAACGGTGCGACAGGGCCGATCGACAAGGTGGCCGACCTGGGCCGCGACATCGGCGCCTACATCCGCCAGCAGCGCAACACCGCCAAGATCTCCCTGCGACAGCTGTCGAAGCTGGCGGGCGTTTCCAACCCGTACCTGAGCCAGATCGAACGCGGGGTCCGCAAACCGAGTGCGGAGATCCTGCAGCAGATCGCCAAGGGGTTGCGAATCTCGGCGGAGGCGCTCTACGTGCAGGCGGGGATTCTCGACCTGCCGGCAGGGGGGCCGGTGCCGGACGCGATCCGCGCCGACGCCGAGCTGTCCGAGCGCCAGAAGCAGGTGCTGCTGGACGTGTACGAGTCGTTCCGAAGGCAGAACAGCCAGAACAGCCAGAGCGCAGCCGAGCAAGCCGAGACCGAGAACGAACCCGAACTCAAGGAGTGAGCACGATGGCGAATGCCAGTTCCGAGGACGTCCGCAAGATCCTCAACACCGCTTTCGAGCAGGTCAAGACCTCCCTGCTGGCCGCGCTGGGCGCGGGCCAGCTCGCCAGCCAGGCCGTCACCGACGCGGTGGGCAAGGCCAAGGAGCGCGTGAACGAGAGCAGCGAGGTCGCCCGTCGCAACATCGAGGAGCTGCCCTCCGACGTGGACACGCTGCGCGAGCGCCTCGACCCGGCCGAGCTGCGCAAGCTGCTCGACGAGTACACCGAGGCCGCGCTGAAGCTGTACCACAAGCTCGCCGAGTCCGGTGAGCAGACGTGGGAGAAGTTCCTCGCCCAGCCGCAGGTCAAGAAGAACGTGGAGCAGCTGGAGGAGGCTCTGCAGACCGCGCAGGGCCGGGTCGACGAGCTCTCCCACGACGTGCGGGAGCGCGTCGACGAGGTCCTCTCCCGCGTGACCGGCCGCACTCGCGAAGCCGGTGAGGAGGCCGCGATCAAGGTCGAGGACGCCGCCGCCAAGGTCGAGCAGGTGAGCAGTGACGTGGCCGACAAGATCGAGGAGGCCTCGCCCGCGTCGCCGAAGACCACCACCAAGGCGACGCCGCGCACCGCGACCACCCGGCGCACCACCAGCACGGCCGCGAAGAAGCCGGCGGGCGGCAGCACCGCGCCGAAGAACAACACCAAGTAACCGCACGTCGCAGGGCCCCGGTACCCGCCAGGCGGGTGCCGGGGCACTGGCGTTTCCGGCAACGCCCGTTGCCTGGCGCGCGAGGCCCGACGTGGGGGCCGGCCGCGTTGCCGGGCAGGCCGGGGACGCCCGGTGCCGCCTGCCCTCCGCCTCGCCGGGCACCACGCCGGTCCCCGCTCGAGAGGCGTGGGTCACCGGACACGCCCTGGCCGGGTTGAGCCGCTGACGTAGTCTGGTGGGGTGCCGCTCCTCGCGCTATGGATCGTCTGGGTCATCGACTGGGCCGGGACCTTGGCTGGCCTGGTCGCGTTCGCCCACGCCCTCCTGCAGAGATCGGACGCCTACACCGCGGCCGACCGCATGACCAAGCCTGTCTGGCTCGCCATCACCGGCGGGTCGACCGCCGCCATGCTGCTGTTCGGCTTCTACGGTGCCGGCATGATCTTCTGGCTGGCGGGAATCGTCGCCTCGCTCGTCTACCTCGTCGACGTCCGCCCCAAGCTGATCGAGGTGCAGCGGGGCGGCCAGAGCTGGTGACGCCGGGACGCTGAGTACCGTTGCTCTCGTGAGCAACTGGAGCATCGCTGGAACACTGACCGTGGTGCCTGCCGCGCAGCGCACCGACCTCGTCGCGGAGCCGGTCGCCAAGGCACTCACCGCGATCTCCGAGCCGGTGGGGCTCGCCGAGATCGACCCCGGCCTCGCCGACACCGCCGAGTTCTGCGCCGCCTACTCCTCCCCGCTGTCGGCCTCGGCCAACTGCGTCGTCGTGGCGGGCAAGCGGGGCGGGGAGGCCCGCTACGCCGCCGCCATGGTGCTGGCCACCACCCGCGCCGACGTCAACAACGTCATCCGGCGCAGGCTCGACGTCCGCAAGGCCTCGTTCGCGCCGATGGCCGAGGCCACCGAGCTCACCGGGATGGAGTACGGCGGCATCACCCCGATCGGGCTGCCCGAGGGCTGGCCGATCCTGGTGGACAAGGCCGTTGCCGACTCACCGGAGCTGGTGATCGGCAGCGGCATCCGAGGAAGCAAGCTCCTGGTCACCGGCACGCTGCTGGCCTCGCTGCCCGGCGCCGAGGTGATCGAGGGACTCGCCAACTGATCCGAGAAGGGATTCCCATGGGCAAGGTCACGGCCACCGCTGAGCGCACGATCGACGCGCCCGCCGACAAGGTGCGCCAGCTCGTCGCCGACTACTCCGACACCAGGCCGAAGATCCTCCCCGAGCAGTACCGCGACTACGAGGTCACCGAGGGCGGCACGGGCGAGGGCACCACCGCGAAGTGGAAGCTGCAGGCCACGTCCAAGAGGGTGCGCGACGTCGCGGCCACCGTCAGCGAGCCGGAGCCGGGCACGCTCGTCGAGACCGACGCCAACTCGAGCATGGTCACGACGTGGACGGTGCGGGAGGCGGGCCCGCGCAGTCTCGTGCGCATCGAGACCACGTGGGAGGGCGCGGGCGGGATCGGTGGCTTCTTCGAGAAGACCTTCGCGCCCGGCGGCCTCAAGCGCATCTACGACTCGGTGCTCGCCAACCTCGACCGGGAGGTGCGGCAGAGCTCATGAGTGCGATCGAGATCCGGCTGGCGTCGCGCCCGCACGGCGCGCCGACGCTCGAGAACTTCGACCTCGCCGAGGTCGACGTGCCCGCGCCGGGACCGGGGCAGCTGCTGGTGCGTAACACGTGGCTGTCGGTCGACCCGTACATGCGCGGGCGGATGAGCTCGGCCAAGTCCTACGCGCCGCCGTACGAGGTCGGCAAGGTCATGCACGGCGGCGCGCTCGGCGAGGTCGTGGAGTCCGATGTGGACGGGTTCGCGCCCGGCGACACGGTGCTGCACGGCCTCGGTTGGCGCACCCACGCCGTGCTCGAGCCGAAGCACGCGGCCAAGGTCGACCCGGACGCCGCACCCGTCACGGCGTACCTCGGCGTGCTCGGGCTGACCGGGCTCACGGCCTACGCGGGCCTGTTCGACGTGGCTGGGCTGCGCGAGGGCGACACCGTGTTCGTGTCCGGTGCCGCCGGCGCGGTGGGTTCCGTGGCGGGACAGCTCGCGAGGGCCAGGGGCGCGAAGCGCGTGATCGGCAGCGCGGGCTCGGCGGAGAAGGTGCGCTGGCTGACCGAGGAGCTGGGCTTCGACGCGGCGTTCAACTACAAGGACGCGCCGGTGACGGACCAGCTCGCCAAGGCGGCTCCCGACGGCATCGACGTGTACTTCGACAACGTCGGCGGCGAGCACCTGGAAGCCGCGATCGACTCGCTGAACCTGCACGGCCGGATCGTGGTGTGCGGCATGATCTCGCAGTACAACGCCACCGAGCCGACCCCGGCGCCGCGCAACCTTTCCCAGATCATCGCGAAGCGGTTCACCATGCGCGGCATGCTGGTGGGCGATCACCAGCACCTGCGTCCGGAGTTCCTCGCCGAGGTCGCCCCGATGGTCACGGACGGCAGGCTCAAGTACTCCGAGACCGTCGTGGACGGCATCCGCAACGCCCCGCAGGCGTTCCTCGACCTGCTCGCCGGGGCCAACACGGGCAAGATGCTCGTCCGCCTCCAGGCACCTCCCCGCTGACCGCAGTGAAGGCCACCATGCCTGCGCCCGCCCGTCTCCCACCACCACCCAACCGG
>NZ_QEQT01000062.1:0-42500 GCF_003311655.1 Prauserella sp. PE36 | reverse complement strand
CAAAAAAGGGGCAAAACTATCAAAGACTACAAGCTCACAAACACACTGTTGAGTTCTCAAACAACACGATGTTGTATTTCCAGCTATCCGGAGCATAAACAAACCCCACCGTAAACCTTGCGGTTCATCTTGGGGGCTTGTCGCTCCGATCGAGGAACACCCACTCTACCACAACAGCGGGAGCTTGGTTCGTATTCCCCGGCCTGGTAACCCGCGCCCTGTGGTCTCCCACCGGCCCGGTCTCCCCGGCAACGAAGAAAAGATTACACCCCCCGAAACACCCCTCGAACAGGGGGGTCCCTTAACCGCGTATTCGCAGCTCAGGGACCCCGCTGGCCCGGCTCAGCGCAGGACGCGCACGCCGGCGAGGTTCCGCTTGCCCCGGCGCACCACGAGCCAGCGCCCGTGCAACGCGTCCGACCCACCGGGCCGCCAGTCCTCGGCGGTGATCTTGGTGTTGTTCACGTACGCGCCGCCCTCCTTCACCGTGCGGCGCGCGGCGCCCTTGCTGTCCACCAGGCCGCCCGCCACGAGCAGGTCGACGATCGTCGGCTCTTCCGCGAGCTTGACCTCCCCGGTGGGGACCTCGGCCAGCGCGGCGTTGAGCGTCGGCTCGTCCAGCTCGCCGAGCTCGCCCCTGCCGAAGAGAGCCTGGCTCGCCGCGATCACCTGACGCGTCTGCTCCTCGCCGTGCACGAGGTCCGTCAGCTCCTGCGCCAGCCTGCGCTGGGCGAGGCGAGCCGCCGGACGATCAGCGGTGGCCGTCTCCAGCTCCGCGATCTCGTCCCTGCTCAGGAACGTCAGCAGCTTGAGGTACTCCACGACGCTCGCGTCGGGCAGGTTGAGGAAGTACTGGTACCAGGCGTACGGAGTGGTCATCTCCGGATCCAGCCAGACGTTGCCGCCGCCGGTGGACTTCCCCAGCTTGCGCCCCTCGGAGTCGGTCACCAGCGGAGTGGTCACCGCGTGCACCTGCGCGCCGTGCACCCGTCGCACCAGGTCGACCCCCGCGACGATGTTGCCCCACTGGTCGGATCCGCCGATCTGCAGTTTGACCCCGTGCCGCTCGTACAGCTCCCGGTAGTCGGTCGCCTGCAGCAGCATGTAGCTGAACTCCGTGTAGGAGATCCCGTCGCCCTCGAGCCTGCGCTTGACGGTCTCGCGCGCCAGCATCGTGTTGACGGAGAAGTGCTTGCCGACGTCACGCAGGAACACGGGCACCGACATCGCGCCGAGCCAGTCGAGGTTGTTGACCTCGATGGGCGGCAGGTCCGCGTGGCCGAAGTCCACGAACTTCGCGAGCTGCCCGCGCAGCCGCTCGGCCCACTCCCGGACCGTCTCCTCGGAGTTCAGCGTGCGCTCACCGACATCGCGGGGGTCGCCGATCAGCCCGGTGCCCCCGCCCGCGAGCAGCACCGGCCGGTGCCCGGCGTTCTGGAAACGCCGCAGCACCAGCATCTGCACGAGGTGGCCGGCGTGCAGGCTCGGGGCGGTCGGGTCGAACCCGATATAGACCGCCAGCGGACCCGCGTCGAGATCGCGCCGCAGCGCGCCGAGGTCGGTGGACTGCGTGATCAGCCCTCGCCAGGCCAGCTCGTCAAGAATGTGCTCACTCACGCACCGGATTTTCCCCCACGCCCCGGTTCACCCCTCAGCCCGGGCACGAACCCGGCCGCCCCGCCGGTAGGTGCTGACCGCGGGCGACCCGTCGATCCAGAACCGCCAGGGGATGCCCATCGCCGCGGCCACCCCCACCCGGGGGCCGGTGCGGATCCGCTCCGGTGGCACGCGCGGACCGTCGAGCAGGCGCACGGACGCCTCCGGATCGGTGAGGTCGATACCGTTGTGGGCCCGGTCGACACCGAGCACGGACGTGAGCACAGCGGGGCCTTTCGCGACGGCCCCGTTGCCCCTCGCGGTCGGGCGGCGCGCCTTGGCCAGCTCGGTGCCCTCCAGCACTTCTCCGGCCCGCAGCAGCACCGCACCCGGCTGTCCGTCGGTGAGCCCGACGATGTTGGCGCAGAAGTGCATGCCGTAGACGAAGTACACGTACAGGTGCCCCGCCGGACCCCACATCACGTCGTTGCGCGGCGTGCGGCCCCGATAGCAGTGCGAGGCCGGGTCGTCGAGCCCGCGGTATGCCTCGACCTCGGCCAGCCGCACCCGCACGGTGCCCTGCTCGCCACGCGACTCCAGCACGCAGCCCAGCAGCCGCCGGGCGAGGTCGACGGGATCGATGGCGAGCTCGTCGCGCGTGAGCTGACGCCTCATCGCGGCACGGGCCCACGGGTCGGGAACGGCACGACTCCCCCAGCAGTGTCGGTCGGAAAGGCCAACCACCACTCTAGGAGCCCGCCGAGGTGGTCGATCACCCTGTCGCCCACGCCCGGTGCCCGGCCAGCCGCGCGACGAGCCGGTCGCGCTGCTCGGCGACCCGCGCCGGCGCCGTGCCGCCACGGGCGTCCCGCGAGGCCACGGAGCCCTCGACGGTAAGGACCTCGCGCACACTCGGCGTGAGAGCCGGATGGATCTTCGCCAGCTCGTCGTCGGTCAGCTCGTCGAGTCCGGCGTCACGGCCCTCCGCGACCCGCACACACTCGCCCGCCGCCTCGTGCGCGTCGCGGAACGGCACGCCCTGCCGCACGAGCCACTCGGCGATGTCAGTGGCGAGCGTGAACCCGGCCGGTGCCAGCTCGGCCAGGCGCTCGGTGTGGAAGGTGAGCGTGCCGAGCATCCCGGCGATCGCGGGGAACAGCAGCTCGAGCTGCTCGACGGAGTCGAAGACCGGCTCCTTGTCCTCCTGCAGGTCCCGGTTGTAGGCGAGCGGTTGCGCCTTGAGCGTCGCGAGCAGCCCGGTGAGGTTGCCGATCAGCCTGCCCGACTTGCCCCTCGTCAACTCCGCGACGTCCGGGTTCTTCTTCTGCGGCATGATCGAGCTGCCCGTGGCCCACGCGTCGTCGAGCGTGACGTAGCCGAACTCGGCCGTGTTCCAGATGATGACCTCCTCGGCGATCCGCGAGAGGTTCACCGAGAGCATCGCCACCGCGAACGCGAACTCGGCGGCGAAGTCGCGCGAGGCGGTGCCGTCGATCGAGTTCTCCACCGACGTGGTGAAACCCAGCTCCTCGGCCACGGCGTCGGGGTCGAGACCGAGCGAGGAGCCCGCCAGCGCGCCGGAGCCGTACGGCGACTCCGCGGCGCGGACGTCCCAGTCACGCAGCCTGCCGACATCGCGCAGCAGCGACTGCGCGTGGGCCAGCAGGTGGTGCGCCAGCAGAACGGGCTGCGCGTGCTGCAGGTGCGTACGGCCCGGCAGGACCGCGTCCGGGTACCGGTCCGCCTGCGCGACCAGCGCGTCGACGACGTCGAGCGTGCCCGTGACCACGCGGCGTGCCGCGTCCCGCAGCCACATCCGGAACAGCGTGGCCACCTGGTCGTTGCGCGAACGGCCGGCGCGCAGCTTGCCGCCGAGCTCCGCGCCGGCGCGTTCCAGCAGACCGCGTTCGAGGGCCGTGTGCACGTCCTCGTCCGCGATGGTCGGCGTGAACGCGCCGGACGCGACGTCGTCGGCCAGCGTGCCGAGCGCGGCGAGCATCGCTTCCAGCTCGTCGCCGGTGAGCAGCCCCGCCCGGTGCAGCACGCGGGCGTGCGCCCGGGAGCCGGCGATGTCGTAGGGCGCCAGTCGCCAGTCGAAGTGGGTCGAGGCGGAGAGCGCCGCCATCGCTTCGGCAGGGCCGCTCGCGAACCGCCCGCCCCACAGGGCCACCGGCTGTCCGCTGTCCTTCTCGGTCACGCTGTCACTCTCTGTCGGAAACGGTCAGTTCTTGCTCTGCTGGCGCTTCGCCGCGATCTTGCTGGGCAGGCCCCACAGCTGCACGAAACCCTTCGCCAGCGACTGGTCGAAGGTGTCGCCCTCGTCGTAGGTCGCCAGGTTGAAGTCGTACAGCGACTCGTCGCTGCGCCGGCCGGTCACGGTCGCGGTGCCGCCGTGCAGCACCATGCGGATCTCACCGGTCACGTGCTCCTGCGTCTTCGCGACGAAGCCGTCCAGCGCGTCCTTCAGCGGCGAGAACCACAGGCCGTCGTACACCAGCTCGCCCCAGCGCTGCTCGACCTGCCGCTTGAACCGGGCCAGGTCGCGCTCGACGGTGACGTTCTCCAGCTCCTGGTGCGCGGTGATCAGCGCGATCGCGCCCGGCGCCTCGTACACCTCGCGGCTCTTGATGCCCACCAGCCGGTCCTCGACCATGTCGAGCCTGCCGATGCCGTGCGCGCCAGCGCGGGTGTTGAGCTCCTTGATGGCCTCGAGCATCGTGACCGGCTTGCCGTCGATGGCCACCGGCACGCCCTTGTCGAACGTGATCACCAGCTCGTCGGGCGCCTGGAAGTGGACCGTCGGGTCCTGGGTGTAGGAGTAGACCTCCTTCGGCGGCGCGTTCCACAGGTCCTCGAGGATGCCCGTCTCCACCGCGCGGCCCCACACGTTCTGGTCGATCGAGAACGGCGACTTCTTGGTGACGTCGATGGGCAGGTCGCGCTCCTCGGCGTAGGCGATCGCCTTCTCCCGCGTCCACGCGAAGTCCCGCACCGGGGCGAGCACGTCGAGGTCCGGCGCGAGCGCGCCGATGCCGACCTCGAATCGCACCTGGTCGTTGCCCTTGCCGGTGCAGCCGTGCGCGACGGTGGTGGCGCCGTGGTACTTGGCGGCCTCGGCGAGGTGCTTGACGATCACCGGCCGCGACAACGCCGACACCAGCGGGTACCGGTCCATGTACAGCGCGTTGGCCTGCAGCGCGGGCAGGCAGTACTGGTCGGCGAACTCGTCGCGCGCGTCGGCGACGACGGCCTCGACGGCGCCGCAGTCCAGCGCCCGCTTGCGAATGGTCTCGAGGTCCTCGCCGCCCTGGCCGAGGTCGACGGCCACCGCCACCACCTCGGCGCCGGTCTCCTCGGCGATCCAGCCGATCGCCACCGAGGTGTCGAGCCCGCCCGAGTACGCGAGCACCACCCGGTCAGTCATGGTTGTTCTCCTCACTACCGTTTACGTCCGAAGTAGACGATCGCTGCGCCATCGCGGCGAAGCGGCCTGCCAGGTCCTTGCCCGACAGCGGTTCCCTGGCGATCACCGCCACCGTGTCGTCGCCCGCGATCGAGCCGACGACCTCCTCCAACGCCGCCCTGTCGATCGCGCTGGCCAGGAACTGCGCGGCCCCCGGCGGGGTCCGCAGCACCATGAGGTTGCCCGAGGCGTCCACCGAGACCATCAGCTCGGCCAGCAGCCGCGACAACCGGGACGTACCGCCCTGCACGCCCCGCACCGGGCTGCCGTCCTCGGGTATCACGTACACCGGCGCACCGGAGTCCGCACCCCTCAGCTTCACCGCACCCAGCTCGTCGAGGTCCCTGGACAAGGTAGCCTGCGTGACCTCGATGCCCTCGGCGGCCAGCAGTTTCGCGAGCTCTGTCTGGCTGCGGATGGCCATCGTGGACACCAGCTCGGTGATCCTGGCCTGGCGCGCCGCTCGACTCATCGTCGGTCCACCTGGTCGAGCAGCCAGACGAGCAGCGCCTTCTGCGCGTGCAGGCGGTTCTCCGCCTCGTCCCACACCGCGCTCGCCGGGCCGTCGAGCACCTCGTCGGTGATCTCCCAGCCCCGGTGAGCGGGCAGGTCGTGCAACACGATCGTGTCCTCGCCGGTACGGGCCAGTAGCTCGGCGTTGACCTGGTACGGCCGGAACGGCAGCACCCGGTCCTTCCCGTCGTTCTCCTGGCCCATCGACGTCCACGCGTCCGTGGTCACCACGTCGGCGCCGTCCACCGCGGCGTGCGGGTCGGTGAACACCTTCGCGCTGCCGCCCGTCTCCGCCGCCCGCTTGGCCACCGCGTCGAGCACCCACGGCGCCGGATGGAAGCCCTCCGGCGCCGCGACCCGCACGTGCAGCCCCGCCGTGACACCGCCGAGCAGCAGCGAGTGGGCCATGTTGTTGGCCGCGTCACCGAGGTAGGTCAGGGTCAGCCCGGCGAGGGTGCCCTTGCGCTCCCGGATCGTCTGCAGGTCGGCGAGGATCTGGCACGGGTGGAACTCGTCGGTGAGCGCGTTGACCACCGGCACGCTCGCCACCGACGCGAAGGAGTCGATGCGGGCCTGCGCGAACGTGCGCCACACCACCACGTCGACGTAGCGCGACAGCACCCGCGCGGTGTCCTCGATGGTCTCCTCGCGGCCGAGCTGCATGCTCCGCCCGTCGACCACCACCGGGTGCCCGCCGAGCTGCGCGATGCCGACCTCGAACGAGAACCGGGTCCGCGTCGAGTTCTTCTCGAAGATCACGGCGACGGCCTTCGGGCCCGCCAGAGTGTCCCGGTAGGGCTGCTTCTTCAGCTCGTCGGCGAGGTCGAGAACCTGGAGCTGTTCCTCGGGGCTCAGGTCGTCGTCGCGGAGGAAGTGGCGAGGCATGTCAGTCGGTGTCCTTCGTGGTGGTGGAGTCGAGCGCGCCGGGCAGCGCGGCCAGGAACTCGTCGGCCTGCTCGTTGCTGAAGATCAGTGGTGGGGCGAGCCGGATGACGTCGGGCTGGATCGGGTTGATCAGCAGGCCCGCCCGCTGCGCCGCGGCGGCGACCTTGGCCGACACCTGCTCGCGCAGCAGGATACCGATCAGCAGGCCCGAGCCCCGGACCCCGCCGATCAGCGGATGGCCGAGCTTCTCGACGCCGGCCGCGATCTCCTTGCCGAGGCCGGATGCGTGTTCGAGCAGCCCGTCGGCGGCGATCGTGTCCAGCACCGCGAGCCCGGCAGCGCAGCACACCGGGTTGCCGCCGAACGTCGTGCCGTGCTGGCCCGGCTCGAACAGCGACGCGGCCTGCCCGACGGCGATGCACGCGCCCAGCGGCAGGCCGCCGCCGAGGCCCTTCGCCAGCGTGATGACGTCCGGGACGATGCCGGCCCGGTGGAACGCGAACCAGCTGCCCAGCCTGCCGATGCCCGTCTGCACCTCGTCCACCACCAGCAGCGCGCCGTGCTTCGCCGTGATCGCACGGGCGACCTGCAGGTAGCCCTCCGGAGGGACGACAACGCCGTTCTCCCCCTGGACGGGCTCGACGACGAACGCGGCGGTCTCACCGTCGACGGCGGCCTCCAGCGCGGCGACGTCACCGAAGGGAATGTGCTCGACGCCCGGCACCAGCGGCTCGAACGGCGTGCGCTTGCCAGGCTGGCCGGTGAGCGACAACGCGCCCATCGTCCGGCCGTGGAAGCCGCCCTCGGTGGCGATCACCTTCGTACGGCCGGTGCGCCGGGTCAGTTTGAGCGCGGCCTCGACCGCCTCCGCCCCGGAGTTGCAGAACAGCACCCGGCCGTCACCGTCCACACCGGACAGATCGAGCAGCCGCTCGGCCAGCTTGAGCGCGGGCTCGTTGATGTAGAGATTGGATGTGTGACCGATCGTGGAGATCTGCCGCGTCACGGCCTCCACCACCGCGGGGTGCGCGTGGCCGAGCGCGTTCACGGCGATGCCGGTGAGCAGGTCGAGGTAGCGGTTGCCGTCGGCGTCCCACACCACGGCGCCCTCACCGCGCTCCAGCGACAGTTGCGGGGTGCCGTAGTTGTTCATCATCGCGGCCTGCCACCGCTGCTGCTTGTCCTGGTTGGACACTACGCTCCCCCTGTCTCCTGCGGCAGGACCATCGTGCCGATGCCCCGCGACGTGAAAACTTCGAGCAGTACCGAGTGCGCGATCCGCCCGTCGATCACGTGCGCCCTGCGGACACCGCCGTTGATCGCCCGCAGGCACGCCTCCATCTTCGGGATCATCCCGCTCGCGAGGCTCGGCAGCATTTCCTTGAGCCGGTCGGCCTCGATGCGGTCGATCAGCGACGAGCGGTCGGGCCAGTTGGCGTAGAGGCCCTCGACGTCGGTGAGCACCACGAGCTTCTCCGCGCCGAGCGCCGCCGCGAGCGCACCCGCGGCCGTGTCGGCGTTGACGTTGTGCACCACGCCGTCGACGTCCGGCGCCACGGTGGACACCACCGGGATGCGGCCCGCGTTCACGATGTCGAGCACGGCGTCCGGGTTGACGCTCGCGACCTCGCCAACGAGCCCGACGTCCACCTGCTCGCCGTCGACCGTTGCGTGCTTGCGCTCGGCGGTGAACAACCTGCCGTCCTCGCCGGAGATGCCGACCGCGTACGGCCCGTGCGCGTTGATGAGGCCCACCAGCTCGCGGCTGACCTGGCCCACCAGCACCATCCGGACCACGTCCATCGTCTCGGGGGTGGTGACGCGCAGGCCGCCCTTGAACTCGCCCTCGATACCCAGCCTGCCGAGCATCGCGGTGATCTGCGGGCCACCGCCGTGCACGACCACCGGCCGCAGCCCGGCGATGCGCAGGAACACCATGTCCTGCGCGAACGCCCGCTTGAGGTCGTCGTCGATCATGGCGTTGCCGCCGTACTTGATCACCACGGTCGCGCCGTGGAACCGCTGCAGCCACGGCAGCGCCTCGATCAGCACGCCGGCCTTCTCGGCCGCCGTCGCCAGCCGCTCGTCGGCGGGGACCAGTGATTCCGCGCTGTTGCCGCCCGTCATGTCGAGTACGCCGAGTTCTCGTGCACGTACGCGTGCGTCAGGTCGTTGGTCCAGATCGTCGCCTTCTCGGTGCCCGCCTTGAGGTCGACGACCACGCTCACCTCGCGCCCGGTCAGGTCGACCTTGTCGCGGGGCTCGCCCGGCTGGCCGTCCTTGCAGATCCACACGCCGTTGAACGCCACGTCGAGCGCGTCGGGCTCGAAGGCCGCGCTGGTGGTGCCGACGGAGGCGAGGATGCGGCCCCAGTTCGGGTCCTTGCCGAAGACGGCGGTCTTGAAGAGGTTGCTGCGCGCGATGGCGCGGCCCACCTCGACGGCGTCGTCCTCGGTCGCGGCGTTGACGACCTCGATGGCGATGTCGTGATCGGCGCCCTCGGCGTCGCCGAGCAGCTGCTGGGCGAGGTCGTGGCAGACCTCGGTGAGCCGTGCGGTGAACTCGGCCTCGTCCGGCGACGCCCCGGAGGCGCCACTGCACATGAGCAGCACGGTGTCGTTGGTGGACATGCAGCCGTCGGAGTCGAGCCGGTCGAAGGTCACCCGCGTGGCGGCTCGCAGCGCGCGGTCGGCTGTGTCGGCCTCCACCTGCGCGTCGGTGGTGACGACCACGAGCATCGTCGCGAGCGCGGGCGCGAGCATGCCTGCGCCCTTCGCCATGCCGCCGATGCTCCAGCCGCCGCCCTCGCGCAGGGCCTCCTTGCTGCGGGTGTCGGTGGTCATGATCGCCTCGGCCGCGGCGGGTCCTCCCGTCGCGGAGAGCCCGGCTGCGGCCTCGGTGATGCCGGCCATGAGCTTGTCGGCCTGCAGCTGCTCGCCGATGAGGCCGGTGGAGCACACGACGACGTCGATCGCGCCGATGCCGAGCTTGTCGGCCACCAGCTCCGCCGAGGCGTGCGTGTTCTGGAAGCCTTCGGGGCCGGTGTAGCAGTTGGCTCCGCCTGAGTTGAGGACGACAGCCCTGGCCTTGCGGCCCTGCATCACCTGCTCGCTCCAGAGCACCGGGTTGGCCTTGCAGCGGTTGGTGGTGAACACGGCGGCGGCGACGTCGGAGGGTCCGTCGTTGACGACGAGGGCGACGTCGGGCTTGCCGCTGGCCTTGAGGCCCGCGGTGACCCCGGCGGCACGGAAGCCCTGGGGGGAGGTGATCGTCATGGCGCGACTCCTACGGCCGGAAGTCCCGTGGTCTCGGGCAGCCCGAGCGCGATGTTCATGGACTGGACGGCACCGCCCGCGGTGCCCTTGGTGAGGTTGTCTATGGCGGCAACCACGACGAGGCGGCCCGCGTCGGCGTCGACGGCCACCTGCAGCTGGACGTTGTTGGAGCCGACCGTCGCCGCGGTGGTGGGCCAGCTTCCCTCGGGCAGCAGCTGCACGAACGGCTCGGCGTCGTACGCCTTCTCGTAGGCGGCCCTGACGGCGGCGAGGTCGGTGTCGGCCGTGAGCGGGGCGCTCGCGGTGGTGAGGATGCCGCGCGGCATGGGCGCGAGCACCGGCGTGAACGACACGGTCACGCGCTCACCCGCGACGAGGCCGAGGTTCTGGGCGAACTCCGGGGTGTGCCGGTGGGCGCCGCCGACACCGTAGGCGCTGGCCGAGCCCATCACCTCGGAGCCGAGCAGGTGCGGCTTGAGGCTCTTGCCAGCGCCGGACGTGCCGGTGACGGCGACGACCGTGACCTCGGGCTTGACGAGCCCCTCCGCGAACGCGGGCACAAGGGCGAGCGTGCCGCCGGTCGGGAAGCACCCGGGGACGGCGACGCGCTTGGCTCCCTGGAGCTTCTCGCGGGCGCCGGGCAGCTCGGGCAGGCCGTAGGGCCACGTGCCCGCGTGGTCTCCGCCGTACCAGCGCTGCCAGTCGGCCGCCTCGGTGAGGCGGTGGTCGGCGCCGAGGTCCACCACGAGCACGTCCGGACCGAGTTGGGCCGCGAGCTGGGCGGAGTGCCCGTGCGGCAGCGCGAGGAAGACCACGTCGTGGCCGGCGAGCTTCTCGGGGGTCGTCTCAGCGACGACCCGGTCCGCGAGCGGCACCAGGTGCGGCTGATGCCCCCGCAGCGGCGTGCCCGCACTGCTCGCGGCGGTCAGTGCGCCGATCTCGATGTCCGGGTGGGCGAGCAGCAGGCGGAGGAGCTCCCCGCCCGCGTATCCGGTGGCACCGGCCACCGCAACCTTCACCGTCATGCGAATGATTATGCATGATGACGCAATATCAATCAAACGGGTTCCCGTGAGCCCGCGGTGACGGCTCCGTTCGCGCCGGTTCGCGGCAGAGGGGCCGTTCTTGTCGGTGCCCGGTCCTACGGTCGCAGGAGATCAACGACAACGACAGGTGGGGGCAAGATGACCGGGCACGCGGACCGAAGCCGGTGGGAGAGGCGGGCTGACGATGACGCATCCGTTGGTACGAGCCGTGCGGGACGGGCTAGCCGAGCTGGCCGACCCTGCCAAGGCTCCCGACATGCGGCGGTACATGAAGTCGGAGCTGCCGTTCCGTGGGGTGCCCAAGCCCGCCAGGGAGATCCTCGGGCGCAGGCTGTTCGCGGAGCATCCACTGCCCGACGTGCCGGTGTGGGAGTCGGTGGTCCGGCAGCTGTGGGACGAGGCGGCACACCGGGAGGAGCGGTACCTGGCCATCGACCTCACGGGGCACCGCGCCTACGCCCGCTGGCAGACGCCGGAGCGGCTGCCGCTGTACGAGCACCTGATCGTCACCGGGGCGTGGTGGGACTACGTGGACGAGATCGCGATCCGCCGCGTCGGTCCCATCCTGCGGGCCGACCCGGCGACGGTGTCACCGCTGATGCGCGCGTGGGCCCACGACGGCGACCGGTGGAAGCGCCGCATCGCGGTGATCTGCCAGGTGGGGTCCAAGGAGGCCACCGACCCGGACCTGCTCGCGTACTGCGCGGAGGCAAACGTGGGTGACCCGGACTTCTTCCTGCGCAAGGGCATCGGGTGGGCGCTCCGCCAGTACGCCCGCACCGACGCGGACTGGGTCCGCGCGTTCGTCGCCGACCATCCGGGGCTGTCCCCACTCTCGCGGAAGGAGGCACTCAAGCATCTGAGCACCACCGCGTAGCGGCACGAGCCCCGGCGACCGCCTCTACGCGGGCGCGGCCTCAAGCGCGGGCGCGGCCTCAAGCGCGGGCGCGGCGTCAGCCGCAGGCGCGGCGTCAGCCGCAGGCGCGGCGTCAGCCGCAGGCGCGGCGTCAGCCGCAGGCACGGCACCAACCACGAGCGCGGCGTCAACCGCAGGCGCGGCGTCGGCCGCAGGCACGGCACCAACCACGGGCGCGGCCTCAACCGCAGGCACGGCGTCAACCACGGGGGGCGGCGTCAGCCGCCGTGCCCACTCAGCCGCGGAGGACGGCGCCGAACCGCTCCGCCGCGGCGGCGACGGCGGCATCGCGGGCCTGCGTCGCCTCCTCGACGGTGAGGGTCCGGTCGGGTGCGCGGAAGCGCAGCTTGTACGCCAGCGAGCGCTTGCCCTCGCCCACCTGCTCGCCCGTGTAGGTGTCGAACAGGGTGACGTCCTCGATCAGCTCGCCCGCGCCCTCGCGCAGCGAGGCGGCCAGGTCGGCGGACGGCACCTCGGCGTCGGTCACCAGCGCCACGTCCAGCAGCACGGGCGGGAACGGCGAGATCGACGGCGCGGGCCGTGAGTCCCGCAGCGGCACGGCGTCGAGGTCGAGCTCCATGGCCACGGTGCGCTTGGGCAGGCCGAGCGCCTCGACGACCTTGGGGTGCAGCTCACCGGCGTGGCCGACCGCGACGTCGCCGACCAGGAGGCGGGCGCAGCGGCCCGGGTGCCACGGCGGCAGGTCGGCGGCCTCGGTGTGCAGCTCGACACCGCCCGCCTCGGCGATGGTGCGGGCGGCCTGCACGGCGTCGGCCCAGTTCGCGGTCTCGCCGTCGCCCCACCAGCCGGAGCGGCGGCGCTGGCCGGTGAGCACCACGGCGACGTGCTGGGGCTGGTCGGGCACGGCCCGCTCCAGCGCGGCCAGGTCCTCGTCGCTCGGGCGAGCCGCGACGCCGGGGTCGGGCGCGGCCGCGCGGCCCTCGCCGGGCAGCACCACCTGGCCGATGTGGAAGAGCGCGAGGTCACGGAACCCGCGGGAGATGTTGCGCTGCAGCGTCTCCAGCAGACCGGGCAGAAGGGAGGTCGCCAGCTGGTTCTTGTCCGCCTCGAGCGGGTTGCGAACGGTCAGGCCGCGCCTGCGAGCGTCGTCGGCGGGCAGCCCGAACGCGTCCCAGACCGAGGCCGGGACGAAGGGGAAGGGCAGCACCTCGACATAGCCTGCCTCGGCGAGCGCACGGGACACCGTTCGACGGCGCCGCTGCGTCTCGGTGAGGCCACGGCCCGCGGGTGCGGGCGGCAGCGTGGACGGGATGCTGTCGTAGCCCTCGAGCCGCAGCACCTCCTCCACGAGGTCGGTGGGCTGCGCCAGGTCGCCGCGCCAGCTCGGCGGCACGGCCGTGACGAGCGCGGTGCCGTCGTCGCCGGTGCCGACGGCCACCTTGCAGCCGATCTGCGTGAGGCGGCTGACGGTCACGCCGCGCTCGTAGCGCACGCCGGCGACCCGGTCGGGCAGGTTGATCGGCATCGTGATGGCCGGCGTCGGCGGGACCTCGCCCACGTCGGTGCGGCCGGGCCGGATGCTGCCCTCGCCGTACTGGCGCAGCAGCCGGGCGGCGCGCTCCACGGCGACCGCGCACAGCTGCGGGTCGGTGAAGCGCTCGAACCGCTTCGCCGCCTCGGAGAAGAGCCTGTGCCTGCGCGCGGTGCGGCTGATCGACGGCGGGTCCCAGTGCGCGGCCTCGAGCAGCACGTCGGTGCTGTCCGTGCTGATCTCGGTGCTCGCGCCGCCCATGGTGCCCGCCAGCGAGATGACGCCGCTGTCGTCGGCGATCACCACGTCATCGGGGTCCAGCGCGCGCTCGGCGTCGTCCAGCGTGACGAGCTTCTCGCCCTGCCGGGCCCTGCGCACCACCAGGTCGCCCTTGATGGAGCCGGTGTCGAACGCGTGCAGCGGGTGGCCCAGCTCGAGCATCACGTAGTTGGTGACGTCGACGGCCAGTGAGATGGAGCGCATGCCGGACAGCAGCAGCCTGCGCCGCATCCACCACGGCGTCGGGGCGCCGGCGTCGAGACCCGTCACGCGGCGCAGCACGAAACGGCGGCAGCCCTCCGGATCCTCGATGTGCACGGGCCAGGCCTCGCCCTCGGCCTCGGGCACCTCGATCTTGGCGGGGTCACCGAGCGGCACGTCGAGCGCGCAGGCCAGCTCGCGGGACAGTCCGCGGATCGACAGCGCGTAGCCGCGGTCCGGCGTCGGAGCCAGTTCCAGGACGGTGTCGTCGAGGTCGAGCACCTCGCGGGCGTCGTCGCCGGGGCTCGCGGTGCCCGAGGGCAGCACGAGAATGCCGGTGTGGTCCTCGCCGAGGCCCAGCTCCCTGGCCGAGCAGATCATGCCCTCGCTGACGCGGCCGTAGGTCTTGCGTGCCGAGATCGTGAAGTCGCCGGGCAGCACGGCACCCGGGAGCGCGACCACCACGAGATCGCCCTCGGCGAAGTTGCTGGCTCCGCAGATGATCCCGTTGGTGCGCGGGCGGGTCGGGTCGACCTCCTCGGCGTCCTCGCCGGCGGCGGCCTCAGCGGTGTCGTCGTCGGAGTCGGCGTCGTCGTCCGCCTCGTCCAGGTCTGCGTCACCGACCTCCACCCGGCAGTACCGGATGGGCTTCTTGAACTCGGTGAGCTCCTCGATCTCGACCACGCGGCCGATCACGAGCGGACCGGTGACCGTGCCGAGCGGCTCGACGCCCTCGACCTCGATGCCGATGCGCACGAACGCGTCGACCAGCGCCTCGGTGGTCACGTCGTCGCTGAGCTCGAGGTGCTCCTTCAGCCAGCTGACGGGGACTCGCACTACGCCACTCCTTCTTGCGGGACACCGGCACCCGGTCGGCGCGCATGACCGGCTTCGCGATTGTCAGCCATTCACGCCTCCGTCCCGAAGGGAAGGGTGAACCGCACGTCGCCCTCCACCATGTCGCGCATGTCGGGGATGCCGTTGCGGAACTGCAGCGTCCGCTCGAGGCCCATCCCGAACGCGAAGCCCGAGTACACCTCCGGATCGACGCCACAGGCACGCAGCACGTTGGGGTTGACCATGCCGCAGCCGCCCCACTCGACCCAGCCCGCGCCGCCCTTCTTCTCCGGGAACCACACGTCCACCTCGGCCGAGGGCTCCGTGAACGGGAAGAAGTGCGGGCGGAACCGCGTGCCGGACTCCTCACCGAAGATCGCCCTCGCGAACGCGTCGAGCGTGCCCTTGAGGTGCGCCATCGTGATGCCCTTGTCCACGGCTAGCCCCTCGACCTGATGGAAGACGGGAGTGTGCGTGGAATCGAGCTCGTCGGTGCGGAACGTCCGGCCGGGGCAGACGATGTAGACCGGCAGGTCGCGGTGCAGCAGCGCCCTCGCCTGCACGGGCGAGGTGTGCGTGCGCAGCACGAGGTTCGAGTCGTCGTCGCCGACGTAGAACGTGTCCTGCAGCTGCCGCGCTGGGTGGTCCTTGCCGAAGTTCAGCGCGTCGAAGTTGAACCACTCGGCCTCGAGCTCTGGGCCTTCGGCGACCTCGTAGCCCATGCCGACGAAGACGTCCGCGACGCGCTCGGCGATCGTGGTGATCGGGTGCCGGGCACCCCGGGGCACCCGGTCCCACGGCAGGGTGACGTCGACGGCTTCGTCCCGCAGCACGCGCTCGTCCCGCTCGGCCTGCAGCGCGGCGAGGCGGGCGTCGTAGGCGGCCTGGACGGTCTGCCTGGCCTCGTTCACCCGCTTGCCTGCCTCGGCTTTCCGCTCCTTGGGCAGCGAACCGATCTCGCGGCGGGCGAGCGACAGCGGCGCCTGGTCGCCCAGGTGGGCCGGCTTCACCCCGGCCAGCGCGTCCAGGTCCGCGGCGGCGGCGAACTCCTCCTCGGCCGCCTTGACGGCGGCCTCGAGCTTCTCGGAGGCGAGCGGGTCCACCTGCGGGGACTCTTGCTTGTCGAAGGCTTCGGACATGGCTCCTCGGCGTCCGCAGACGGTTCTGGAAGCACCACGCAGGCGCGAGCGAACGTGGGCAGAAGGACGTGAAGATTCTAGGTGATCCGGGTTGGCTGCCCGGCGGTCACCCTCGGTCAGGGCTCGTTCCGCAACGCGCTCGCGTAGAGACAGACGGCGGCCGCGGTGGCCAGGTTGAGGCTCTCGGCCTTGCCGTAGATCGGCACCTTCACGACGGCGTCGGCCGAGGCCAGCACGTCCTCGGGCAGCCCGTGCGCCTCGTTGCCGAACAGCCACGCCGTCGGCGCGGCCAGGCCAGGCGCCGAGCGCAGGTCGTGGTCCGCGTAGCCGTGCGCGGCGACGGTGCGCAGCCCCGCCCGTGAGCACGCGGCCAACACTGCGGCGACGTCGCGGTCCCTGGCGACGGGGAGGTGGAAGAGGCTGCCGGTGGAGGCGCGGACGCACTTGCCGTTGTGCACGTCCACCGCGTCGCCCGCGAAGATCACCGCGTCGGCGCCCGCCGCGTCCGCGGCGCGGAGCACGGTGCCCGCGTTGCCGGGGTCGGCGATGCCGACCAGCACGGCGACCAGGCGTGGCGTCCCGGCCAGCGCGATGTCCACTCCGACGGTGACGGTGTCGCACACGGCCACGAGGCCCTGCGGCGACACGGTCTCCGACAGCAGCTCGGCCGCCCGCTGGTTGATCGGCGACACCCGGGGTGCCTGTTCGAGCAGGTCCGGGTGCCTGGCCGCGGCGGCCTCCGTGGCGAACAGCTCGTGCACCCGCCCGTACCGCAGCGCCTCGCGAACGGACTGTGCGCCCTCGGCGAGGAAGCGGCCCGCCTCTTCGCGGCCGGACCGGGTCGTCAGGCGCCGAGCGGCAACGACCCGGGGCGTCCGGTGCGTGAACACCGTGACCTCCCCGGGTCGGTCGTCACCGGCGATCAGGCCGACTTCTTCTCTTCGGTGTTGACGTTCTGCTTCGCGAGCTCGGCGAGCGAGGCGAACGCAGCGGCGTCGTTGACGGCGAGCTCGGCCAGGATCTTGCGGTCGACCTCGACACCGGCGGCCTTGAGGCCCTGGATGAACCGGTTGTAGGTGATGCCGTTCTGCCTGGCGGCGGCGTTGATGCGGGTGATCCACAGCTGCCGGAAGTCGCCCTTGCGGGCACGACGGTCCCGGTAGGCGTAGTTGAGCGAGTGGAGCGTCTGCTCCTTGGCCTTGCGGTACAGCCGCGAACGCTGACCGCGGTAGCCGCTGGCCAGTTCGAGAGTTGCGCGACGCTTCTTCTGGGCGTTCACCGCCCGCTTGACGCGTGCCACGGGTCCATCCTGTCGTTCAGGGGGCGCGCCCGGGCGCCCCGGTGGTTACGGCGGGTTCGTCGGGAGGTCAGCGACCGAGCAGCTTCTTGATGCGCTTGACGTCGGCGGCGGCGACCTCCGTGGTGCCCTCGAGACGGCGCGTGACCCGGCTGGACTTCTTCTCCATCAGGTGGCGACGGCCCGCCTTCTGGCGGCGGATCTTGCCGGTGCCCGTGACCCGGACACGCTTCGACATCCCGCTGTGAGTCTTGTTCTTCGGCATTCTTTCCTCTTTCAGACGGCAGCACACCGAGAACCGGTGTGCTGCTGTGCGTGCTCTCGGCCGACGCTGGCCGTCACGACTCGGCGGACTCGGTCTCCTTGGCCGCCTTCGACTTTGCCTTAGCGTTCTTGTGCGGCGCCAGCACCATGATCATGTTGCGGCCGTCCTGCTTCGGCGACGACTCCACGAAGCCCAGCTCGGCGACATCGTCGGCGAGCTTCTGCAGGAGCCGGAATCCCAGCTCGGGCCGCGACTGCTCCCGTCCGCGGAACATGATCGTCACCTTGACCTTGTTGCCGGCCGCGAGGAAGCGGGACACGTGGCCCTTCTTCGTCTCGTAGTCGTGCTGGTCGATCTTGGGACGCAGCTTCTGTTCCTTGATGACGGTCAGCTGCTGGTTCCGGCGGGACTCGCGGGCCTTCTGCGCGCTCTCGTACTTGAACTTGCCGAAGTCCATGAGCTTGGCCACTGGCGGCCGTGCCTGCGGGGCCACCTCGACGAGGTCGAGGTCGGCCTCCTGGGCGAGCCGCAGCGCGTCCTCGATGCGGACGATGCCGACCTGCTCACCGTTCGGTCCCACGAGGCGAACCTCGGGAACACGGATGCGCTCGTTGATGCGCGTCTCGGAGCTGATGGGGCCTCCTTGGTCCAAATGTCGCTGTTCTCGTTTCGACCCTGGTGCCCACATACCACGGGCCCCGGTCACACGTACTCTTCGTACTGGTGTGCGGGGCCCTCGATCCGATCGGTGCCTGGTCGTACCAGGCGTTCCGCCTGCGCCGACACGGATGAACCGCTCGTACGCCGCGGGACCGGACCCGGCCGCCTCGTCGTGCTGGCGGCGACTCGGGTGGGAGCGGGGCTCCACTTGCGGCCCCCGATCGCTCGGAGGCTGGTCGCTCGTGGAAGGGTACCAGACGTGGTGGACAACGCTTCTCAGCAGCCCGAAAATTCCCCGGAGGACCGCGAGCTCCGGGACATCCCGAGCGTCGAGGTCATCAGCAGGGCCGCCGTCATGCTGCTCTCCGCCGCCGCCGAACGGCTCGGTCTCGCCGACCCCGACCCCGAAACGAGCCCGCACCGCGACCTCGACGAGGCCCGGAGGCTGATCACCGCCCTGGCCGGGCTGGTCACCGCCTCCGGCGAGTACCTCGGCCTGCACGCCGCGCCGCTGCGCGACGGCCTGCAGTCCCTCCAGAAGGCGTTCCGGGAGGCCTCCGCGGTGCCGGACGCACCTGGCCAGGGTCCGGGCGAGAAGTACACCGGCCCGGTTTACTGAACTACCCGTCGAGCACGGCCAGCGCGTCGATCTCCACGAGCAGGCCCTCGGGCAGGCCCACGTACACGGTCGTGCGGGCGGGGTACGGCTCGGGGATGAGCGCGTTGTACGTCTCGTTCAGCTCGGCGAAGTGCGCGGTGTCGGTGAGGTAGACGCGCATCATCACGACGTCGGTCATGCTCGCGCCCGCCTCGGCGAGCACAGCCTCGAGGTTGGCGAACACCTGCCGGGTCTGCTCGGCGACGCCGCCGGGCACGACCGTCCCGGTGGCCGGGTCGATGCCCACCTGACCCGCGAGCTGCAGGATGTTGCCCTTGCGCTTCGCCTGCGAGTACGCGGCGACGGGCTTGGGGGCGGCATCCGTGCTGATCGCACCGTTCGTCATCGGCTGGTTCCTCCCTGTTCGTTCCTCGACCATCCACATCGGATGGACGCTTCCTCCGCGGCCGCCAGCAGGTCGGGGACCAGTGCCAGCAGGCCGTCGATGTCGAGCAGCACCGTGGGCACGGACAGCGACAGCGCGGCGAGCACCTCGCCGCGGGCTCCGCGCACCGGTGCCGCGATGCAGTGGATGAAGTCCTCGTGCTCGGTGGCGTCGAGGGCGTACCCACGTTCGGCCACGCGCTCCAGCTCGGCGAGGTAGGAGTCGGCGTCGGTGATGGTGTTCGCCGTGAGCGCCGGGTAGCCGAGCGAGCGGGCGAGCTCGTCGCGCCGGGCCGGGGGCAGCGCGGCGGCCAGCACTTTGCCGACAGCCGTGCAGTGCAGCGGCGCGCGCTTGCCGACGCGCGAGTACATGCGCACCGCGTGGTGTCCCTCGAACTTGTCGATGTAGACGACCTCGCCGTCCTCGAAGCTCGCGAGGTGCACGGTGTGGCCGGTGCGCTCGTTGAGCGCGGCCAGTGCGGGTTCGGCGCCGCGCCGCACGTCGCGCTGTTCGAGCGACCGGTTGGCGAGGTCGAACAGCGCGCTGCCGAGCCGGTAGTGCCGCGCGCCCTCGCGGTGCACGAAATGGTGCGACTCGAGCGTGCGCAGCAGCCGCAGGACGGTGGACTTGTGCACACCGATCTCCGCTGCGAGCTGGTCGAGCGTCTTCGGCTCGCCGGCCAGGGCGGCGACGAGCGTGAGCGCGCGGTCGAGGCTCTGGCTCATCCGCGCACCTCCCCGACGGTCAGCCGCGCCGCCGCCCACTCCGGCTCGGCGGCGCGCAGCAGCGTGGCCACGACGTCGGGGGGCAGCGGCGTGCTCACGTCGTCCCTGGTCAGCAGGGTCGCTGCGGCCTGGAGGTGCCCGGCGCGCAGACGGGTGCGGGCATCCTCGCCGCGGAGTGTGGCCGCGAGGAAGCCCGCCGCGAAGGCGTCGCCGGCACCGACGGGCTCCACCACGTCGACGGCGAGAGCGGGCTCGAACACCGGCGCCCGCCCGCGTTCCAGCAGCGTGGCGCCGCGCTCGCCGTGCTTGACCACCACCGTGGCCGGCTCGGGCAGCAGCGCGCGCAGGCGCGCGGGCTCACCGGTCCCCCACACCTGCTCGGCCTCGTCCTCGCCGGTCAGCACGAGGTCGGCGAGCGCGGCGAGGCCGGCGACCTCGCCGGGATCGCGGCCCGCCCACAGCGTCGGCCGCCAGTTGACGTCGAACGACACCAGGCGGTTTCCGCGCGGCGCTTCGAGAAGCGCGCGGACGAGCTCGTGGCAGGCGGGTGAGAGGGCCGGGGTGATGCCGGAGAGATGCACCAGCCGCACGACGGAAAGGTCCACTGTGGACAGCAATTCGGGACCCATCGCGGACGCGGCCGAGCCCGCGCGGTAGTAGCGCATGACGGTGCCGGAGTCGCCGTTCTCCTTGACGTAGAGGCCGGTCCGGCGCGCGGGATCGGTGCGGACGCGGCTGACGTCGACCCCCTCGGCGGCGAGCTCCGCGAGTAGCGCCCTGCCGAAGGCGTCGTCGCCGACCGCTCCCGCGAAGGCGCTCGGCACACCCAGCGCGGCCAGCGCGCGGGCCACGTTGGACTCGGCGCCGCCGACGGTCCGGCGCCACGTGCGCACCTCGTGGGCGGGCCCCGGCTCGGCGGGCACGAACACCGCCATCGCCTCGCCGACGCACAGCACCTCGACCACGTGTCCCCTCCGAATCCGGCCGTTGACCCCGCTGCGGGAGCGATGCTACATCTTTCGAATGCGTTCTACGCAATCAGCATTGCACATTATGCAACATGAGCCTGCGACGCTGGACACCTCCGCACTGCGCGCCCTCGGCGAGGAGCCGCTCGGCTGGCGGTTCAAAGCGCTGCCCTCGGCGTGGGAGGGCCGCCCGCTCGCCGAGGCCGCCGCGAGCGGTGCGAGGCTGTTCGACGACGGGTTCGTCGGCCCGATCGTGGTGCTCGACGCGGCGGCGCTGGAGCACAACATGCGCGCGATGGCGGACTGGTGCGCCACGCACGGCGTCGCGCTCGCCCCGCACGGCAAGACCACGATGGCGCCGCAGCTGTTCGCCCGGCAGCTGGAGCACGGCGCGTGGGGTATCACCGCCGCCAACGCCAGCCAGCTGCGTGTCTACCGCGCGTTCGGCGTCTCGCGGGTGCTGCTGGCCAACCAGCTCGTGGACCCGGCCGCCCTGCGCTGGCTGGCCGCGGAGCTCGACCGCGACCCGGGGTTCGAGTTCTGTTGCTGGGCCGATTCCGTGCGCGGCGTCGAGCTGATGACCGAGGCGCTGGCCGGCACCCCCCGGCCCGTCGACGTGCTCGTGGAGCTGGGCGCGAGCGGCGGGCGCACCGGCGTGCGCGACCGGGAGACCGCGCTCGCCGTCGCCGCGGCGGTGCGCGACAGCCCGGTGCTGCGGCTGCGCGGCGCGGGTGGCTACGAGGGCGCGCTCGCCCACGACACCGGCGCGGAGGCGCTGGCCCGCATCACGTCCTATGTGGACGATCTGCGCGCGCTGACCGCCTCGCTCGCCGAGGGCGGCTACACCACCGAGGACGAACCGCTGATCGTCACGGCGGGCGGCAGCGCCTACTTCGATCTCGTGGCCGAAGGACTCGCCAGCGGCTGGGGATCAGGCCTCTCCGTGCTACCCATCCTGCGCAGCGGCGCCTACCTCACCCACGACGACGGCTTCTACCGCACGATGTCGCCGCTCGGCGCCGCGCCACGGGTCGAGGGCACACCCTTCAGGCCGGCGCTCCGGGCCTGGGCGCAGGTGACGTCCCGGCCCGAACCGGATCTGGCCCTGCTGACCCTCGGCAAACGCGACGCGTCGTTCGACGAGGGCCTGCCCGAGCCACAGCTGCACCGTCCGCGCGGCGGCGGCCTGCGGGAGCTGACCGGCCACACGGTGACCAAGCTCAACGACCAGCACGCGTTCGTGGCGCTGCCGCCGGGCTCACCGTTGGAGGTCGGCGACTGGGTGGGGCTCGGGCTCTCGCATCCCTGCACGGTGTTCGACAAGTGGCCGGTAGTCCCCGTGGTCGGCGAGGACGGAGAGACCGTGGTCGACCTGGTCCGCACCTACTTCTAGGAGGCCGAGATGGACACCGTCCTTCGTGGCGCGCGCATCGCCGACGGCACCGGCGGCGAACCGTACGAGGGCGACGTCGGCATCGCCGAGGGCCGCGTCGCCGCACTCGGCGAGCCGGGGTCGCTCACCGGTTCCCGCGTGATCGACGGCACCGGGCTGGTGCTGGCGCCCGGGTTCATCGACATGCACGCGCACTCCGACCTCCAGGTGCTCGCCGAGCCGGGACACCTCGCCAAGATCTCGCAGGGCGTCACCACGGAGGTGCTCGGGCAGGACGGGCTCTCCTACGCTCCCGTCGACGATTCGACACTCGCCGCGCTGCGCGCCCAGCTGGCCGGGTGGAACGACGACCCGCCCGGCTTCGACTGGAACTGGCGCTCCGTCGGCGAGTACCTCGACCGGCTCGACGAGGGCATCGCGGTGAACGCCGCGTATCTCGTGCCACAGGGCTCCGTGCGGATGCTCGCCGTCGGCTTCGAGGACCGGCCGGCCACCGAGTCCGAACTGGACACGATGCGGGGGCTCGTCGCCGAGGGCATGGCGCAGGGCGCGTTCGGCCTGTCGTCGGGGCTCACCTACACGCCCGGCATGTACGCGGACACCGACGAGCTCGTGGCACTGTGCGAGGTCACCGCCGAGCACGGCGGGTACTACAGCCCGCACCACCGCAGCTACGGCGCGGGCGCGCTGGAGGCGTTCGGCGAGATGGTGGAGGTGTCGCGCCGCTCGGGCTGCCCGCTGCACCTGGCGCACGCGACGATGAACTTCTCCGTCAACAAGGGCAGGGCCCCTGAGCTGCTGTCATTGCTGGACGACGCGCTCGATGACGGCTGTGACATCACGCTCGACACCTATCCGTACCTGCCGGGCGCCACGTACCTCTCCGCGCTGCTGCCGAGCTGGGCCGCGGAGGGTGGCCTCGACGCGACGCTCGCGCGGCTGTCCGATCCGGACACGCGCGAGCGGATCCGCGCCGAGATGGAGGAGACCGGCTCCGACGGCGCGCACGGGGTGCCGATCGACTGGGACGCCATCGAGATCAACGGCGTCCGCGCCCCGGCCAACGCGCATCTCGTCGGGCACAGCGTCGCCGCCTCGGCGACGGCGCAGGGCCGCGCGCCCAGCGACCTGTACTTCGACGTGCTGCGCTCCGAGCGGCTCGGCACGTCGTGCCTGATGCACGTGGGGCACGAGGAGAACGTCCGCGCGATCATGCGGCACCGCACGCACACCGGCGGCAGCGACGGCCTGCTCGTCGGCGACCGCCCGCACCCGAGGGCGTGGGGCACGTTCCCGCGCTATCTCGGCCGGTACGTGCGCGAGCTCGGGGTGCTCTCGCTCGCGGAGTGCGTCGCCCACCTGACCGGCAGGGCCGCCAGGAGGCTGCGGCTGCCCGACCGCGGGCTCGTCCGCGAGGGCTACGCCGCGGACCTGGTGCTGTTCGACCCGGAGACCGTCGCCGACACGGCGACGTTCGACCAGCCGAGGCAACAGGCCCAGGGCATCCCGTACGTGTTCGTCAACGGCGTCGCCGCGATCGACGACGGCCGTCCCACCGGAGCCCTCGCGGGCGGCTCCCTGCGCTCCTCCGGGAGGACCGCGTGACCGGATTCGTCGACTGGCTGCAGGAATCCACCGCGGGCCTGCTGACGCTGGCCGCGGTGTCGATCGCCGTGCTACTGGTGCTGATCATCCGCGTGAAGCTGGAGCCGTTCATCGCGCTCATCGTGGTGGGCCTGCTGACGGCGCTCGCGGCGGGCGTGCCCGTGGGCACGCTCG
Source organism: Prauserella sp. PE36 (assembly GCF_003311655.1). Lineage (NCBI taxonomy): Bacteria > Bacillati > Actinomycetota > Actinomycetes > Pseudonocardiales > Pseudonocardiaceae > Prauserella > Prauserella sp. PE36. The sequence goes on along the minus strand of NZ_QEQT01000062.1, from coordinate 18,728 downwards.
TCGGGTCGGCACAGGGCGCCTCGGACTCGCTGCTCGAGTCCGGTTTCGGCGGCGTGCTCGGGCACATCGCGGCCATCATCGGGCTCGGCACGCTGCTCGGCGCGGTGCTGGAGAAGTCGGGCGGGGCGCAGGTCCTCACCTCCGCGCTGCTGCGGGCGTTCGGCGAGAAACGCGCCCCGCTCGCGATGGGCGTCTCCGGGCTGATCTTCGGCGTCCCCGTGTTCTTCGACATCGGCATCTTCGTGCTGGCACCGCTGGTCTACGTCGCGGCGAAACAGGGCGGGCGCTCGATCCTGCTGTACTGCCTGCCGCTGCTCGCGGGGCTGTCGGTGACGCACGCGTTCCTGCCGCCGCACCCCGGACCCGTCGCCGCGGCGGGGCTGCTGGGCGTGGACCTCGGCTGGGTGATCCTCATGGGCGCCATCGCGTGCCTGCCCGCGTGGTTCCTCGGCGGGGTGCTGTTCTCGTCGTGGATCGGCAAGCGCATCGACGTCCCCGTGCCGGAGGAGATGCTGGCGGCGTCGCGGCAGGAGGGCCCCGGCGCCGCGAAGGACGCGCCCTCACTGCGGCTGGTCGCGCTGATCATCGCGGTGCCGCTCGTGCTGATCCTGCTCGGCACGTTCGGCAGCATCCTGCTCGCCGAGGGCTCCCGGTTCTCCGGCGTCGCCACGTTCGTCGGCACGCCCGCCGTCGCGCTGACGATCACGGTGCTGCTGGCGTTCTGGCTGCTCGGCACGCGGCGCGGCATGACGGCGAAGGACCTCGCCGAGCTCTCCAGCGTCGCGCTGCGGCCGGTGGCGATGATCCTGCTCGTGGTGGGCGCCGGCGCGTTCTTCGGCACGGTGCTCGCGGAGACGGGCATCGGCGACGCGGTGGCGAACTCGCTCGACTCGGCGGGGCTGCCCGTGATCCTCGCCGCCTACGTGATCAGCTGCGGCATGCGCATCGCGCAGGGCTCGGCGACGGTCGCGATCGTGACCACCACCGGCATCATCGCGCCGACCGTGACCCAGCTCGGCTACTCGCAACCCCAGCTGGCGCTGCTCGTGGTGGCCATCGCGGCCGGGTCGATCATCGCCTCGCACGTCAACGACGGCGGGTTCTGGATCGTCTCGCGCTACTTCGGGATCTCGGTGCAGGACACCTTCAAGACGTGGACGGTGCTGGAGACGATCCTGTCGGTCGTGGCCTTCACCGTGGCCGCGCTGCTGATGGTGTTCGTGTCGTGACGGCTCAGGAGACGGGCGAGTACCGGACCTCTGGCCGGCCGACGCTGCCGTAGTGGGGCTTGCGCTCGGCGAGGCCGTTGTCGGCGAGGTACTCCAGGTACCGCCGCGCCGTCACCCTGGATACCCCCGTCGCCGTGGCGACCGCGGCCGCCGAAAGGCCGTCACCCGTCTCGGCGAGCACAGCGCTGATCGCGTCGAGGGTGGCCCCGCTCATGCCCTTCGGCAGCGAGCCGTGGTCGGGCGTGCGCAGGGTCGCGAGCATCCGGTCGACGTCGGCCTGGCCGCTGACCTCGCCCGGCTTGGCGATGTGCTCGCGGAACCGGGCGTAGCGCTCCAGCTTGTCGCGCAGCGACGCGAAGGTGAACGGCTTCAGCAGGTACTGCACCACGCCCGCCGACACCGCTGCCCGCACCACCGCGAGGTCGCGCGCCGAGGTGACGGCGATGACGTCCACCTGCGTGCCCGCGGCCCGCAGCGCCTGGCACACGGCGAGGCCGTGGGTGTCTGGCAGGTAGAAGTCGAGGAGCACGAGGTCGACGTGGTGCCGCCCGCAGAAGCGCACCGCCTCGTTACCGGAGTGCACCACGCCGGCGACCGTGAAGCCGGCCACGCGCTCGACGTACTGCCGGTGTGCGTCGGCGGCGACGGGGTCGTCCTCCACCACGAGCACGTTGATCATCCGGTCACGTTCCTTCCCGCGGAACCGTAACAGCCGCTCACCGCAGCGGAATCCGAACCGTGAAGACGGCCCCGGGATCGTTGGTGACCTCCACGGTGCCCCCGTGCCTGCGCACCGCCTGCCCGACGAGCGCCAGCCCGAGGCCCCGGCCCGTCTCACCGCCGCCCGGCTTGGTGGACCAGCCCCTGCGGAAGATGTCCGACGCGGCGTCGTCGGCGATACCCGGCCCGGTGTCGGCCACCCGCAGCAGCAGCTCGTGCTCGTCGGAACGCACGGTCACGGTCACCCGGGGCGTGCGCTCGCCGGCCGTCTCGATCGCCGCGTCCACCGCGTTGTCGACCAGGTTGCCGACGATGGTCACCAGGTCGCGGGGGTCGATGTGCGGCGCGGTGTCCTGCATCGCGGTGTCCTCGGTGAGCACCAGCTCCACGCCCCGCTCGCTGGCCTCGCTCGACTTGCCGAGCAGCAGCGCGGCGAGCACCGGTTCGGCCACGGCGCCGACGACCCGGTCGGTGAGCTGCTGCGCGGTCTCCAGCTCCGCCGTGGCGAACTCGACCGCCTGCTCCACCTTGCCGAGCTCCACCAGCGACACCACCGCGTGCAGCCGGTTCGCGGACTCGTGTGCCTGCGAGCGCAGCGACTCGGCGAAGCCTCGCACAGTGTCCAGCTCGCCGGTGAGGCTCTGCAGCTCGGTGTGGTCCCGTAGCGTCACGACGTTGCCCATCCGGTCGCGCGATCGCACCGGCATCGTGTTGACGAGCAGCACCCGTGTGTCGGTGACGTGCAGCTCGTCACTGGCCGGTTCGCTCGACACGAATGTCGAGACCAGCCCGGGCGCGAGCCCCAGCTTCCCGACGGGCTTGCCGCGCACGGTGTCCACGTCGTCGGGCAGACCGAGCAGTTCGCGGGCCGCGTCGTTGCACAGCACCACGTGCCCGTCACGGCCCACGAGGACGAGCCCCTCGCGCACCGAGTGCAGGATCGCCTCGTAGTACTCGAACATCCGGCTCAGCTCCGCCGGCCCAACGCCCCGGGTCTGCCTGCGCAACCGCGCGCTCACGAGGTAACTGCCCGCGACACCGACCACGAGCACCCCGCCCGCGACCGCGAGCACCGGCGGCAGGCGCTCGCTCAGCTCCTTCGAGATCGATTCCACGGTGATGCCGACCGCGACCAGCCCCACCACGCTCCGGTCGTCGTCGAACACGGGCGCGACGGCGCGCACCGACGGGCCGAGCGTGCCCGTGTAGGTCTCGGTGAACAGCGTGCCGCGCAACGCGGGCCCGGTGTTGCCGATGAACCTCCTGCCGATCAGCGCCGGGTTCGGGTGCGTGTAGCGGATGCCGTCGCGGTTCATGATCGTGATGAAGTCGACGCCCGTGTCCGCCCTGACCCGCTCGGCGAAGGGCTGCAGCTCCGCGCTCGGCTCGGGTGCGGCCAGCGCGTCGCGCACCCCGGGCGAGTCGGCCAGCGTCGCGGCCACCGAAACGACCTCCTCCGCGGCCTTGTCGTCGGTCGCCTGCGCGGCGTCGAGGTAGGCGAGCGCGGCCCCGCCGCCGACGAGCAGGCCCACCAGCACGAGCTGCAACACGAGCAGCTGACGGGCGAGACTCCAGCGCCGGGCGGAGGAAAGGGACGACGGCACGCGCACCACCACATGACATCACAGTCGCGGCGAACGAAATGAACACAACCGTGACCCTCACGCGGCCGGTGCCGATAGTCGTCCTGACGCAAACCGACCCGAGGAGGCAACGATGCCTGAACCGTCCACGGCGGCAGGCCAGGCCCCGAAGCGCCGCGACCGGATGCACTACCTCTACCTCGCGGTGATCGCGGCGGTGGTGCTCGGCGTGATCGTCGGGTTCGCCTTTCCCGACCTCGCCGCGGAGCTCAAGCCGCTCGGCAGCGGCTTCGTGTCCCTGATCAAGATGATGATCAGCCCCATCATCTTCTGCACGATCGTGCTCGGCATCGGCTCAGTGGCAAAGGCCGCGAAGGTCGGCAAGGTCGGCCTGCTCGCGCTCTGCTACTTCCTGCTCATGTCCACGTTCGCGCTGGCGATCGGGCTCGTGGTGGGCAACATCCTGCACCCCGGTGAGGGCATGCGGCTCGACCCCGCGGACGCCGCGGCCGTACAGGAGCAGGCAGCCGAGGGCGGCGAGGGCACCGTCGACTTCCTGCTCGGCATCATCCCCGAGACACTGGTGTCGGCGTTCACCGAGGGCTCGGTGCTCCAGACGCTGCTCGTCGCGCTGCTGGCCGGGTTCGCGCTGCAGAAGATGGGCGGCGCCGGCCAGCCGATCCTGCGCGGCATCGAGCACATCCAGCGGCTCGTGTTCCGCATCCTGGCGATGATCATGTGGGCCGCACCGGTCGGCGCGTTCGGCGCGATCGCGGCCGTGGTCGGGGAGACCGGCTGGGAGGCGCTGCGCAGCCTCGCCGTGATCATGATCGGCTTCTACCTGACGTGCCTGGTGTTCGTGTTCGCCGTGCTGGGCGCGGTGCTGTGGTTCGGCGCGCGGATCAACGTGTTCAAGCTGCTCGGCTACCTCGGCCGCGAGTTCCTGCTGATCGTGTCCACGTCGTCGTCGGAGTCTGCGCTGCCGAGGCTCATCGCGAAGATGGAGCACCTCGGAGTCAGCAGGCCGGTTGTCGGCATCACGGTGCCGACGGGCTACTCGTTCAACCTCGACGGCACCGCGATCTACCTCACGATGGCGACCCTGTTCATCGCGACCGCGCAGGGCAGCCCGCTGGGCGTCGGCGAGCAGATCTCGCTGCTGGTGTTCATGATCATCGCGTCGAAGGGCGCGGCGGGCGTCAGCGGCGCCGGCATCGCGACACTGGCCGGTGGGCTGCAGTCGCACCGCCCCGAGCTGGTCGACGGCGTCGGCTTCATCCTCGGCATCGACCGGTTCATGTCCGAGGCCCGCGCGCTGACCAACTTCGCGGGCAACGCCATCGCGACGGTCGTGATCGGCTCGCTGACGAAGGAGTTCGACCGGGAACAGGCGCATCGCGTGTTCTCCGGACAGGACCCGTTCAACGAGGCTACGCTGGTGGATGATGATCACAAGCCCACGGCCGAGAGGGAACCGGTGAGGGAACCGGCGCCCGTCTAGAGCTGTCCGGGCCGGCGTAGCTCCACATCCCCCGGCCGGCCCGGTGGAATCCCAGCACACTGGGGTTCGACCGACCGCCAGGTCTCGCCCGTGATCGCGGGCCGGACCTGGCGGTCCACGCGTTTCCGGGGTCTGGTCATCGACCCAGCAGGGACCGCAGGCCATACAGGCCCCGGCGCATCATCACCGCGTGGTTGACGCGGAACACCGGGTGGGCGACGGGCGAAAGCGCCCGGAGCAACGCCTTGCGCACCACCACCTGCTGGGCGATCTCGAGCCGCGTGCCCTCGCTGTGCTCCCGGACCAGGCCGGTGAGCGAACCCTCCAGGTCACCGCTGAGCGCGACGCCGAGCCGCCCCGCGCGCTCGTCCTCCTCCACCCGCGTCAGCCGTAGCCGCAGCGCGAACGGCAGGGTGGCGCGGCACACGACCTCGGCGGTGCTGTCGTCGACCCGGGTCACCGATCGCACGTCCGGCCACCACGCCGGATAGCTCCCGAGGTCGACGAGCGTGGCGAAGACGGCTGGGGCGGGAGCCCGGATCGTCCAGTCGGTGCGGAACCGGTATCGGGTCAGCGGCACGCTTTCAGTATGCCGCCGACCCCGCCGTGGTTCAGTCCGCTCAGGCCAGCACCGGCTTGAGGAACTGGCCCGTGTAGCTCTCCTCGGTGTCCGCGACCTGCTCCGGAGTGCCCTCGGCGACGACCATGCCGCCGCCGGACCCGCCCTCGGGGCCCATGTCCACGATCCAGTCCGACGTCTTGATCACGTCGAGGTTGTGCTCGATCACGATCACCGTGTTGCCCTTGTCGACCAACCCGTTGATCACGCCGAGCAGCTTCGAGATGTCCTCGAAGTGCAGGCCGGTGGTGGGCTCGTCCAGCACGTAGACGGTCTTGCCGGTGGAGCGCTTCTGGAGCTCGCTGGCGAGCTTCACGCGCTGCGCCTCGCCACCGGACAGCGTCGGCGCGGGCTGGCCGAGCCGGACGTAACCGAGGCCGACGTCCACGAGCGTCTGCAGGTGCCGGTGGATGGCCTTGATCGGCTCGAAGAACTCGGCGGCCTCCTCGATCGGCATGTCCAGCACGTCGGAGACCGTCTTGCCCTTGTAGTGCACCTCGAGCGTCTCGCGGTTGTAGCGGGCACCCTTGCAGACCTCGCATGGCACGTAGACGTCCGGCAGGAAGTTCATCTCGATCTTGATGGTGCCGTCGCCCGCGCACGCCTCGCACCGGCCGCCCTTGACGTTGAACGAGAACCGGCCCGGCTGATAGCCGCGGACCTTGGCCTCCGTGGTGGCGGCGAACAGCTTGCGCACGTGGTCCCACACGCCTGTGTAGGTGGCCGGGTTGGAGCGCGGCGTCCGCCCGATCGGCGACTGGTCCACGCGCACGAGCTTGTCCACGTGGTCCAGGCCGCGCACCCGCGTGTGCCTGCCGGGCACCTGGCGCGCGTTGTTGAGCTTGTTGGCGAGCACCGTGGCGAGGATGTCGTTGACCAGCGTCGACTTGCCCGAACCCGAGACCCCGGTGACGGAGATGAGGCAACCCAGCGGGAACGACACGTCGATGCCGCGCAGGTTGTGCTCGCGCGCGCCCACGACCGTCAGCTGGCGCTTCCTGTCCACCGGCCGCCGGATCGCGGGCACCTCGATGCCGCGCCTGCCGGAGAGGTAGGCGCCGGTGAGCGACTCCTTGTTGCGCAACAATTTCTTGTACGGTCCGCTGTGGACGATCTTCCCGCCGTGCTCGCCCGCGCCAGGGCCGATGTCGACCACCCAGTCGCTCGAGCGGATCGTGTCCTCGTCGTGCTCCACGACGATCAGCGTGTTGCCGAGGTCACGCAGCCTGGTCAGCGTCTCGATGAGCCGGTGGTTGTCGCGCTGGTGCAGGCCGATCGACGGCTCGTCCAGCACGTAGAGCACGCCCACGAGCCCGGAGCCGATCTGCGTCGCCAGCCGGATGCGCTGCGCCTCGCCACCGGACAGCGTGCCCGCGGCGCGGTCGAGCGAGAGGTAGTCGAGACCGACGTCGAGCAGGAAGCGCAGCCGGGCCTGGATCTCCTTGAGCACGGCGCCGGCGATCATCGCCTCGCGGGGGCCCAGCTCCAGGTCGTCGAGGAACTCCGACGCCTCCGCCACCGACAGCGCGCAGACCTCGGCGATGGAGCGCTCCCCCTGCTCGGCGTGGGCGAGCGTGACCGCGAGGATCTCGGGCTTGAGCCGGCTGCCCTGACACGCGGGGCACGGCACCTCGCGCATGTAGCCCTCGTACCGCTCGCGCGCGTAGTCGGACTCGGTCTGCTCGTGGCGCCGCTCCAGGAACGGGATGACGCCCTCGAAGTTCGCGTAGTACGAGCGCTGCCTGCCGTAGCGGTTGCGGTAGCGGACGTGCACCTGCTCGTCCACACCGTGCAGCACGGCCTTCTGCGCCTTGGCCGGCAGCTTGCGCCACGGCTGGTCCATGCGGAAGCCGATGGTCTCCGCCAGCGACTCCAGCAGCCGCTCGAAGTACTCGGCGCTCTGCCCGCCCGCCCACGGGGCGATGGCGCCCTCGGCCAGCGACAGCTCGTCGTCGGGCACCACCAGCTCGGGGTCGACCTCCTTGCGCACACCGATGCCGGTGCACTCGGGGCACGCGCCGTAGGGCGAGTTGAACGAGAACGAGCGTGGCTCCAGATCCTCGATCGCCAGCGGGTGGCCGTTGGGGCAGGCCAGGTTCTCGGAGAAGCCGCGGATGCGGTGCGGGTCCTGCTCCGGCAGATCCACGAACTCCAGCTCGACCAGCCCGTCCGCGAGCCGCAGAGCCGTCTCGACCGAGTCGGTGAGCCGCTGCTTCGCGCTGGCCTTGACCGTGAGCCGGTCGATCACCACCGCGATGTCGTGCTTCTCCTGCTTCTTCAGCTTCGGCGGGTCGGTGAGCGAGTACACCGTGCCGTCCACGCGGGCGCGCGCGTAGCCCTGCTGCTGGAGGTTGGCGAACAGGTCGACGTACTCGCCCTTGCGGCCGCGCACCACCGGCGCGAGCACCTGGAACCGGACGCCCTGCTCCATGTCGAGCACCTGGTCGACGATCTGCTGCGGCGTCTGCTTGCTGATCGGCTCGCCGCACTGCGGGCAGTGGGGCTTGCCCGCGCGGGCGTAGAGCAGGCGCAGGTAGTCGTAGACCTCGGTGATCGTGCCCACCGTCGAGCGCGGGTTGCGCGAGGTGGACTTCTGGTCGATCGAGACCGCGGGCGAAAGGCCCTCGATGAAGTCGACGTCCGGCTTGTCCATCTGGCCGAGGAACTGGCGGGCGTAGGCGGACAGCGACTCCACGTACCGACGCTGGCCCTCCGCGAAGATCGTGTCGAACGCGAGGCTCGACTTGCCAGAGCCCGAGAGGCCGGTGAACACGATCATGCTGTCTCGCGGCAGGTCGATGTCGACACCGCGCAGGTTGTGCTCGCGGGCGCCGCGAACTACGAGGCGATCAGCCACCCGAAGGTCCCTTCACTGGTCTGTGGAGTGCCGGCGTCGAAGCTGACACTCGGCCGCCACCATGCTAGGTCGCACCACCGACAGAAACCGCCGGCTCGGAATCCGGCCGGACCGGTGCCGCGAGGGCGGGCCCCCTCCTGCCGGGGCGCGAACCGGTGAGCACACGGTACGCCGGTCGTTCGACGAGGATGGTCACGAGCCAGCCCAGCACGACCGCGAACGCGACCACCAGCACCAAGCGTAACCACCACGCCGAAAGACCCGCCTCCGAGAGGACCCTGGCGAGCTGGTAGCCCAGCGCCTGGTGGACCAGGTAGACGCCGAAGCTGATGCCGCTCAGCCACGCGACCGGCCTGCGCAGGCGCCGCAGCCCCGGCAGGTCCCAGTCGGGACCCCTTGCCGCGAGGCACATCAGTCCGAGCATGACTGTGAACCCCGCCACGGACTCCGGCCGGGGCTCGCTCGTCCGGAACGCGTGCAGCACGATCACGGTGAGCAGCATCCCCGCGAGGTGAGGGGTGGAGAGCCTGCGCCGCTGCCACAGCCAGATCGCGAGGCCGACCGCGAACAGATGCGCGTAGAAGAGGCCGCTCGCCGTCGGCAGCACTCCGATGACCAGGCTCAGCACGGGCGACGCCGCGGCGATCGCGAGCACGGTCCACAGCGCGGTGTGCGGCCGCACCCGGTGGTGGAGCCGGGCGCGCCAGAGCAGCGCCGCGCCCGCGAACGCGAGCACCTGGATCGGCATCGTCCACCACGAGCCGTCGATGCGGTGGTACGGGTCGGGGTTCCACAGGTGCAGCAGCGTCCCGTGGAGCAGGAGATCGTTGAGGTCGGGGACGTGCCACGGCGGCAGCGTGCCGGGTGCGGGCTCGTCGGGCACGGCCGGCGGCGCGAACAGCAGGCCGAACCAGCCGGGCCGGTGCTCCCAGCCGTTGAACCCGACCACCAGCAGGCGCGCCGAGACGTAGGTGACCGCCAGCGCGAAGAAGTACGCGGGCAGGATCCGCGCGAGCCGGGCCCGGAACCACGTGCCCGCGTCGCTCCGGCGCAGCGTCGGGCCGATGAAGTAGCCCGAGAGCACGAGCAGGGTGACTGTGCCGAACGGCACGTTGAGGGAGAAGGGATAGGGCTCGATGCCCGGCACACCGGCGGCCACCCCGGTGACGTGACCGGTCACCACAAAGGTGATGGCGATCACCCGGATGAGGTCCCAGCTGAGCCGCCGCGACGACGCGCGGTGAGGCCGCGGGGAGCTCGTCACGAATTTTCCTCGTTGCCGGTGATCTTGTTCAGCGCACACTAACGGGCTGTGCGGGCGCGCCCTCGATCGGGGCGCGATCACCTACTACCGTGTGCCGGGTGAACGTCGTTGAGGAGTACACCGGCCACGTCGAGCCGGGGGGCGACGCCGCCCGGCGCACGCTCGACGCGCTGACCATCACCAAGCTCTCGGTCGGCCCCATGGACAACAACGCCTACCTGCTGGTCTGCCGGGCCACGAACGAGGCGCTGCTGATCGACGCGGCCAACGACTCGGAGCGGATCTCCGACCTCATCGGGCACGGTCCCGACCGCCCGGCGCTGCGCAAGATCGTCACGACCCACCAGCACCCGGACCACTGGCAGGCGCTGGGCGCGGTCGCCGGCGCCAACGGTTCCTACACGGCGGCCCACCCCGCGGACGCGGACCCCCTGCCGGTGCCCCCGGACTACCTGCTCGAGCACGGCGACACCATCACCGTGGGCGACTGCACCCTGGAGGTCATCCACCTGCGCGGCCACACCCCGGGCTCGCTGGCGCTGCTGTACCGCGACCCGGCGGGAGTGCCGCACCTGTTCACCGGCGACTCGCTGTTCCCCGGCGGGGTCGGCAAGACGAACTCGCCGGAGGACTTCACGTCGCTGCTGAACGACGTCGAGGAACGGATCTTCGGGCAACTGCCGGACGAGACGTGGTTCTACCCGGGCCACGGCGACGACTCGACCCTGGGCGCGGAGCGCCCGAAGCTGGCGGAGTGGCGCGAACGCGGCTGGTGAGGACTGCGCGGTCGGGAGCCGGCTGGGCGCTACGGGCCCCGCCTCCCCGCCAGCCGAACGAACGGGTCCGAGCCCGCTCGATGAGGCGACCGCTCACACGGCGACGACGTGGACCATGCTTTCCAGACCCTTGAAGTCGTTCGCGTTACGCGTGTAGAGGGCAGTCCACGGGAAGACGCGATCGCGGCGATCATCAGATCAAGGCGGCGAGGCCGTGGACCCCGGTTCGCGGCGAGGAACAGCGCGACCAGTGTTCCGTACCGGGCGGCCGCCTCACCGTCGAACGGCAACGGAACGAATTCGACGATGGCGGCACCGAGCTGCTCGTTGCGAGCCGCGCGGACAGCGGGGTCCTTCGCCCTCGCCACACCGTGGTGCAGCTCAGCCATGGTGACCGCCGTGAGTTCCGGGACCTTCGGCAACACCGCGGGGTCGAGCTGATCGAGGTCTATGTAAGTACAGGTGTCCAGCACACCTGCTTCGTGACGCTCAGCCACGGCTTCGATCCCACGGATCGTCCCCGCCCGCCCGATCATCGTCACCGAAGGAGGCATCGGCTTCCTCGCGCAGCTGCGCGACATCGACGCGCGGCAATCGTCGGTGTCGTTCGACCAGTTCCTCGGCGGTGAACCGACGCCTGCGCGTTACCGGGCGCAGCTCGGCGACCTCTTCGAGCGCGATGCCGTCCATCTCAGCCGACGGAAGATCGAGTATGCCAGCGAGCAGATCGACAGCCGGCTCACCGACTATCCGGCATCCCTAACCCGCTCGCCGCGCCAGTGAGCGGATCGTGCCCGTGCCAGGGCCTGACGGGAGGAACGCGAACACCGTCGACGGGATCGCCGATTCCCGCAGCCTGCGCAGTTCCGGTTCTTGGTAGCGCACACACTTGTCGTGCCACTCCCGGATTCCCGCCATCCAGTCCTTCAGGCCGTCCGCGTGGCGCGTGAGGATCTCCCGCACCGATTCGTCGACGTCGTGCTCCTCGAACAGCGCGGGCAGGCCCTCCGCGACAAGGGTTTCGAACTGCCTCATGCGCTGTTCCATCAGCTTCGCCACGAGGTCGCGGGCGCGGACGCGGTCGGTGTTCAGGAACTTCTCCACCACCAGCACCATGTTGTGCACCTCTCCCTCGTACTCGACTTCCTTCTGGTACGAGTACAGGTCGTTGGTGAAGCACGCGTAGTCCTGCGCCGACGTTTCCAGCTCCCGCAGCACCCTCGTCTGGTACAGGTGCGCGGGCACCTCGTCGGCGTGCGCGAGGCGCGCGAGCCCGATCGTCATGTCCGAGCCGAACGTCCTGCGCCGCATCTCGACGTAGTCCACGGGGTCCGGGATCCGGTTCTGCGCCTGGTTCCGCAACTCCCAGAGCCAGCTCGCCGTCATGTCCTCCACCGCCGTGCGGAACTGCCTGCGCGCGAACTCCGGCATCGGGCCCGCTGTGCGCCGCCACAGGTCCGCGAGCCCGCGTTCGAGCGCGTTCGCCGGTTCCGGGGTCTCGCCCGCGTCGAGCGGCATGAACGCGGACAGCCGGTCGTTGCACGCCTTCGCCGCCGCGAGGTGGCGGCCCACGCCGAACACGACCGGGAAGTAGTCGTCGCCGTAGGTGCCCCAGGCGAGCCAGTCCGACGAGAGGTACAGCTGCTCGGGGCTCGCGTCGGCGTGGATCATCGAGGCGCAGTGCGCCAGGTCCAAGCCGCGGAACCGGCGCTCGTCCCACACGCCGCCCGCCTCGACGCCCGGCACGGAGTCGAACATGCCCATCCGGCGCGCCCAGCCGACCGCGTACTCCCTGGCGTCGTCGAGGTGGGGGCTCATGCGGTACGGGTACGGCAGGTACAGCTCGGGCAGCGGCAGGGGCCCGGTGGGCGTGAACGGCACGTGCGAGTGGGCGCTGACCCTCGGCCGCACGCCGGGCGCGAGGTTGATCCCCGACGTGCCGAGTCCACTGGGCCCCAGCCCGGCGCCGCCCGGCACCTCCTCGTTCATGTACCTGCTCGACATGGCGTGCCACTCGTGCCCGCCCGCCTGCCAGTCCTGCAACCCCTTCGCGTAGGCGAGCACCGCGGTCTGCTCGTGCGGGGCCGCGCCGTGCTCGGCCAGCAGCGCCGGGATCTCGGTGACGGCCGTGTTCTCGAACTGCTGCAGCCGTGAGGTGAGCAGGTCGTTGACCAGCTCGGCCGCCTCCTGGGTGGAGCAGTCCAGGAACCGCTCGAACACGAGCACCGCGTTGGAGTTCTCGCCTTCCTCCTGCACCTCGCGCTGGTAGGAGAACAGGTCGTTGCGCAGGTGCACGGCGTCGGCGAACGTGTCGGTGAGCACCTGCAGCGGCCGGGTTCCCGCGAGCCCCGGCGGGATCTCCGCGCGGGCGGCGTACTCGATGAGGTTCGCCGACCACGGCGCCCCGCCGACCCGCCGCCGCATCTGGATGTACTCGATGGGGTTGGCGATCCGGCCGCGGTCGATGTTGTCCAGCTCCCACATCGACTCGACCATGAGGTTGTGCGTGCTGGTGCGGAACCTCCGCCGCCAGGCGGGTGACATCGCGGGCACGGTCCGCTCCCACAGATCCCGCAGCCCGGCCTCGGCCGGGTTCGCCGGTTCCGGCGGCTCCTCGCCGTCCTCGGTCATGAACAGCTCGAGCCGATCGAGGTAGGTCTTCGCGCCGTCGAGGTCGCGGGAGTACTTGAACTGTTCGAGGAAGTGGTCGTCGAAGAAGAACACCCAGACGTACCAGTCGGTGATCAGGTCGAGCGCGGGCCCGTCGCAGTCGGGATGGGTGTACGCGCACATGAGCGCGTAGTCCATTGCGGCCAGGTCGTCATCCGTCCACACGAGACCGCCGCCGGGTTTCCCGGTGTCGAGCATGCCCATCCGTCGCGCCCACTCCGTGCTGTGCGCCCTGGTTCCCTCCAGGTTCGGGTTGATCCGCGCGGGATAGGGCAGGTAGAAGTCCGGCAGCGTGAATGCCTGCATGTGCGTTCCAACTCCCTCGGGGCCGACTGCGGTGCTGCGCTCGCCCTCGACGCTGACAGCCCGCCGTCACGGCGGGCTACGTCCGCGAGGGGGAACCGGCGGAACCGTCGGAGGAACCGGAGCGGACACGCTGCGTAGCCCACGGCGTGGTGAGTCGTTTCCAACTTTCGATGGGTTGCCGTCAACGCTTCACGGCCACCAGCCTGAGTGCATGGGTTCGACACGCCGCGTGCCGGCCGCACTCGCCGGTCTGGTCCTCCTGCTCACCGTCACCGCGCCCGCGAGCGCCGGGGAGTCGCCCTCGTCGGTGTACGAAGTGGACACGGCGAACGCCGCGCAGCGCACGGAGATCGCCGCCACGGGCGTGGACGTGCTCGGCGCACGGGACGGCACGCTGACGTTCGTCGCCGACCCCCAGCAGGCCGAGGAGCTGCGCGCGGACGGGTTCCGGATCCAGCGCGTCGGCGAGGCACCCACTCGGGTGGCCGACGCGGCCGCGCCCGCCGACTTCCCCGCGGGCGACGAGGGCTACCACACCTACGCCGAGGTGACAGCCGAGCTGGATCAGGCCACGCGCGACCACGGTGACATCGCGCAGCTCTCCAGCGCGGGCGAGTCGTTCGAGGGCCGCGCGCTGCACGTGCTGAAGATCAGCGACAACGCGGCGCAGGACGAGGACGAGCCCGAGGTGCTGTTCACCTGCAACCAGCACGCGCGCGAGCACCTGACCACGGAGATGTGCCTGCGCATCGTCCAGCGTTTCACCGACGGCTACGGCAGTGACGCGAAGGTCACCGAGTTCGTCGACAGCCGCGAGATCTACGTGATCCCGACCGTGAACCCCGACGGCGCCGAGTACGACATCAGCGGCGGCCAGTACCAGGGCTGGCGCAAGAACCGCCAGGGACAGGGCACCGACGTCAACCGCAACTGGGGCTACCGGTGGGGGTGCTGCGGCGGGTCGAGCGACGACCCCGCCGACGAGACGTACCGCGGCACGGAGGCGTTCTCCTCCCCCGAGGCGAAGGCGGTGGCCTCGTTCGTCGACTCCCGCGTGGTCGGCGGCACACAGCAGATCACCGCGCACATCGACTTCCACACCTACTCCGAGCTCATCCTCTGGCCCTACGGCCACACCACGGACGACACCGCGGAGGGAATGAGCCCGGAGCAGGCGAAGCGGTTCTCCGACGTCGGCACCGAGATGGCGAGCAGCAACGGGTACACGCCCCAGCAGTCCAGCGATCTCTACGTCACCGACGGTTCGATCAACGACTGGATGTGGGGCGAGCACCAGATCCTGAGCTTCACCTTCGAGATGTACCCCGCGGACGGGAGCGGTCTCGACGGCTTCTACCCGCCCGACGAGCAGATCGGCCCGCAGACCCAGCGCAACGACGGCGCGGTGGACATCCTGCTGCGCGAGGCGGGCGAGACCAGCTGAGTCCTACTAGGACTTGCCGGCCTTGCTCTGGTCGTTGCTGAGCCACTTCTCCGGGCGCATCCGCACCAGGATCGAGCTGTCGCCGAGAGCGCCGTCTACGTAGGCGACCGCTTCGGCCTCCGGGAGATACCGGCGGGTGATCGCGAGCGCCTGCTCCCGCGTGGGCGGCTCGTCGATACCGACGACGGGTCCCTCGGCGGTGACGTAGCGGTAGGGCCACTCCTCCGACTGCGCGACGAGGCTGAACCGGCCCGCCTTACGGATGTTGCGATCCTTGACGGTGTCGCGATCCATCCAGAGCAGCACCTCGCCGTCCACGTAGTCGTACCAGATCGGCACGGCGAGCGGCGCGCGTCCGTCCCGCTCCACCGCGAGAACCCCGACGTGCACCCCGGACAGGAACTTCTCCCGCTCGGCTGCGGTCATCACCAATGACATTCCGGTTGTCCCTTCGGCTCCCCATAGCTGGTCATCGTCGCCAACACGGGGAGCCGGGGAAACATTCCGCCTCAGGAGTACGCGCTCGCGAGTTGCTCCGCCCGGTCGAACGGCGACCAGTCGACCTCGCGGCCGTCCAGCTGCGCGACCATCACCTCCAGGCCTGCGTGCCACCCGGCGCCGGCCGGGGCGAGGATGTCGCGGTCGCCGACGACGTTGGTGAACACCACGTGGCAGCCGCCGTCGCCGTCAGGGGACAGCTCCCAGCGCAGAGTCTCCTCACCCCACGTGAACTCCAGCAGCTTCGGTGGATCTGCGCGCAGCACTTCGCCCTCGGTGACGTGTCCGGCGTCCGTGCCGTAGCGGCGCACCTGCTCGGGAGTGACGGCGAACCGCAGCCGCGCGCCGGGGCGCAGGTCGAACTCCACGACGGCGGGGAACCACGAGCGCAGGTGCTCCTGCTCGGTGATCGCCCGCCAGACCTTCTCGGGCGCGTGCCGCACGTGCCGCTCGAAGCGCAGCGCGTACCGCCCGTCGCCGGTCTCGTGCACGGTGCCCAGCTCCAGCTCGGTGGCGTAGCCTCGGCGAAGCCGCTCCGTGCGCTCGGCGGGCCACGGGCAGCGAACGTCGCCGTGCAGCGCGGCGAAGAACAGCTCCAGGTGCGTCTGCCACGCCGCGAGCGCGGTCGCGCGCAGCTCGGCGAGCCGGGCCGGCACGGTCTGCGTCAGCACGAGCCGCGTGCCGACGGGCTCCTGCTCGCGCAACTCGAACCGCACGCGTCCTGCGGGCGCACCGCCGTGCAGCCAGGTGTACTCCACGACACGGCCCGCTTCGGCGACGGTCACCTCGCCCGGATCGAGGTAGCCGTGCGTGAACCGCACCGGAACCGGCCCGCCCGCCTCGGGCTCGTCGCCCTCGGCCAGTGTCCGCCAGACCGCGGCGGGCGGCTGGACGAGATCGCGCTCGAACCACAGCTCGCACCCGTCGCCCCGCGTGCGCACCTCACCGCGGCCGAGGCCGAACTCCTCGACGTAGCGCTCCGCGCGGGCGAGGAACTCCGGTTCGGGCGCGGGACGTCCGTCGAGCCGCGCGGCCAGCAGGTCGAGGCACGCGTCCCAGCCGGGGGCCTGGCGCGCCACCGAGGGCACGTCGCCGGTGGTGCCGCTTCCGCTGAGCGTGTGGCTGAACAGCAACCGGCAGCCCGCTCCGTCGGGCACCAGCTCGAAGCGCAGCACCGAGTCCGCCCACCGGAAGGCGTAGACCTTCGGCGGGTCGAACTCCAGCACCTCGCCCTCGGCGAACGCGCCGCCGAGGTCGTGGCGTTCCTCGCCGAAGCGGAACCGCATCGCCGCGCCGATCGCGGGCTCGGTCTCGATCGAGGCGGGGAACCAATGCGCCGACTCGGCGGGATCGGTGACCGCGCGCCACACCTTCTCCGGCGCGTGCGTGAGCCGCCTTTCGAAGCGCAGTACGGGTTTCCCGGCGACAACGTCCATTGTGCCCAGTGGATCGAGTTCGCCGAGCGTGGCGCCGAGCGCGTCGAGACAACCCAGCCAGCCCTGGTGCATCTGCTCGGCCCACTCGTCGTCGGCGAAGAGGTGCCGGAACGTCAGCAGGCAGCCGGCCCCGTCGGGTTCCAGGTCGAACCGCGCGTGGTGGGTGCCGGTCTCGGCGTCGAACTCGTCGAACGCGAACACCGACGCCTCGGCCAGTTCAGTGATCACCGCGCGGACCTCGGTGCCCTCCTCGTCGCGGAAGCGGATCGCCCCGCCGACCCGCAGGTCCAGCTCGACCGCTGTCAGGGGGTACCACCGGCTCAGGTGCTCCGGTTCGGTGAGAGCTCGCCACACCTTCTCGGGCGGATGCCGCAGCCTGCGCTCGAACCGCAGCTCCCAGCGGTCGCCCACCCGTCGCGCCACGTCGTTCACCGGTCGTCCTTTCGCTCGTCGTCGGGCATCGCGTCGAGGTGCCGCTCCAGCGCGTCGAGCCTGCCAGCCCAGAACCGCCGGTAGGGCGTGAGCCAGGCGTCGATCTCCAGCAGGGGCTCGGGGCGCAGGCGGTACCAGCGGCGCTGGGCGTCGTGCCGGACGTCGACGAGCCCGGCCTCACGCAGCACCTTGAGGTGCTTGGAGACGGCTGGCTGGGTCAGCGTCAGCCGCTCCACGAGGTCGCCCACCACACGTTCCCCATCGCGTAGCAGGTCGAGGATCTCCCTGCGCCGGGGCTCGGCGAGGATCTCGAACGTTGTTGCCACCCGAGTAATATAACCACACAGGCATATAGAGGCAATGGGCCGGTGCCTGTTACCCACTGCAGTGAAGGCCACCCTGCCTGCGTTGAACGCAGTGAAGGTGGCCTTCACTGCAGTGCTCAGGTGCCCCGCCAGTCGGCGTGGAGCCTGCGGCACGCCACGAGCTCCACGGCGAGCAGCACGCCCACGGCCTCAGCGGCCAGCAGCCCGATCAGCACCAGCAGCTGGGTCACCCCGGCCTGCACGGGCCCCGCGCCGCCGAGCAGCACGCCGACGAACGCGCCGGGCAACGTCACCAGCCCGACCGTGCGCGTCTGGTCCAGCGGCGGGATGAGCGCGTGACCGGCGGAGGGACGGCAGATCTCCAGCGCGGCGGCCCGCTGCGGCAGCCCGAGCGCGAGCGCGGCCTCGTACTCGCCGTAGCGAGTCCGCAGCTCGTCGACGGCGCGGCGCGCGGCCTGCGCGGTCGCCGTCATCGTCCCGCCGATCACGATGCCCGCGATGGGCACCACGGCGATCGGCCGCAACGGAACCACACCCGACGCCAGCACCAGCCCCAGTACGGGCACCACCCCGCCGCCGAGCGCGAGCGCCACCCACGCCACGTTCCGCGGCGCCCCGATCCGCCGGGCCGCCGTCACGACGGCGACCGTGAACATCAGCAGCACGAAGCCCGCCGTGAGCCAGCCCGAGCGCAGCACCGCCACGATCACGAACGAGACCGCGGCGAGCTGCACGACCGCGCGTATGCCCGCCACCACCACGTCCCGCCACGAACCGAGCCCGCCGAGCCACACCACCACCGCCGCGAGCGCGAGCAGCAGCGCCAGCACGACGGCCAGCGCGGGACCGGCGACGACAGCTCCATCAGCCACGAGAGAGATCGTCGCCCATCCCGGCACTAACCTCGACACCGTGACGCACAACGAGCCCGCCGAGCCCGAGTACCCGCAGTCGCGTTTCCAGCCGCCGCCCGGTGCCGCCCGGATCCTGCTGATCCGGCACGGCGCGTCCGCCGCGGCCCGCGAGAGCGAGCCGTTCCCGCTGGTCGGCGGCCAGGGCGACCCGCC
>NZ_QEQT01000061.1:0-49346 GCF_003311655.1 Prauserella sp. PE36 | reverse complement strand
AGGCCGCGGCTGATGATGGTCTTCTGGATCTCGCTGGTGCCCTCGCCGATGAGCAGGAACGGGGCCTCCCGCATCAGGCGTTCGATCTCGTACTCCTTGGAGTAGCCGTAACCGCCGTGGATGCGAAACGCCTCCTGAGTGACCTCGGCGCAGTACTCGGAGGCGAGCAGCTTGGCCATCCCCGCCTCCACGTCGTTACGCACGCCGGCGTCCTTCAACCTCGCCGCGTTCACCATCATCAGATGAGCGGCCTCCACCTTGGTGGCCATCTCCGCCAGCTTGAACGCGATCGCCTGATGCTCGGCGATCGGCCTGCCGAACGTGCGGCGCTGCTGGGCGTACTCCACCGCCAGCTCGAACGCCCGGATCGCGATCCCACACGCCCGCGCCGCCACGTTCACCCGGCCAACCTCGATGCCGTCCATCATGAACGCGAACCCCCGCCCCGGCGCCTCACCCAGCACCCGGGAAGCGGGCACCCGGAACCCGTCGAACACCGCCTCGGTGGTGTCCACCCCCTTGTACCCCATCTTCTCGATCTTGCCCGGAATCGACAGGCCGGGCGCCACCTCGCCATAGCCCTCCGGCTTCTCCACCAGAAAAGCCGTCAGATTCTGATGCGGCTTCTCCCCACCCTCGTCGGTCCTGGCCAGCACCGCGATCAGATTCGACGTGCCCCCGTTGGTCAACCACATCTTCGAACCGTCGATGACATAGTCATCACCGTCCCGCCTGGCACGAGTCTTGATCGCCGCCACATCCGAGCCCAGATCCGGCTCCGACATCGAGAACGCCCCACGCACCTCCCCGGTGGCCATCCGCGGCAGATAACGCTCCTGCTGCGCCCGAGTGCCATGCTGACGCAGCATGTAGGCCACGATGAAATGCGTGTTGATCACCCCCGACACACTCATCCACCCACGGGCGATCTCCTCCACCACCAACGCATACGTCAGCAGCGACTCACCCAGCCCACCGAACTCCTCCGGGATCATCAACCCGAACAGGCCCATCTCCCGCATCCCCGCCACGATGTCCGCCGGATACACATCCCCATGCTCCAGCTCCTGCGCATACGGAACGATCTCCTTGTCCACGAACCCCCGCACCGTCGACAAGATCTCCTGCTGCACATCGGTCAAACCAGCGGTCTGCGCAAGGCGGGCCATGGGAAAGCTCCTTCGAATGGGACGGGTCAGGGCAGGATGAGGGTGACGGATTCGGCCACGCAGGCCGGTTTGGCGGCGTCCTCGAGCTCGAGGACGTATTGCGTCCGCAGCTGCGAGCCGGTGTCGAGGTCGCGCAGTTCCACGAACGAGGCCGTGGCGCGGACCCGTGAGCCCGCGGGCACGGGGGAGGGGAACCGGACCTTGTTGAGGCCGTAGTTCACCCTCGCCGATCCGGCGTCGAGCCGGAACAGCCGCTTGTTGAACAGCGGCAGCAGCGACAGTGTCAGGTAGCCGTGGGCGATCGTGCCGCCGAACGGCCCGGTGGCGGCGCGCTCGACGTCGACGTGGATCCACTGGTGGTCGCCGGTCAGCTCGGCGAACGCGTTGATCCGCTCCTGGGACACCGGTTCCCACTCCGTGGGTCCCAGCTCGGTGCCGAGCCGGGCACGCACGTCGTCGAGCGAGGTCAGGACGGTGGGGCTCACGCGACCACCCTTTCGAAGATCGCGGCGAGGCCCTGGCCCCCGCCGATGCACATGGTCTCCAGCCCGTAGCGGGCCTCGCGGCGCTGCAGCTCCCTGGTGAGCGTCGCCAGGATCCGGGCGCCGGTGGCGCCGACGGGGTGGCCGAGCGAGATACCCGAGCCGTGGACGTTGAGCCGCTCGAAGTCGCTCTCGCCGAACTTCCACTCGCGGGTGCAGGCGAGCACCTGCGCCGCGAACGCCTCGTTCAGCTCGATGAGGTCCATATCGGACAGGCTGAGCCCGGCGCGGGCGAGCGCGGCCTCGGTCGCGGGAACCGGCCCGATCCCCATGACCTCTGGGCCGACCCCCGCCACACCCCACGACACCAGGCGGGCCAGCGGCCGCAGGCCCAGCTCGGCCGCCCGATCGGGGTGGGTCACCACGCAAACCGCGGCCGCGTCGTTCTGCCCGCTGGCGTTGCCTGCGGTGACCGTCGCGTCCGGGTCCTGTTTGCCCAGCACCGGGCGCAGGCCGGAGAGGGTCTCCAGTGACGCGTCGGCGCGCGGGTGCTCGTCGGTGTCCACCACGACGTCGCCCCTGCGGGAGCTGACGGTCACGGGGACGATCTCCTCGGCGAACACGCCGGACCGCTGCGCAGCCACGGCCCGCTGGTGCGAGCTGAGCGCGAGCCGGTCCTGCTCCTCGCGGGGAATGCCGTACTCGCGGCGCAGGTTCTCCGCTGTCTCCAGCATCCCGCCGGGCACGGGGTGGTGCCGCCCGCCCGCGGTGACGCGACCACGGGCCAGCCCGTCGTGCAGCGTCACGCCGGGGCCCTTGACTCCCCAGCGCATGTCCGTGGAGTAGAAGGGCACGTTGCTCATGCTCTCGGCGCCACCGGCGATGATCACATCGCTCGCCCCGGCCTGCACCTGCATCGCCGCCTGCACCACCGACTGCAGGCCGGAGCCGCACCGCCGGTCCACCTGGAGGCCCGACACCGTGATGGGCAGGCCCGCGTTGAGGGCCACGACCCGGCCGATCGCCGGTGCCTCGCTGTTGGGGTAGCAGTGGCCGAGGATCACCTCGTCGACGGCGGCCGGGTCGAGGCCGGTCCGGTCGAGCAGGCCGCGGAGCACGGCCTCGCCGAGCTCCGCCGCGGTCACGCTCTTCAGCGAGCCGCCGAAGCGGCCGATCGGGGTCCGCACCGGTTCGCAGATCACCGCGTCACGCATGGTTTCTCACCTTTCGCTGTCGTGTCGAGGCCCGCTCACATGAAGCGGCCGCCGGTGACCTCCAGCACCGTGCCGGTCATGTACGAGGAGAGGTCGCTGGCGAGGAAGAGTGCGACGCTCGCGACCTCCGACACCTCGCCAGGGCGCTGCATGGGGATTTCGGCCATTTTCTGGTCCCACGCTTTCTGCGGCATGGCCTCCGTCATCGCCGACCGGATGAGGCCGGGCTGGATGGCGTTGACGCGCACGCCGTGGTGGGCTATCTCCTTGGCCGCCGCCTTGCTCAAGCCCACGATGCCCGCCTTGGCCGCGGAGTAGTTGGTCTGGCCGACCATGCCGACCTTGCCTGACAGCGAGGAGATGTTGACGATCGCGCCCCCCTTGCGCTCCCGCATGATCGCGGCGGCCTTGCGGGTGCCGTTCCACGTGCCCTTCAGGTGCACGTCGATGACCTGGTCGAACTGCTCCTCGGTCATGGTGCGCATCGTGGCGTCGCGGGTGATGCCCGCGTTGTTCACCAGCACGTCCAGCGAGCCGAACGTCGCCAGCGCCGTGTTCAGCAGGGTGTCCACTTCGGACGCGTCGGTGACGTCGCAGCGGACGGCGACGGCCACCTCGGGCCCGCCGAGCTTGTCCGCGGCGGCCCGTGCGGCGTCAAGGTCGAGGTCGCCGAGGACGAGCCTGGCTCCCTCTCGCGCGAACTGCTCGGCGATGGCGAAGCCGATGCCCTGTGCCGCGCCGGTGATCACCGCGGTCCTGCCGGCCAGTAGCGCCATGGTCGTAGCGTTTCCCTTCCGTCGTCTCTCGTCTCAGTGTTGGCTCTCGGTGGGGCCGGACACCAGTCCGGCGTCGTGCAGCCTGCCCAGCTCCGCGGCGGACAGCCCGAGGTACCGGCTGAGCACCTCGTCGGTGTCGGCGCCGAGCAGGGGAGCGGGCCGAGGGGGCTGCGTGCTGCCCGACCAGCGCAGCGGCCCGGCGGCGGCGACCATCGCGCCGACGCCCGGCTGGTCGATCTCGGTGACGATCGAGCCGGGATCGGCCAGCGCGAGCGTCGCCGCCTCGTGCGTGTCCCGGTACGGGCCCCACAGCACCCTGGCGCGGTCGAGCCGCTCACCGATCTCGGTGAGGCCACGGCCCTCGAACCACGGCCGCAGGATCGCCTCGATCGTGTCGCGGAGCCGGTAGCGGTCGGACTCGGTGCTGAGGTCGGCGTCGAAAACCGGCTCGAGGGCCGTGAACACCTCCGTGGTGCCGGTCGCCGCGCACAGCGCGTCCCACTGGCCGGGCGTCAGCGCCAGCACCATCACCCGCCGCCCGTCGGCGGTCGGGAAGTCCACGCCGAAGCTGCCGAACGTGTGGTTGCCGTGGCGGGGCCTGCCCCGGCCCGCGAGGCGCGCCTCGGCCAGCCAGCCGAGGTTGCCCACCGCCGCGAGCGCGACGTCGCACAGCGCCACGGTGATGCCCGAGCCCTCACCGGTCGCGGCACGCCGGTGCAGCGCCGCGAGCACACCGGTCGCGGCGGTCATGCCGGTGAGGAAGTCCCACGCCGGCAGCACATGGTTGACGGGCGCGGCATGGTCCTGCGGCCCGGTCATGTCCGGAACGCCGACCTCGGCGTTCGCCGTATAGTCCACCGCGGGCTTGCCGTCCGGTTTGCCCTGGACATGCACGTGGATCACGTCGCGCCGTCGCTCGGCCAGCTCCTCGTAGCGCAACCGGGTGCGCCCGGCGACGTTGTCGAGGTAGATGCCGTTGGCCGGCCCGTCGGCCGTGGCGAGCGCGGCGAGCAGTTCGCGGCCCTCGGGGGCGCGGAAGTCGAGCGCGACGGAGCGCTTGCCCTTGTTGAGGTTGTTCCAGTAGAGGCTCGTGCCGTTGGGCGCGACCGGCCAGCGTCCGTGGTCGCCACCGCCCTGCGGCAGGTCGACGCGGATGACCTCGGCGCCCAGTTGCGCCAGCGCCATCCCGCCGGAGGGGCCCGCCACGAACGTCGCGCATTCCACGATGCGCAGTCCGGCGAGGGGAGTGTCCGGTGTGCTCACGAAAAGGTCGGCTCCCTGTCCTCGAGGAACGCCGCGCGCCCTTCCGCGGAGTCCCTGCCGTGCCCGGCCAGTGCGACCACGACGCGCTCCGCTTCCAGGAACGCCCCGCGAAGGACGCCTCCGCCCAGCCGGACCAATGACTTGGTGAGTGCGTTGCTCTCGCTCTGGCCCGCGAGGGCGTGGCGGCCGTGCGGCCGGTTCAGAGTCACCGCGGTGATGCCCGCCTGGACGGAACAGTGCACTGCCTGCCCGTCGGGCATCCCAACCTCCGTCATCGCGGTCTCGCTGCTCGTATGTTTTATAACCTAGATATATGATCCTGCATAGTCCCTGGTGAGAGGCGCAGGTTACAGTTGCTCGAACGGAACCGGAGCGCCTCGGCGCTCCCCTGGCAGCAGTGAGGGTCGACGACATGAGTCAGGCGTCCAGCCCGCCCCGGCGCACCCGCTCCCGGCCTGCCCGCGTACCGAAGCGGGGCCTGCCCGACGAGGTGGCCACCTACGTGCGCGAGCTGATCATGTCGGGGCAGCTGCGGTTCCCCGAGTTCGTGCGGCTGGAGCGGATCGCCGACGAGCTCGGCGTGAGCGTCACCCCGGTGCGGGAGGGCCTGCTCACCCTGCGGGCAGAGGGGCTGCTGCAACTGGAGCCCCGCCGCGGGTTCATGGTCGCCCCACTCTCCGGCGACGACATCCGCGACCTGTTCTGGGTGCAGGCTCAGCTGGAGGGCGAGCTCGTCGCGCGGGCCACGCCCAGACTGACCGAACAGGACCTCGCGGCGCTCGACGAGATCCAGGCGAGCCTCGCCGCCGCGCTCGCCGACAACCGGGTGGAGGAGATCGAAAGCCTCAACCACGAGTTCCACAACCTGCTGGCGCGAGCGGGCAGGTCACCGAAGCTGACGTGGTTTCTCGCCCAGTCGGTCAAGCACACGCCTTCGCGCTTCTACGAGACGATCGGCGGCTGGGTGCAGGCGTCGGTGAACGACCACTACCCGATCCTGGAGGCACTGCACGCGCGCGACGCCGAGGCGGCACGCGCGGCGATGCTCGCCCACATCCACAATGCGGGCGAGCTGCTCAGCCGCCACGTCGACAACCGGCTCACCGGCGGACAGGCGGACTGACCGGGCGCTTCGCCACCGGTCGGCGGATCGCGCCGGCGGCCCCGGCGGGCAGCGCGTCCGGCTCGCAGGGCTGCGGACCTGGTTGAACACCTCCGGGCGTGGCCGCTGCGCGGCGTGGCCCGCGGGGCGGCGTCGCCGGGAAGTGTGCTGCGTGCACTCCGAGGGGAGCAGCGGCGCGCCGGTCGTGGTTCCCGCCAGGGGCGGCGCCTAGGCTCGGTGCATGGCGAGGTACTTCGACGTCCACCCCGACAACCCGCAGACACGTTCGATCGGCAAGGTGGTGGAGATCCTCCGCGGCGACGGGTTGATCGCGTACCCCACCGACTCGTGCTTCGCGCTGGGCAGCCAGCTCGGCAACCGCGACGGCATCGACCGGATCCGCTCGATCCGGCAGCTCGACGATCGGCACCACTTCACTCTCGTGTGCCAGGACTTCGCGCAGCTCGGCCAGT
This sequence comes from Prauserella sp. PE36, assembly GCF_003311655.1. NCBI lineage: Bacteria > Bacillati > Actinomycetota > Actinomycetes > Pseudonocardiales > Pseudonocardiaceae > Prauserella > Prauserella sp. PE36. Next base: position 42,867 of record NZ_QEQT01000061.1, on the reverse strand, counting down.
TCGTGCACATCAACAACGCCGTGTTCCGGGCGATCAAGGCGGCCACGCCCGGCAGCTACACATTCATCCTCCCCGCCACCAAGGAGGTGCCGCGCCGGCTGCTGCATCCCAAGAAGAAGACCGTCGGCGTCCGCATCCCCGAGCACACCGTCGCGCTGGCGCTGCTGGCCGAGCTCGGCGAGCCGATGCTGTCCAGCACCCTGCTGCTGCCCGGCGAGGAGGAGCCGCTGACGCAGGGCTGGGAGATCAAGGACCGGCTCGACCACGTGCTGGACGCGGTGATCGACTCCGGCGAGTGCGGCACCGAGCCCACCACGGTGGTGGACTTCTCGGGCGACGAGCCCGAGATCGTGCGCGCCGGCGCCGGCGACGTGGCCCGGTTCGCCTGACGCCGGTGCCCAGCCGCAGTGAAGGCCACCTAGCCTGCGTTCAACGCAGGCATGGTGGCCTTCACTGCAGCCGGCGAGCTGGACGGTGTCAGAGTGCGCGCTGCCTGCCCGCCCAGTACGGTGCGCGCAGGGTCCGCTTGAGGATCTTGCCGGTGGCGTTGCGGGGTAACGATTCCGCGACGTCCACAGTGGCCGGGCACTTGTAGCGGGCCAGGCGCTCCCGGCAGAACTCGATCACCTCGTCCTGGTCGATCGTCGCCCCCTCGACAGGGACGAGCACGGCCTTCACGGTCTCTCCCCACTTGTCGTCGGGGACGCCGATGACGGCGCACTCTGCCACGCCCGGGTGCTCGGCCAGCACCCGCTCCACCTCGGCGGGGTACACGTTCTCCCCACCCGAGATGATCAGGTCCTTCACCCGGTCCTCGATGTAGAGGTAACCGTGCTCGTCGCGGCGGCCCGCGTCGCCGGTGCGCAACCACCCCGCCACGATGGTCGCGTCGGTCTCCTTCGGCCGCCGCCAGTAGCCGCCCATGACCTGCTCTGACCGGACCTGGAACTCGCCCAGCTCGCCGTCTGCCACCGGATCGCCGGTCGCGGGGTCCACCACGCGCACCTCCACGCCGCCGACGGGTAGCCCCGCCGAGGCGAGCCGCTCGGGGTGCGCGGTGTCGCGATGGTCGTCGGGGCCCAGCACGGCGAAGACACCGGAGGCCTCCGTCATCCCGTAGACCTGGTAGAAGCCGACCGGGAAGACCTCCATCGCCTTGCGCAGCAGGGGCGTCGGCATGGGTGAGCCGCCGTAGCCGAGGCAGCGCAGGGACGAGTAGTCGAAATCGGCGACGCCGGGCACCTGGAGGAAGAAGCCGAACACGGCGGGCACGAAGAACGCGTGGGTCACGCGCTCGGGCCCGAACGTCGCCAGGATCTCGGCGGGGACGACCTCGCGCACCACGATCGTCTCGCAGCCCATCGACATGCCCGCGAGCGCCCAGCTGGTGCCGCCGACATGGAACAGCGGCATCGCCACCATGTTGACCGAGTCGCGGGTGAAGCCGAACGCGTCCGCGGCGGCCGCTGAGTGTGCGGCCAGCGAGCGATGGGTCAGCATCGCACCCTTGGGGTGGCCCGTGGTGCCGGAGGTGTAGAGCTGAAGGAAGCAGTCGTCCGGCTCGGCGTGGTGGCCGGGCTCGGAGTCGGTGCCCGAGCTCAGAAACGCCTCGTAGTCGTCGTCCTCGCCGCCCACGGTGATCACGCGCTCGACGGCGTCGAGGTCGTCACGGATCTGCTCGAGCACGGGCAGCAGTTCGGCACCGGCGAACACCACGCGGGCGCCGGAGTCGTTGAGCACGTAGGCGAGCTCCGCCGGGGCGAGCCGGAAGTTCACCACCGCGTTGACCGAGCCGGCCAGCCCGCAGGCGAGCGTCGTCTCCAGGCACGCTGCGTGGTTCTTGTCCACGAACGCGACCCGGTCGCCGGGGGCCAGCCCGGCCGCGGCCTGCGCCGTCGCGTTGCGCCGGACGCGGGTGGCGAGCTCACCCCAGGTCCAGGCCCGTTCGCCGAACCGGAGCGCGGTCCGACCTGGGTCCTCCCGCTCCCAGTGGCGCACCATGTCGAAGACGTGACCGCTGTCGGTCATCGGCGACCTCCCGGCTCAGCTCGCGTCGGTGGTGAGCACGCAGTGCGTGCCCCGGTAGATCGTGGGCATGCACTTGTTGCAGTGTATGCACAACGAGCGCGCCGAGGGGTCGGCTTCGAGCCGCCGCGGCAGGTCCGGTTCCCGCAGCAGCGCCCTGGCCATCGCGACGAACGCGAAGCCATGCCGCATGGCCAGTTCCATCGTCTCGACCCGCGTGATGCCCCCGAGCAGGATCAGCGGCAGGTCCACGGCCGCGCGGAACTGGAGCGCCCGGTCGAGCAGGTACGCCTCGCGGTAGGGATAGGCACGCAGGAAGGTGTCACCGGAGAGGCGGATCGCCCAGCGCAGCGGGGGAGGGAACCGCGCGGCGAACTCGCGAAGCGGCACGTCGCCGGTGAACAGGTACATGGGGTTGAGCAGTGAGCTGCCCGCCGTCAGCTCGAGCGCGTCCACGGTGCCCTCGGCGGCGAGCCACTGTGCCACCTGCACGCTCTCGTCGAGCCAGAAGCCGCCTGCCACGCCGTCGTCCATGTTGAGCTTGGCGGTGACGGCGATGCGGTCGCCGACGGCCTCACGCACGGCCCGCGCTATGCCGAGGGCGAGCCGTGCGCGGTTGCGCAGGTTGCCACCGTAGCGGTCGCCACGCCGGTTGAGCTTCGGGCTGAGGAAGGCGCTCGCGAGGTAGTTGTGTCCTAGGTGGAGTTCGACGGCGTCGAATCCGGCGTCGATCGCCACCAGCGCGGCGTCGGCGTGCGCCGCGGTGATGCGGTCGAGGTCCTCTGCGGTGGCGGCGCGGACCATGCGCAGGCTCAGCGGGCTCGGCAGCCTGCTGGGGCCGAGCGCGGGCACGCCGTTGGACGCCGCGTTGGCGACCGGGCCGGCGTGCCCGAGCTGTGCGCTGATCGCCGCGCCCTCCCGGTGCACGGCGTCGGTGAGCCTGCGCAGCCCCGGCACCGCGTCGGCACGCATCCGGAGCTGATGCCGGTCGGTGCCGCCCTCGGGAGCCACCGCGCAGTACGCGAGGGTGGTGAGCGCCGTTCCGCCTCGGGCGACACGGACGTGGAAGTCGACCAGCCGGTCGGTGACCTCGCCGTGCGGTGTGGCGCCCTCGAACGTCGCGGCCTTGATGATCCGGTTACGCAGCCGTACGGGGCCCAGCAAGGCGGGAGCGAAGACGCCGGTCATGGCGCGTCCAGACCAGCGGCGACGAACGAGTGCAGCGCCTTGTAGGCGGCGCGGCCGGGCCGCGGCGGGTCGGCCGCGGGGTCGGCGAAGGTGTGCAGCACGAGGTCGAAGGCCAGCAGCCAGCGCCTGCCCGCGACCGAGGCGCTGAGGTCGGGCCGGGCGGCGCGCAGGAGGCTCACCCAGGGCCGGAGGCCGAACCAGTCCGATGTCCACGTGACGTCCCAGCGGCCGAGCACCACGCGGGCCAGCAGGGACAGCCGCAGGCGGCCCGTGGGATCGCCCGCCAGCTCGGCCAGCGGCGCCAGCACCACCTCCACCAGCTCGCCGACACCGGGCGGCGCACCGGTTCTCCTTCGGGCGGTGAGCTCGGCGAGGCCGTCCTGCCAGAGCGGGGCCAGTCTGCTCTCCAGCAACGCGGCGACGAGCGCCTCCTTGGAGCCGAAGTGGTAGTGCACGGCGGCGGGGTTCATGCCGGCGGCACTGTTGATGGCCCGCACGGATACGGCGTCGTAGCCGTGTTCGGCGAACAGGTTCTCGGCGACGTCGAGCAGGCGCTCGCGCGTGCCGGGCGTCGCGGTGGTGGCCATGGCACTCAGTGAACCGCATGCGGCCGCGCGAATTCAAGCACCGGTTCAATCACTGATTGACACGAGAAACCGGCCGGAACGCCGCGCGGGCCCTGTCGAGTGCCCGCGTGCGGCTTCCGGGTCCTGCGTGGACACCGTCTCGCTCGACTCCGCTTGCCGGACGAGGCGGGCGATCGACGCGATGCCGGACCTCAACCACCGCGGCGGTCGGGGATCGCCCTGATGGCCAGAAAACCGGTGGGTTCCCGTTGCAGGCGTTCGTAGCGTTCCCGGTCGAGCTCGGCGGCGGCCGGTTCCGGCCTCGGCTCCCGGAGCCGTTCGATGAGGAAGCCCGCCTCGTGCAGTTCCTCGCACGTGCGCTCCAGTGGGCTGAGCCAGTACCGCACCCGCCAGCCCCGGCTCCACACCTCTTCCACCACGCGGTCGGCGAAGTAGCTCCCACCGTGGCGAAGCCAATCGCCCGTCGGGTGCATTCGCGAGAGCACCAGCGCACCGCCGGGTCGCAGCACCCGGCGGAACTCCCGCAGCGCCGCGACCCGGTCGTCGAGGTACTCCACGGCGAGCGCGAACAACACCAAGTCCATCGAGTCGTCGGCCAGCCAGCGCAGCGGCTCGGCGAGGTCGTGCACCCTGAAGTCGGCGCCTGGCACCCGCGCGCGGGCCAGCTCGACCATGCGGGCGCTCTGGTCACAACCGTTGACCGTGGCACCGCGGCGCACGAGCTCCTCGGCGTAGAACCCCGGCCCGCACGCCGCGTCGAGCACCGCTTTCCCCGCCACGTCGCCGAGCAACCGCAGGCACGCGGGGCGGTCGTACCACGCGTTGTGGAAGCTGTCACCGGCGTGGTCGGCGAAGTCGTCGGCGAAGAGTTCGTACTGCGGCTCGCGGCCTACGGCGTCGGTCACCGCTCCAGCATGGCGTAGACGATGATGTTGTCGAGATAGCGCCGGTCGGCGGTGTCGAACTCGCCGCCGCAGGTGATGAGCCGCAGCTCCGCGCCGGGCGTGTCTCCATACACGACCTCGGTGGGGAAGGCGTCCTTGGCGTGGCGCTCCAGGCGGGTCGTGACGAACACGGCCGTGGTCCCGTCGGACCGGTCGACGTGGATGCGTTGTCCCGGTTCGAGTTCGGCGATCCGGAAGAACACCGCGGGGCCCTGGTAGGAGTCGACGTGGCCGGCGATCACGGCGGGTCCGCGTTCACCCGGTTCTGGGCCGCCCCGCCACCATCCCGTGCCCTCGTTGGTGTCAGGGGCCGGCAGGACGTTGTCCTCACCGACGTCGAGTGGCGCGACCGGCGCGTCGACGCCGATGTCGGGGATGCGCAGCCGCACCGGCGCGGCGGCCTGGACGTCTGGTTGCGCACTCGCCGCGGACGGGGCGCTCTCGGCCGTGGTGACCTCGCCCCGGGGCGGGAGGGCCGGGCCGCACGCGGTGAGCAGTGCGAACAGTGCCACGGTGGTGGCCGCGCGCCGGGCGCGACCACCACCTCTCGGCTGGAGGTCAGCAGGCATGGCGGAGGCGGGTCAGCCGCGGCCGCCGGTCGCGAGCCTGCGGACGAACAGCACACCGCCCGCGGTGGCCAGCGCCGTGCCTCCGACGAGGGCGATCGGCAGGATCGGGTCGTCGGCGACGGTGCCGCCGTTCCCGGCCTCGACGCCGCCGCTGGGCGCCGGGGCGTCATCGTCGTCCGCCGCGCCGCCGAAGCCGGTTTCCACGCCGCCGCTGGGCGCGGCGTCGTCGTCCGCGCCGCCGACGCCGCCGACGCCGCCGACGCCGTCGTCACCACCGCGAACGCCGCCGGCCGCACCGTCATCGGCGTCGTCATCGCCAGGCGCGCCGCTGCCCGAGCGGTCGTCCGCGTCGTCATCGCGGCCGTCGTCGCCGCGGCCGTCGTCGTCGCGGCCGTCGTCGCCGTTGTCGTCGCCACCGGGGCCGTCATCATCCGACTGGTAGGCGGCGGGCGCGCCATCCGGCGTCGCCGGGGCGGCGAGGGCGGGAGCAGCGGCTCCGAGTACCACACCACCGCCGAGCACCACGGCCAGCAGGAGTCTCCGCACAGAGCTGGACATGTCGAGAACCTTTCGGGGAACGCGATTCCCGGCGGGAACCGCGGGGGAGGCGCGATGTCCCGGGTCGAGGCATCGCGGACCGGTTCAACCGGTCGGCCCGAAGTCTCGTGGCGGTGCCATGGTCCTTCGATGAAACCGACGTGAAAGACTCTTCACGTAACGCGCGGCGGCGCTTGCGGTCCCCGGTAGGAGAGCGTCTGGCTGTAGACCACGTTGGTGGTGGTGCTGCCGAACGCCGCCAGCTCGTCGACCAGCTGCTCCAGATGCGGCATGGAGGACGCCGCGACCTTGAGGGTGTAGCAGTCGTCGCCGGTGGTGCGCAGGCACTCCAGGATCTCCGTACGCTGCCGCAGCAACCGGTGCAGCGGCTCGTGTTTGCGGCCCGGGTACTTGAGCCGCACCACGGCGAGCACCGCGTAGCCGACGCTCGCCAGGTCCACCTCGGCGCGGTAGCCCGTGATCACCCCGGCGTGCTCCAGCCGCTTGACGCGTTCGGTGGTGGCCGACGCGCTCAGGCTGACCCGCCGGGCCAGCTCGGTGAGCGGCAGCCGGCCGTCGCGCTGGAGTTCGGTCAGGATCGACCAGTCCGTCGCGTCGAGACTCTCGGCCATCGGGTCAATCTACCGGCAGATCCACGGCGGCAAGTGGGTAATGCCGGGAGAACTCGGTTCCCGGTTTGCCGCCGTGTGCCTAGCCTGAGGTCATGCGACTCGGCGTCAACGTCCTCAACTTCGGTCCTGGCACCGATCCGGGCGTGCTCCGTCAATGGGCGCGCACGGTCGAGGGGCTCGGCTTCGACCTGCTGATGGTCTCCGACCACGTCGCGGTCACTCCCGATGTGGCCGCGCAGTACCCGGCGCCGTTCTTCGAGCCGTTCACCACCCTGTCCTGGCTGGCCGGCGTCACCGACCGCGTGCGACTCGGGACGACCGTGCTGGTCGCCCCGTACCGGCACCCGCTGCTGACAGCGCGCATGGCGGCGAACCTCAACGACCTCAGCGGCGGCCGGTTCGTGCTCGGCGTCGGGGTCGGCTGGGCCCGGCAGGAGTACCAGGCGCTCGGCGTGCCCTTCGAGCGGCGCGGCGCGCTCACCGACGACATGCTGCGCGTGGTGCGGGACGCGTGGGCGAACGAGTCCGACTACCGCGCGCGCGACATCCCGGTGTGGGTGGGCGGCAACAGCGCCGCGGGCCGCCGCCGCGCGGTCCGGTTCGGCGACGCGTGGCATCCGTTGCGGTTCGAGTCGGGCTGGCTGCACGGGTCCGTGGACCGGCTCAAGGCCGATGCCGACGCAATGGGACGCCCGGTGCCCGCGCTCGCGCCCCGGATCGTGCTGCGCCTCACCGACGCGCCGCTGACCGCGCCGGGCCGGCTCGCCGGTGAGGGCAGCATCGAGCAGATCACCGGCGACCTGGAGGAACTGCGGCTGCTCGGCTCCGACACCGTCGTGCTCGACCCGTTCGGCGGCGACCCCGCCGAGACGCACCACCCCGAGCGCGCCTGGCAGGCGCTGGCGGCCGTGGCCGCCCACTGGAACCCGAGGGGGACGCCGTGACCCACGATGACCACTTCCTGCGCAGGGCGATCGCGCTCGCCGCGAAGGCGCGCGCGTCGGGCGAGGCGCCGTTCGGCTCCCTGCTCGTCGGCCCCGGTGGCGACATCCTCGCCGAGGCGTGGAACACCGTGCTCGGCGACCGCGACATCAGCGCCCACCCGGAGCTGAAGCTGGCGAGATGGGCGGCGCGGGAGCTGGACCGGGACACCGCGGCGGGCACGACCCTCTACACCAGCTGCCAGCCGTGCGGCATGTGCGCGGGTGCGCTCGCCCGTTCCGGCGTTGGCCGTGTCGTGTTCGCGCTGTCGGGGGAGCAGCTGGCGAGCCTGCAGCCGCCCGGCACCGGGTTCCCCGCCGTGCCGCAGGACGGGCCCGCGCTGTTCGACGAGGCGCGGGTTCCCGTGGAGGGCTACTACTGACAATCGCTGACGATGTGCTCAGCGGTGCCGCAACGACGCCAGCAGCTCGCGCGCGACCTCGCGCAGCTTCGTGTTGCGGACCTGCGACTCGTGGGCCAGCAGGAGGAACGCCTCGTCGGCGGAGCAGCCGTGCAGGGCCATCAGCACACCCTTGGCCTGCTCGATGTCGGCGCGCGAGACGAGTCCGAACTCGAGCTGCTCGACCTGGCGGCGGGAGCGCTGCCAGCGGCGGGCGTCGCAGATCGCCGCCGAGGCCGCCACGGTGAACACCCGCATGAGGGTCTCGTCGAAGGGGTCGAACGCGGTCTCGTCGCCGCTGTAGAGGTTCAGCGAGCCCCGCATCGGCTCGTCGTCGGCGGCCACCACGAGCGGCACCGACAGCGCCGCCCGCAGTCCGGCACACCACGCGGCCTCGGCGAACTCGGGCCACGGCTCGGGCCTCGGCCCTGCGACGGCGCGGACCGCGGAGCGGGTGGTCGCTGCCTGAACGCACGGGCCCCGGCCGGCCACGTACTGGACGTGCTCGATCTCGGTGATGTCGTCGGCCGTGGACGCGGCCGTGCTGAGGTGCCCGCCGTCGAGCAGTGTGACGCTCGCGTGCTGGGCGTCGGGAACGGCGGCCACCGCCCCCGCGGTGACCCGGCACAGCCCGCGCTCCAACGGCTCGGCCGCGCTCATCTCGTCGTGCAACAGACGGAGGGCGGTGGCGACTTCGTCGAGCTGGACCAGCTGCTCGGGGCCCTGGTGTGTGGTGCCCACCCGCTAGGTGTACACCGTCGCGTGCCCGGCGGGAAGACTCTCGTCCCCCGGCGTCGGCGCGTAGGCTGAACGGCATGTGCCGCAACATCACCGTACTTCGCGGGCTCGAGCCGTCGGCGACGCCTGAGGAGATCGAGGCCGCCGCCCGGCAGTACGTTCGGAAGGTCAGTGGCGTGCAGTCCGTTTCGGACGCGACGCGCGAGCCGTTCGAGCGGGCCGTCACCGAGATCGCCGAGATCACCACGCGGTTGCTCGCCGAGCTGCCCGCCCGGCGCAACCCGCCGCCGACGGTGCCGCCGCTGCGCAGGCCCGAGGTGCGCGCGAGGATCGCCGCGAAGTCCCAGGGTTGAGCGCCAGCCCCGCAGGAGATCTCCCCATGCCGGATCCTTCCGCGCCGGCTGGCGCGGCCACCACCGAGGGCGACTTCCGTACCCGGCTGCGGGCCGACTGCGCGAGCTGCTTCGGGCTGTGTTGTGTCGTGCCCGCCTTCTCGGCGTCGGCCGACTTCGCCGTCGACAAGCCCGCGCGCACACCGTGCCGGAACCTGCTCGCCGACTTCGGCTGCGGGATCCACGACCGATTGCGGGACAAGGGCTTTCCCGGCTGCACGGTGTACGACTGCTTCGGCGCGGGCCAGCAGGTCTGCCAGGTCACCTTCGCCGGCACGGACTGGCGCGGCGCGCCAGAGACCGCGGAGGGGATGTTCACCGTCTTCCCCGTGATGCGCGAGCTGCACGAGCTGCTGTGGTACGTCAACGAGGCGCTGACCCTGCGGGCGGCGCGCCCGGCACACCCCGAGCTCACGGCCGCGCGCGAGGAGACCGAGCGGCTCACCCTGCTGGGGCCGGACGCGCTCGCCGAGCTCGACGTGCGCCCGCACTGGCAGTCGGTGAACGCCGTGCTGTCGCGCGTGAGCGAGCTGGTGCGACGCGGGGTGCGGCGGCCGGCCGAGCTGCGCGGTGCCGACCTGATCGGCCGTGACTTCCACAAGGCCGACCTGCGGGGCGCGAACCTGCGGGGCGCGTTCCTGATCGGTGCCGATCTCCGCCGCGCCGACCTGCGCCTGGCCGACGTCGTGGGCGCCGACACGCGCGGCGCGGATCTGCGGGGCGCCGACCTGAGCACGAGCCTGTTCCTGATCCAGTCCCAGCTCGACGCGGCGAGGGGAGACGGCACCACGAAGCTGCCCCCGGCGCTGGCGCGCCCGGCGCACTGGGCGTCCTGACGGTTCAGCCCAGCTCGGCGAGCCTTCGCCGCAGCAGCGCCCGCTCGGCCTCGTTCGCGGTGCGGTCGAGGGCGGTCTCGTACGCCCGGGCCGCCTCGCCGGTCCGGCCGAGCCTCCTGAGCAGGTCGGCCCGGATGGCGTGGAACAGGTGGTAGCGGTGGAGCTTCAGGTCGTCGACGAGGGCGAGCGCGGCGCCGGGTCCTTCCACCTCGGCCACCGCGACCGCGCGGTTCAGCGCTACCACCGGGGTCGGCACGATCGCCAGCAGCTTGTCGTACAGCCGCATGATCTGGCGCCAGTCGGTCGCGGCGGCGCTCGGGGCGTCGCTGTGGACGGCGTTGATGGCGGCCTGGATCTGGTAGGGGCCGGGCCGGTTGCGGCGCAGGCACTGCCGGACCAGAGCCTGGCCTTCGGCGACGAGCGCCCGGTCCCAGCGACTCCGGTCCTGCTCGGCCAGCAGCACCAGCTCGCCGTTCGGGCCGGTTCGCGCCCCGCGGCGGGACTCGCTGAGCAGCAGCAGCGCGAGCAGGCCCAGTGTCTCGGGCTCGTCGGGCATGAGCTCCGCGAGCAGCCTGGCGAGGCGCACCGCCTCCAGGCACAGGTCCTCACGGGCGAGCACGTCGCCCTCGCTGGCGGTGTGCCCCTCGTTGTAGATCAGATACACCACGGCGAGCACGCCGGCTAGCCGCTCGGGCAGGTCGGCCTCGTGCGGCACGCGGTAGGGGATGCCCGCGTCGCGGATCTTCGCCTTCGCGCGCACGATCCGCTGGGCCATGGTGGGTTCGGGCACCAGGAACGCGCGGGCGATCTCGGCGGTGGTGAGCCCGCCGAGCAGCCGTAGCGTCAGCGCCACCCGTGCGGTCATCGCGAGCGCGGGGTGGCAGCAGGTGAAGAGCAGGCGGAGCCGTTCGTCGCGCACGGGCCCCTCCTCGGCTGGCTCGTCCCGGGAGTACAGCAGCGCGGCCTGCGCATGCCGGTCCTCGCGGGAGGACTCCCGGCGCAGGCGGTCGATCGTGCGGTTGCGGGCGGTGGTGATGAGCCAGCCTGCCGGGCTGGGCGGCAGTCCCGACTCCGGCCAGGCCCGCAGCGCCGCGGCGAACGCGTCCTGGACCGCCTCCTCGGCGAGGTCGAGGTCGCCGAAGACGCGGACCAGGACCGACACGGCCCGGCCGTACTCCTCGCGGAAGATCCTCTCGATGTCCGCGGTGGACGGCTCCGTCATCCCGTTCGGTTCCCGGACTCGTCCTGGAACGGTCGCACCTCGACGGGCAGTGTGGTCGCCTTCGCGAGCCTGCGGCCCCAGTCCAGCGCCGAGTCCAGGTTGTCGGCACTGATGATCGTGAAGCCGCCGAGGTGCTCCTTGCCTTCGGCGAACGGACCGTCGGTGGTGAGCACGTCGTCGCCGTCGGCGCGCAGGACGGTCGCCGACTCGGGAGCGTGCAGGCCACCGGCGAAGATCCACGCTCCGGCGGCCCGCAGCTCCTGGTTGAGTTGCTCGACGTCGCGCATCACTCCGGCCAGGAAGCCTGGATCAGGCATGTCGCCGGTGGGCTGGTAGATGCTGAGCAGGTACTGCTTCATGCCGCGTCTCCTCGGACGACGGCCGGCGGGCTGCCGGCCTCTCACCCTCTGTACGAACGGCCCGAGGCCGGATCGACAGCGTGGCCGGGGAGAGCAGTATCTCAGTCGTACCTGATCACGCCGCGCAGGTTCTTGCCCTCCTGCAGATCCGTGAACGCCTGGTTGATGTCCTCCAGGTCGTAGGTCTTCGTCACCAGCTCGTCGAGCATGAGCTTGCCGTCGCGGTACAGGTCGAGCAGCGCCGGCACGTCGTTGCGTGAGTTGGTGCTGCCGTAGAGGCAGCCCTGGAGGCGCTTGCCGGACATGGCGAAGGTGAACAGGTCGAAGTCCACGTCGCGCTGGGTGACCGGGGCGGCCGCGGTGAGCACCATGACACCGCCCCGGCGGGTCAGCTCCTGCGCCTGGTTCATCAGGTTTCCGTAGGCGACCCCGACGGTGACGATCACGCGGTCGGCGCCCTGGCCGTCGGTCATGCGCTCGACCAGCTGGGCGGCCTCGGCGTAGTCGCTGACGGCGTGGGTGGCGCCGAAGCGCAGAGCGGACTCGCGCTTGTACTCGACCGGGTCGATGGCGATGATGTTGCGCGCTCCCTTGTGCCGGGCGCCCTGCACCGCGTTGATGCCGACGCCGCCCGTGCCGACCACCACGACGGTGTCGTTCAGCTGCATGTCGGCGGCGTACACGGAGGAGCCCCAGCCCGTGGGGACGCCGCAGCCGATGAGGGCGGCCTTGTCGAGCGGGATGTCGCGGTCGATCCTGATCGTGGCGTCGAGGGGCGCGCACACATACGGGCTGAACGTGCCGAGGTAGGACATGCAGCCGACGCCCTTGCCCCTGGCGTGCACGCGGTGGCTGCCGTCCGGGGCCGTCCCGGCGAGCACGCCGGAGCCGAGTGCGCACATGTTGCTGCGGCCACCGACGCACATCTTGCACTTGCCGCACGAGGGGAGGAACGACAGGACCACGTGGTCGCCCACCTCGACGTCGGTGACGCCGGGCCCGACCTCGGTGATGACGCCCGCGCCCTCGTGGCCGCCGAGGATGGGGGCCCACGGCAGCGGGATCACGCCGTCGTCGAGGTGGTGATCGCTGTGGCAGATGCCCGAGGCGGCGAGCTTGACCAGGACCTCGCGTTCCCTGGGCGGGTCGATCTCGATCTCCTCCACGCTCCATCCGGAGTTGGTCCCCGGCTCCCACAGCAGCGCACCCTTGGTCTTCATCTCGTCTCCCGTCGCTCCAACGCCGGTGTTGGCCTGATAATGGTTATACTAGATCTGCGCCCTGTCAACCGGCCGCCGACGCGTGAGCGACGTCCGGGTTGCGTGTCGTCGCTGTGCCACCAATCTCATCGCTTCGCGCACAACGACTGACTCTGGTCCGTGACGAACAGCCCGAGTTCCCGCGCGCCGACATGCGGATTCCGCTCAGCACAGGCGTTTCCGGCTGCGGCTGTTGGCATCGCCACATGTCCGGAAAGGATTAGCGCGGTCTTCTCGGGGTAGCGTGAGCGGCCGCTCGGTCACCGTCGATCGCGAACCTGTCCGTCTTCCGGTGCGCGACGGTGCTTTTCCGGCGCACCACTGTCCAAAGGGGAAAGAAGTTGCGGCGAGAGCTGCCGCCGATGCTGCGCGCCCTCGGCAACCACAACTACCGGCTGTGGGCCACCGCCGACCTCATCTCGGTGACCGGCACGTGGATGCAGGTGCTCGGCCTCAACTGGGTCGTGCTGGAGATGACCGGGTCGGCGACGTCGGTGGGCGCGTCGATCCTGCTGAGCACCCTGCCAGCGCTGCTGCTCGGCCCGTGGGCCGGTGCGCTGGCCGACCGGTTCTCGCCTCGGCGGATCGTGCTCATCGCCGAGTCCACCCACCTCCTGCTGGCGCTCGTGCTGGCCTACGTCGTGTGGCAGGGCCTGCCGATCGCCGCCGTCTACGCACTGACCGCGATGTCCGGACTCATCGGCACGTTCGGCGGTCCCGCGCTCGGGCGCTTCGCGAGCCAGGTGGTGCCGAGAGACGACCTCGGCAACGCGCTCGCGTGGAACTCGATCGTCAACTCCATCGGCCGCGTGCTGGGCATGAGCCTCGCCGGGCTGCTCGTGGCCACGGTCGGTGAGCCGGTGCTCTTCCTCGTCAACGCCGCGAGCTTCGTCGCCGTCATCGCCACGATCGCCGTCATGCGGACGGGGGAGTTCCACCCGCTGGAGGTCAGCGCGCCCGAGCACGCCGGGGTGCGGGCCGGGCTCGCTTACGTGCGCGGGCACCGGGTGCTGATCATCCTGTTCGCGCTCGGCTTCGTGCTCTCCGGACTCGGCCGCAACTACCAGGTCACCATGGCCGCGATGGCCGAGGGGCCGCTCGGGGCAGGCGCCGCCGGCTACGGCATGCTCTCGTCGGTCTTCGCGGTGGGCACGGTGCTCGGCGGTGTGGTCACGGCACGCATCCGCGAGCTGACGATCCCGGTGCTGCTCGCTGCCGCGGCGGCCACCAGCGTGCTCCAGGCGCTCAGCGGCTACCTGCCCGGGATCGCTGGCTTCGCGGCGATGATCCTGCCCATCGCCGCGGGCGCGGTGCTGATCGACACCGCGAAGAGCACGCGCCTCCAGCTGGACTCCGCCGACGGCATGCGGGGCCGCGTGCTCGCGATCCAGGGCACGGTCGCCGCGGGGGCCGGGGCGGTCGGCGCGCCGCTGCTCGGCTGGCTGTGCGAGCGGCTCGGCCCCGCCGAGGCGCTGCTCGTGGCCGGGCTGGCGACCCTCGCCGCCACCGCCGCAGCGGCCGTGGCGTGGCGCTCGGCCACGCGCGTGCCGACAGGGCACGCCGCCCAGGTGGCGCCCGCGTTCGCGACGGCGGGCAGCTGACGCCCACCCGGCCGGGCGCGGGTGGCTCGACGGGAGCTCGGCCTCCCGCGCGGTGACGATCTTCCCGGCAGGCTCGCGCGTGCCCGGGTGCGTTCCCGGCCGAGCACGGCCTTCGCCATCCCGGCTGCGGCGGCGACTCGGCTCAGGTGCCCCGCAGGCGGTCGGCGGCCGCGTGCAGCCGGTCCAGCGCGGCGGGCTCGTCGAGGCGGCCCGCGACGAACAGCACGCACGCGCTCGCGACGCGGCCCGCGCGCAGCCGGACGGGAACGGCGAGCGAGCTGATACCGGGCACCACCTCCCCGCTGGTGCGCACGTGGCCGAGGTCGCGGGCGAGCGTCACCTCGGGTCGTTCGGTGGGTCGCGGTGGCTGTGCGGCGAGGATCGCCAGGCCGGGCGCACCGCGCGTGAGCGGGTGCCGCACCCCGGGCCGGTAGGACACCGGGGCCGCGGCCGCGGGCGGCTCCACTGTCACCAGCGTCAGCGCGTCGTCGCCGTGCGGCACCGCGAGGAACGCCGTGGTGCCGGTCGCGTCCGCGACCGTGCTCAGCTCCGCGTGCGCCATGGCCTGCAGGTCGGAGTGCACCGCGGAGGCGACGGTGAGGACCGCGAGCCCCACCTCGTACCGGCCTGCCTGGTCCCGGCGCAGGTAGCCGCGTGCCTCCAGCGTGCACAGCACGCGGTAGGCGATGGAGCGGTGCAGGCCCGTCGCCTCGCCGACCTGGGCCGCCGTGCACGGCGCGTGCGCGGCGACGGCCTCCAGCACCGACAGGCCACGCTCCAGTGTCTGCAGTCCGGACACCGCGGTCTTCTTGCCCTCCGCCACAGCCGCGCTCGCCTCCCGCCCGGGGTTGTGCGCCCGCCGGGCGCGTCGTACGGTGTGCTCGCTCAGAGAACGACTTGCTCGATAATAGAGCAACTGATGGGAAACGTGCGGTGGCAACGGTCGGCATCGTCGGTGCGGGGGTCGCGGGGCTCCATCTCGGCCTCGCGCTGCGTGCCGCCGACGTCGACGTGACGCTCTACGCCGAGCGCCCCATTGAGGACCTCGCCGACGCAAGGCTGCTCAACACCGTCGCCCACCACCACCCGATGCTGGAACGTGAGCGGGCACTCGGCGTGCACCACTGGCCTGCCGACCGGTACGGCTACGGGGCCCACCACCACTACCTCGGCGGGGCCGCGCCGGTGCGCTTCACCGGCCACTTCACGAACCCGTCCTGCGCCGTCGACCATCGCCTCTACCTGCCCCGGCTCGCCGCCGACCTGGCCGAGCGCGGAGCGAAGCCGGAGGTCGCCGACATCGGTCCGCGTGACCTCGCCGCGCTCGGCAGGCAGCACGACCTGGTCGTGGTGGCCTCGGGCCGTGGCGCGCTGAGCGGCCTGTTCGCCCGCAGGCCCGAGCACTGCCCGCACGACGCCCCGCGCAGATTGCTGTGCGCGGGGCTCTACACCGGCGTACGCGCGCCCGAGCCCGCCGGGGTCGGCATGAGCATCGCGCCCGGCCACGGCGAACTGCTGGAGATCCCCATCCTCAGCAGACACGGCCCAGTGACGGCACTGCTGCTGGAGAACGTGCCGGACGGCGACCTCGCGGGCCTCGCGAGCCTGCCCTACGACGACGATCCCGCCCGGTTCCACCGCGCCGTGCTCGACGCACTCGCCACGCACCACCCGGCGACCCGCGAACGCGTCGACGAGCGCGCGTTCTCCCTGACCCATCCGCTGGACCTGCTGCAGGGCGGCGTCATTCCGGCCGTGCGCGAGGACTACCTGCCGCTCGGCGACGACACGTTCGCCCTCGCCCTCGGCGACGCCCACGTGGTGGTGGACCCGGTGATGGGACAGGGCGCCAACCTCGCCGCCTACAGCGCGGCCGTCGTCGCCGCCGAGATCGCCGCCGACACCGTCTACGACGAGCAGTTCTGCCGCCGGGTAGCGCGCGCGAGAGAGGAGGTCCTGCTCGCCGGCTCGGCGTGGACCAACCTCATGCTCGACCCGCCGGCCCGCATTCCAGAGCTGCTCCGCGCGCTCGCGGACGACCAGCGCCGCGCCGACGAGTTCACCACCAACTTCGACCACCCGGACCGGCAATGGCGACTGCTCGCGACGTCACGCCGGCAAGAGGAGTTCCTCACCCGGGACCGAGCACAAGGAGATCGGAGGACGACGTGGTCCATCCAGCGATCGGCAGAGCCCTACTGAACAGCACGGTGTTGAGCACCGACGAGGTGGCGGGCGACGAGAGCGTCGACTACTGGCGCCACGTCATCTCCGACGCGTTCGTGCCACTCGACGCCGTCGCGCAGGCGCCCGCGTTCCACGGTGAGGTGCGCATCGACCGGCTCGGCGCACTGCTGGTGTCCAAAGTGGATGCCGAGCCGCATCGGGTCCGGCGCACCAGGCCCATGATCGCGCGCAGCGAGCGCGGCTACTACAAGCTCGGGCTACAGCTGACCGGCAGCTGCCTGCTCGTGCAGGACGGGCAGGAGGCGCTGCTATCACCGGGGGACTTCGCGCTCTACGACACCGACCGGCCCTACACGCTCGCCTTTCCCGAGGCCACCACGATGGCGGTGTTCATGTTCCCGCGCGAGCGGCTGCGCCTTACCGGCGGGGGAGAGCGGCACGTGCTCGCTCGCCGCATCGCCCGCGACGACGAGACCGGCTCGCTGCTCGCCCCGCTGTTCCTGCGGCTGCTCGGCAGGCTCGGCGGCACCGCACCGGGCGCCACGCTGTCACTGGCCGACGCGGTGCTGGACCTGCTGTCGGCGCTGCTGTCCGAACGGTTCGAGGCGCGGCCCGAGGTGCCGCACGCCGCGCTCGTGGCACGGGCGAAGGCGTTCGTCGACGAGCACCTCGGCGACCCGGCCCTTTGCCCGGACGCGGTGGCGGCCGCGGTGCACGTGTCCACGCGGTACCTGCAGAAGCTCTTCGCCGAGGAGGGCGAGGGCGTGGCGAGCTGGATTCGCACCCGCAGGCTCGAACAGTGCCGCCGCGACCTCGCACTGCCCGGCACGCTCGCCAAACCGGTGAGCGCGGTCGGTGCCGCGTGGGGCCTGCCCGACGCCGCGCACTTCAGCCGCGCGTTCAAGGCCGCGTACGGGCTGAGCCCGCGCGAGTTCCGGGCCAGGGCGCTCGCCGGTACGTGAATCGTCAAGAGCCGTTCGCCTCAGGCAAAGACCGGGCACGGGGACGGTTGCCAGGCTGGGCACATGAACGTGACAGGGCAACTGCTGATCGGCGGCCAGTGGGTCGACGCGGCCGGCGGCGGGCGGTTCGAGACCACCGACCCGGCGACCGCTCGCCCGCTCGGCACCGTCGCCGACGCCGGCCAGGCCGATGTGGACAGTGCCGTCGCGGCGGCGAGAACGGCGTTCGCCTCGGGTCCGTGGCCTGAGCTGACCCCGGCCGCGCGGGCCAGGATCCTGTGGCGCGTCGGCGACCTGATCGACCAGCACGCCGCCGAGCTGGCCGAGCTGGAGTGCCGCGACCAGGGCCAGCCCATCGGCATCGCGAGGAACGTGTCGGTGGCCGCCGCGGCGGAGCACTTCCGCTACTACGCGGGCTGGGTCACCAAGATCGAGGGCGAGACCTCGCCGGTCTCGATTCCCGGCGTGCTCCAGTACACGCGCCGCGAGCCGATCGGCGTGTGCGCGCTGATCACGCCGTGGAACTTCCCGCTGATGATCGCGTCGTGGAAGCTCGCGCCCGCGCTCGCGTGCGGCAACACCGTCGTGCTCAAGCCCGCCGAGCAGACACCGCTGACCACGCTGCGGCTGGCCGAGCTGATGGTCGAGGCCGGTGTGCCCGCCGGGGTGCTCAACGTGCTCACCGGCGGCCCCGCGACCGGCAAGGCGCTGGTGGCCCACCCGGGCGTCGACAAGGTCTCCTTCACCGGCTCCACCGACGTCGGCCGCGAGATCGTGCGCGCGTCGGCCGGCAACCTCAAGCGCGTCTCACTCGAGCTGGGCGGCAAGGCGCCCGTGGTGGTGCTGCCCGACGCCGACCTCGACGCCGCCGTGGAGGGCTGCCTGCAGGGCGGGTTCCTCAACGCCGGCCAGGTGTGCGCCGCCTACACCCGCTTCTACGTTCACGCGTCCGTGGTCGACGAGTTCTCCCAGCGGCTCGGCAAGGCCGCCGACGCGCTGGTCGTCGGCCCCGGCCTCGACCCGGCTACCCAGGTCGGCCCGCTCGTCTCGGCGGAGCACCTGTCCTCGGTGGACGCCCTGGTCCGGGGAGCCGCCGCCGAGGGCGCGCGGCTCGCGGCGGGCGGCGAGCTCGTCGGCTGTGACGGGCACTTCTACCGGCCCACGGTGCTCACCGGCGTCACCGACGACATGATCATCGCGCGGAAGGAGGTGTTCGGCCCCGTGCTGGCCGTACTACCGTTCGACGACCCCGACGAGGTGGTGGCCAGAGCCAACGACACCGAGTACGGCCTGGCCGCGTCGGTGTGGACGCGGGATGTCGGCGCCGCGCACTCGCTGGCCGCGGCCATCCGCGCCGGGACCGTGTTCGTCAACATGCCCAACCCCGTCGACGCCGCCGCGCCGTGGGGCGGGTTCAAGGCCAGCGGCTGGGGCCGCGAGATGGGAAAGCACGCCATCGACCTGTACACCGAGATCAAGAGCGTCTGGACGCGACTGTGAGGAGAGCACGCACCATGCCGAACATCGGTATCGTCGGTGCCGGGATCGCCGGCCTGCAGCTTGGCCTGAAGCTCCGGCAGCACGACGTCCCGGTCACCATCTACACCGACAAGACCGCGGCCCAGCTCGCGAGCGGCAGGCTGCTCAACAGCGTGGCCCACCACGGCCCGACGATCCAGCGCGAGCGGGAGCTCGACGTCCACTTCTGGCCGGTCGAGGAGTACGGCTACTCCTGCCACCACCACTACGTCGGCGGCGAGACCCCGCTGTCCTGGCGAGGCGACTTCGAGCGGTGGTCCAGCGCCATCGACTACCGCCTCTACCTGCCCAAGCTCACCGAGGCGTTCGAGGAACGCGGCGGCAGGCTCGAGGTGCGCATGCTGCAGGCGGAGGACATCGAGCCCATCGCCGATCGACACGACCTGCTCGTCGTGGCGGCGGGCCGGGGCGCGTTCTCGGCGCTGTTTCCCCGCAGGCCGGAGTACAGCCCGTACGACAAGCCGCAGCGCGTGCTGTCGGTCGGCTGCTACAACGGCATCAGCTACTCCGAGCCCAAGGGCGTCACGATCAGCGTCTCGCCCGGTCACGGCGAGCTGCTGGAGATCCCGATGTACAGCGCGGCCGGGTTCACCACGGCGCTGCTGTTCGAGAACGTGCCGGGCGGCGAGCTGGAGATCCTCGGCCGGCAGTCCTACGACGAGGACCCGGCCGGCTACGAGCGCCTCGTGCTCGACCTGCTGGCCAAGCACCACCCGCAGACCTTCGAGCGCGTCGACCCGGCGAGCTTCGGGCTGACCGGCCCGCTCGACATCCTGCAGGGCGCGCTGGTCCCGACCGTGCGGCAGGACTACGCGGCGCTGCCGAACGGCAAGTACGCGCTCGCGATCGGCGACGTGCACACCGTCGTGGACCCCGTGGTGGGCCAGGGCGCCAACTCGGCGTCGCACTCGGCGTGGGTGACCGGTGAGGAGATCCTGGCCGACTACGCGCTCGACGAGGAGTTCTGCAGGCGGGTCGCCGCGCGCAGGGCCGACGTCGTGCTGGGCGCGGCGCAGTGGACCAACCTCATGCTCGCGCCGCCACCGGAGCACCTGCTGCAGCTTTTCGGCGCGATGAGCCAGGACCAGGCGGTCGCCGACGAGTTCACCGACAACTTCGACTACCCCGACCGGCAGTGGCGCATCCTCGCCACCCCGGAGCGCACCCGCGAGTTCCTCGCCCGCCACGCCAAGGCCTGACCGGCCCGAGAGGAGAACACCAGCATGTACCGCCTCACCGTGCTGTACCCGCCGCCCGCCGACCCGGACCACTTCCGGGAGTACTACGTCAACACCCACCTCCCGCTGGCCGCGAAGCTGCCCGGTCTGCGCGCGATGCGCTACAGCCTCGACGTGCAGGCCGCCGGTGGCGGGGAAAGCCCGTACTTCGCCGTCTTCGAGGCCGACTTCGATTCCGCGGAGGCCATGGCGGCCGCGCTGTCCTCCGAGGAGGGCCGGGCCGTCAACGCCGACGTCCCCAACTACGCCACCGGCGGGGCGCAGGTGATCCACTACGCGCCCGTGGCGGGCACGTGATCGCGGAGCCGCGCCCCGCGCTCACCGACCCGCGTCACTTCCGCGGCGCGCTGGGCCGCTTCGCCACCGGCGTCACCGTGATCACCACCGTGCCGCCGGATGGCGGCGTGCACGGGATGACCGCCAACGGGTTCCTGTCTGTCTCGCTCGACCCGCCGCTCGTGCTCGTGTCGCTCGGCAGGTGCACGATGGCCGAGCACCTGCACCGGGGCGACCGCTACGGCGTCACGGTGCTCTCCGCGGAGCAGGAGGAGGTGTCCCGCCACTTCGGCGGCAGGCCGCGACCCGGCCTGGTGGTGGACTTCCAGTGGCGCGGGGAGCACGC
The DNA here is from genome assembly GCF_003311655.1 of Prauserella sp. PE36. Taxonomy (NCBI): domain Bacteria; kingdom Bacillati; phylum Actinomycetota; class Actinomycetes; order Pseudonocardiales; family Pseudonocardiaceae; genus Prauserella; species Prauserella sp. PE36. Next base: position 22,049 of record NZ_QEQT01000061.1, on the reverse strand, counting down.
GTTCGTGCCCGGCGGGCTCGCGGAGATCGGCTGCCGGATCGTCGATCGCCATCCGGCGGGCGACCACGTGCTGTTCATCGGCGAGGTGGAGCACCTGGAGTACCGGGACGGCAGCCCGCTGCTGTTCTACACGGGCGGCTACCGGGCGCTGCACGCCGGGCTCACGGAGGACGTGTTCTTCTACTGAGCGTTTATCGATGGGCGCGCTTGGGTTAACAAGGACGCGTGAGCGACAACCCTCAGGGGCGGTGGCCTGCCCACTGGCCGGTGCAGCCGATCTCCCGCACGCGCTGGGCCCGGCAGCGGCCGACGGTCGGGCAGGCCGACCCCGCCATCATCCAGGCGGCCGCCGACCGGGCACAGGCCCGCCCGTCGGGCAACTGGTTCCCGTTCGCGGCCGCCGACGCGGTCAGGTCCGACCGTCCGTTCGGCACGCGCGTCGCGGGCCGGGAGCTGGTCGCGTGGCGGGACGGGACCGGGCGGCTCGTGGTCGGCCCCGGTGCCTGCCCGCATCTCGGCGCGCCGCTGGCGCAGGGCCGGGTGGTGTGCGGCGAGGTCGTGTGCCGCTGGCACGGCCTCGCGGTGCCGTCCGGCGGCGGGCGGGGCTGGCAGCCCCTGCCCGCGCACGACGACGGTGTGCTCGCGTGGGTGCGGCTCGACGCGGAGGGCGGGGAACCGCCGACCCCCCGGCCAGTGCTGCCCGCGCGGCCGGAACTGTCGGGTGCGCTCTCCGCGGTGGCCCGGCTGGAGGGCGTGTGCGAGCCGTGCGACGTCGTGGCCAACCGCCTCGATCCGTGGCATGGCGCGTGGTTCCACCCGTACTCGTTCACCCGTCTGGCGGTGGTGCGCGCCCCGGAGCCCGACGCGGTCGACGGTGCCGACCGATTCCTGGTGGACGTGACGTTCCGCGTGGGCGGGCGGTTCGGCGTTCCGGTGCGTGCGGAGTTCACCGCGCCGGAACCGAGGACCGTCGTGATGCGGATCGTCTCGGGAGAGGGCGAGGGCAGCGTGGTCGAGACCCATGCGACCCCGCTGGGCCCCGGCGCCGACGGCAGGCCGCGCACGGCGGTGTTGGAGGCGACGGTGGCGACGTCGCCGCGCACCGGGTTCGCGGTGGCGCGCTCGCTGGCCCCACTGGTGCGGCCGATGATGCGCCGGGTCGCGACCCGGCTGTGGCGAGACGATCTCGCCTACGCCGAGCGCCGCTACGCCCTGCGCACCGGCTCGGTCTAACGAGCGGCGAGCGCGTCCAGCAGGCGCTTGACGGAGTTGCCGAGGTTCCAGCGCTCGGCGAGCTCGGCCACCCGGCCGGGATCGGCCGGCCCGTCGGGGACCCGGTCGTCGCGCGACTGCACCACCGGCGCGTCCTGGGCCACCCGCACGACGGTCGGCGCCACAGCCAGGTAGTCCGCCGCCTCGTTCAGCCGGGTCCGCGTCTTCAGCGGCAGCTCCGGGCTTTCCCTTCGCGCGGCCTCCACCAGCGCGTCGAGCGAGCCGAACTGGGTGATCAGCTTGGCCGCGGTCTTCTCCCCGATGCCGGCGACGCCCGGCAGCCCGTCCGAGGGGTCGCCCCGCAGCATCGACATGTCCGCGTACGCGGGGCCGGCGTGCTCGGCGGGCACGCCGTAGCGCGCGCCGACCTCGGCGGGACCCAGCACCTCGGCCTTGGCCCAGCCCTTGCCGACGTAGATCACCGACGTCGGGGTCGGCTCGGTGCGCACGAGCTGGAACAGGTCGCGGTCGCCGGTGATCACCTCGACCGGGTCGGTGGCCTCACGTGTGGCGAGCGTGCCGATCACGTCGTCGGCCTCGAAGCCCTCGGCTTCGGCGGTCGCCAGCCCCACCGCCTCCAGCAGGTCCAGGATGATCGGCACCTGAGGGGTCAGCGTGTCCGGCACCTCCTCCACGTCCACCCCCGCCTCGGCGACCTCGGCCACGCGGTGCGCCTTGTAGCTCGGCAGCGCGTCGACCCGGAACTGCGGCCGCCAGTCGGCGTCGAGGCAGGCGACCAGCCGCGAGGGGCGCCGGTCGACGATGATCCGCGCGATCGTGTCCGCGAAGCCGCGGACGGCGTTGACGGGAGTGCCGTCGGGCGCGGTCATCGTGTCCGGCAGCGCGTAGAACGAACGGAAGTACAGGCTTGCCGCGTCGAGCAGCGCCAAAGGAGCGGTCGTCACCCGCACAGCGTGCCATGCTCGGGGGATGGGACTCGTCGAGAACCCGTTCTTCGCGAGGCTGTTCATCCGCATCGGCGCCCGCAACGAGGCGCGAGGGCAGGCGCAGCTGCGCCGGGAGCTGCTCGCCGGGCTCGCCGGCCACGTGATCGAGGTGGGCGCGGGCACCGGCCTGAACTTCCCGCACTACCCGCCGACGGTCGAGCGGATCGCCGCCGTGGAGCCGGAGCCGACACTGCGGGCGCGGGCGGCCGAGGCGGCCCGTCGCGCACCGGTGCCCATCGACGTCGTCGACGGCCTCGCCGACGCGCTGCCGTCCGGCGACGGTTCAGCCGATGCGGTGGTCGTGTCGGGCGTGCTGTGCTCGGTCGCCGACCCGCCCGCCGCGCTCATCGAGTTCCGGCGGGTGCTGCGGCCCGGCGGCGAGCTGCGCTTCTTCGAGCACGTCCGCTCGAGCGGTGCCGGGCGGGGCCGCTGGCAGGACTTCGCGAACCTGGTGTGGCCCCACCTGATGGGCGGCTGCCACCCCAACCGCGACACCGTGTCGGCTGTGCGACGTGCGGGCTTCGACCTGGTCCGCCTTCGCGAGTTGACCTTCCCGCCCGGCGCGAAGGTGTCGGTGGTGGCCACGCGCGTGCTCGGCGTGGCGCGGCCAAGGTAGCCAGGACGACGACCGGAGGGCCGACTAGGCTCAGCGCCATGTCGCGCCGATCGCTGCACAACCCCGCCCCCGACGCCGCCAGCCTCCGCGCCCGCCTCGACAGGGCTCGCGGCGCCGCCGCCGACGCGAACACCGACGCGCTGCTCATCGCGCCCGGCTCCGACCTGCGCTACCTGATCGGCCAGGCGGGCGGGTCGTTCGAGCGGCTCACCACGCTCGTGATCCCCGCGGCCGGGGACGGGCCACCCGCGCTGGTGGTGCCGAAGCTGGAGGCCCCCGGCTACTCCGACGTCCCGCTCGACGAGCTGGGCGTGGAGCTGGTGACGTGGGTCGACGGCGACGACCCGTACCAGCTCGTGGCCGGCCGCCTCGGCAAGCCCGGTCGCGTGGCCGTGAGCGACATGATGGCCGCGCTGCACGTGCTGGCGCTGCGGGCCGCCGTCGGCGACGCCGAGCAGTGCCTGGCCGGGCCGGTGCTGCGGGAACTGCGCATGCGCAAGGACGCCACCGAGATCGCCGCACTGCGCAAGGCAGGGGAGGCCATCGACCGCGTGCACGCGCGCATGGGCGAGTGGCTGCGTCCGGGCCGCACCGAGGCCGAGGTGGGCGCCGACATCACCGTCGCGATCGTCGAGGAGGGCCACACCGCGGCCGATTTCGTGATCGTCGGCTCGGGGCCGAACGGCGCGAGCCCGCACCACGACGTGTCGGACCGCGTCATCGAGAGGGGCGACGTGGTGGTGGTGGACATCGGCGGCCCGATCGCCGAGGGCTACAACTCCGACTCCACCCGTACCTACGCGGTCGGTGAGCCGCGCGACGCCGACGTGGCCGAGACCTACGCCGTGCTGCGGCGCGCGCAGCAGGCCGCCGTCGAGGCAGTGTGCCCCGGTGCCACGGCGCAGGAGGTGGACGCGGCAGCGCGCGACATCATCACCGACGCCGGGTACGGCGAGTACTTCATCCACCGCACCGGGCACGGCATCGGTCTCGACGTGCACGAGGAGCCCTACATCGTCGGCGGCAACGACCTCCCGCTCGAACCAGGCATGGCGTTCAGCGTCGAGCCCGGTATCTACCAGGCCGGCCGCTGGGGCGCGCGGATCGAGGACATCGTCGTGGTCACCTCCGAGGGCGCCGAGTCGCTCAACAAGCGGCCGCACGAGCTGGTCGTGCTCGACTCATGACCGGCGCCGGGCTCGAACCGCTGGACCAGGCGATCGTGCGGGAGCTGGCCGCCGACGGCAGGCGCAGCTTCACCGACCTCGCCGAGCGGGTCGGACTGTCGGTGTCGGCCGTGCACCAGCGGGTGCGCAGGCTGGAGCAGCGCGGGGTGATCCGCGGCTACACGGCCCGGCTCGACGGCGAGCAGATCGGCCTGCCGCTCACGGCGCTGATCTCCCTGACACCGAACGATCCAGCCGCTCCCGACGACTACCCGCAGCGGCTGGAGCACATCACCGAGATCGAGTCCTGCTACTCCGTGGCGGGCGACGAGTCCTACATCCTGCTCGTGCGGGTGGCCTCGCCGCTGGCGCTGGAGGACCTGCTGCGCAAGATCCGGGAGGCCGCGAAGGTGTCCACGCGCACCACCGTGGTGCTTTCCACGCCGTTCGAGGGCCGCTCGCCGAACCTCTAGCCCGCACGCGGCCCTGTCCGTCGCGGGCGCACGGGAGTACGGTAAAAGGTATGGCAACACGTAAGGTCACCTTGTCGCTGGACGCGGGTGCGCTCGAGTTCGCCGAACGGGCCGCCAAGGCGCACGGCATCTCGGTGTCGTCCTGGCTGTCCAAGGCCGCCCGCAGGGAGGCCGTCCGCACCGGTTACCACCCGCACGCAGCCCAGTCGGCCGAATCCGCGGCGAAGACGGACGAAGCGGAGATCGCGGCCGCGCTGGAGGACCTGCGTGCGGAGGGGTGAAGTCTGGACCTACCACCCACCCACGCGACCTGCCCGCCCCCGCGCGATCCTGCTGCTCTCCTCGGACGGCGTGAACGAGTCCGAGAGGCCCTGGCTGCTGGGCACCGAACTGCTGGAGAAGGACCCGCAGGACATCCTCGGTGTCGCGATCGACGGCCGGTTCTGGATCTCGACCCTGCAGCTCACCCGGATCTACCGGCCTTGGCTCGACCGCCGCATCGCCGCGATCGGCACCGACGTGCAGGAGCAGATCGACAGCGCGCTGCGCGCCGCCCTCGATCTCTAGGAGCGCGCTGAACTCGCTGCGTTGTCGGGTCACCCACGTGCGGCCCAGTGCGAGGGCGATCCTCCGCCTTGCGAGGTCACCGTCTGGATCGCCGCTCGCTACGGGCGGGGTCGTTCAGGACGCTCCTGGCGGTCAGCCTCGGCTCTGTGCGAGCACCGACGGCGCGGCGTGCAGGTTCCCGTCCTCGCCCTCCAGACAGGCCGCCGACTCGTCATTGGTGGTCAGGAACTCGCTCAGGCACCGGCCGAACTGCTCGTGCCCCGCGGCGTTGGGGTGGAACGACTCCTGGATGGCGTGGGTCGCGCGTTCGGCGTCGGAGAGGTCGTCCCATTGGACCGTGAACCGCGTGAACCACTCGCTGCTCGCGTCGCGACCACCGGAGCACGCCTCGTGGCCGTCCCCGGCGCGGGAGAGGTCGAGGAACCGCGCGCCGGCCTCCGACGCCGCCTGCCGCAGGCCCGCCGACAGCGAAGTCGCGCCGGTTTCCTTGACCCAGCGCAGATCCTCGGTGCGGAACGGGCAGCCGTTGAGGTTGCGCAGGTTCTCCGGGATGTCCGGCCCGATCGGCGCCGCATAGGACTGCAGCACCAGCTGGTAGTCGTCGTGGTCGTAGCCCGCGGTGCGGAGCACCTTCTTGATGTCCTCCAGCGCGCCGACGACCTTCGGCACCATCTTGTCGATCCGCGACTGCCAGTCGTTCTTGATCCGCTCGCTGCACGGATCGCCGTCGTCCATGAACCACGAGGTGAAGCACTCGGAGATCAGCCGCGAGAACCGAGGGTCGTCGTTGGCGCCGACGGCCACGACCACGGCCGACACGCGATGGCTCTTCACCAGCTCCGCCAGCTGCTGCGCCTGCGAGGGCTCCGTCCACTGCCGCACGTCGCCCAGCGCCACGTGGCCCGAGGGAGCACCGGAGCACGCGAGGTTCACCGACTTCACGATGCTCGTCACATCCACGTGGTGCACCGAGGCGTTGGGGGAGCGGTGACACCAGTTGCCGTCGCGGCCGTTGGTGTCGGCGGTGTAGTCGCCGGCGCCCTCGCCGGACATCGTGCTGTCGCCGAGCCCCACCACGGTCAACGGACCACGGCCGGGCGGGCCAGGCCTCTCGGTGGGCTGCTGCTCGTCCTTGCCGATGAGAACGAAGACTCCAACGAGGAGGGCGACCCCGACGAGTGCGAACGCGGCGAGCCACCAGCGAGATCTGGCCATCGCGGTCGAGTCTAGAAGAAAACGAGTGGCGGCCGTCGGGGCCCGCCGCCGATACTCGCGCCGTGCGCGCACGACACGAGAAGCAGGTACTGATCTTCGACGCCGACGACACGCTCTGGGAGAACAACGTCCTCTTCGAGCGGGTCATCGACGACTTCCTCGACTGGCTCGCGCACCCCACCCTCGACCGCGCCGAGCTGCGCGAGATCCTCGACGACATCGAGCGCGCGAACTCCGCCGCGCACGGCTACGGCAGCAAGGTGTTCCTGCGCAGCCTCGGCGACTGCGTGTCGCGGCTGCGGGAGCGGCCGGCCACGCGCGAGGAGCTGCGGCGGATCGACGAGCTGGCCGTCGCGCTCGTCGAAGGCCGGATCGAGCTGATCCCGGGAGTCACGGACACCCTGGACGCGCTGGGCGAGCGCCACGACCTGTTGCTGCTCACCAAGGGCGACACGGAGGAGCAGCAACGGAAGCTGGCCGTCTCCGGGCTGGAGCGGCATTTCGGCGGCATCCACATCGTCGCCGAGAAGCACGCCGGCACCTACCACGAACTCGCCCGCGAGTACGCGCTCGCGCCCGAGGCGACGTGGATGATCGGCAACTCACCGAAGTCCGACATCCTGCCCGCGAGGCAGGCCGGGCTCGGCGCCGTGTTCATCCCCAACGAGAACACGTGGGTGCTGGAGCACAGCGAGCTGGACCCCAACGATCCCGGCGTGCTGCGCCTGAGCGCGTTTCCCGAGCTGCTGCGGCACTTCTGAGGCGCGTCACCGCCCCGCGTTGTCGGCCCACCACGCGCGCCCGGACTCGGGCAGGGTCGAGATCGGGTCGTAGTACGGGTAGCGGCGGCGCAGCGCCTCGGGGTCGTGGTGCTCGATGCCGGTGCGGTAGTTCTTGGTCCAGTAGGAGATCCCGCGCTCGCGGTCGTACTCGGCGAGCTGGTGCACCCAGCGCTTGCCGACGTACGGGACGTCGCACACGATCCGCGGCGTCGCGTACCCGGGCAGGTAGCCCATGATCGCGTGCTGCAGCTCCTGCGCCTCCCACACGGCGAGCCGCCAGTGCTCGGCGTTCGGGATCATGTCGCACAGGTAGAAGTAGTAGGGCAGGATGTTCGCCTCGCCCTGCAACGCGAAGCACAGGTCCAGCAGTTGTGCCGGAGTGTCGTTGACGCCGCGCAGCAGCACGCCCTGGTTGCGCACGTCCCGCACCCCGACCTCGAGCGCCGTGCGCGCCGCCTCCGCGACGAGCGGGGTCACCGACTGCGCGTGGTTGACGTGGGTGTGGATGGCGAGGTTCACCCCCCGCCGCCGCGCCGTGCCCGCGACCCGCGCGAGGCCCTCCACGACCTTCGGCTGCAGCCAGTGCTGCGGCAGGCCCGCGAGCGCCTTGGTTGCCAGGCGGATGTCGCGCACGGTCTCGACGTCGAGCAGCCGCATGAGAAACGCCTCGAGCTGGTGCCACGGCACGTTGGCCACGTCGCCGCCCGACACCACGACATCCCGCACGCCAGGAGTGCGCTGGAGATAGCCGATGATGGCGTCCTGCCGGTCGACGGGCTTGAGGGTCAGCTTGTGCTTGTCGATGAGCTCGGTGGAGTTGCCGACGAGGTCCATCCGCGTGCAGTGCCCGCAGTACTGCGGGCAGGTGGAGAGCAGCTCCGCGAGCACCTTGGTGGGGTAGCGGTGCGTGAGGCCCTCCACCACCCACATCTCGGCCTCGTGCAGCGAATCGCGCTCGGAGTGCGGGTGGCTCGGCCAGACGTCGTCGCGGTCGCTGCGCACGGGCAGCATGTAACGCCGGACCGGATCCGCGTAGAAGGCGTCGGTGACCGTCTCCGGGTCCGTGCCCGCCTGCGGCGCCATGGTGTTGAGCATCTGCGGCGGCAGCAGCATCGACATCGTCGCCAGCTCGCGCTGGTCGGCGGCGAGGTCGTCGTAGAACCGGTCCGCCACCAGATCGCCCAGCACGCCGCGCAGCTGCCGGAGATTGCGGACGCAATGCACCCGCTGCCACTGGGCGTCGCGCCATTCGGCCTCGGTGACGTCCCGCCAGCCCGGAAAGCGACGCCAGTCGGGTTCGGCCAGCTCGGCACGCCGGTAGGTGTACGGCTGGTCGCCGGCATCGATGGCAGGTTCCTGGATCGCAGTCACATCTGCTCCTCATGTCGGTTCACGCGTTAAAATATCCTGCCATACAATCAATATGATGCAAATCTTCTCGTCACGAGGTGGCCTGGCAGACTGCTCGCCGTGAGTACCAGCAAGACCACGCTCCTGCTCGGCGGGCGGATCCACACACCCGGCTCGACCGACGCCACGGCCATGGCGGTCACCGACGGCACGGTCGTCTGGGTGGGCCAGGACGGACCCGGTCGCGCCCTGCACCCCGGCGCCGAGGAGGTGCCACTCGATGGCGCGTTCGTGGCGCCCGCATTCGTCGACGCGCATGTCCACGCCACCGCGACCGGCCTGCACCTGACCGGAGTCGATCTGACCGAGGTCCGCGACGCGGGCGAGCTGCTCGCCGCGGTGCGCGCCGCCGTCACCCCCGGCGAGGTCCTCTGCGCCCACGGCTGGGACGAGTCCGCGTGGACCAGCCCCCGGTTACCGAGCCGCGCCGAGCTCGACGAGGCGGCCGGCGGCGCGCCGGTGTACCTGAGCCGGGTCGACGTGCACTCCGCGCTCGTGTCGAGCGCGCTGATCGAACTGGCACCGACTGCCCGCGACGCCGACGGCTGGTCACCCGACGGACCCCTCACGCGCGACGCCCACCACGTCGTCCGCGCCGCCATGCGCGCCGCGATCACCCCCGGCCAGCGCCACCGCGCCCAGCGGGCCTTCCTGCACGCCGCGGCGGCAGCCGGGATCGTCAGCGTCCACGAATGCGCGGGCCCCGACATCTCCGGCGAGGCGGACCTCTCCGACCTCCTGCGCCTGGCGGAAGAGTCCGGCCTCCCCGAGGTCGTCGCCTACTGGGGCGAGCTCGGCGCGGCCGACACCGCGGCGCGGCTCGGCGCCCGCGGCCTCGCCGGTGACCTCTTCGTCGACGGCGCGCTCGGCTCGCACACCGCCGCACTGCACGAGCCGTACGCCGACCAGCCGGACAACCGCGGTGCCCGCTACCTCGACGCCGAGACCATCGCCGGGCATCTCGCCGCCTGCACCGAAGCGGGGCTGCAGGCCGGTTTCCACGTCATCGGCGACGCAGCCGTGGCCGAGGTCGTCGAGGGCTTCCGGCTGGCGGAGAAGACCGTCGGCCAGCGCGCCCTCGCCGGGAGGCGCCATCGTCTCGAACACGTCGAGATGATCGATGCCGAACAGGCCCGGGCGCTGGCGGGCTGGGGCGTCACCGCGTCCGTGCAGCCGCAGTTCGACGCCGCCTGGGGCGGTCACGACGGCATGTACGCCACCCGGCTCGGCGCCGAGCGCGCCGCCGCGCTCAACCCCTTCGCGACGCTCGCGAGCGAGGGTGTGCTGCTCGCGTTCGGCTCCGACGCCCCCGTGACGCCGCTCGAACCGTGGGCGAGCGTCCGCGCGGCCGTGCACCACCACACGCCGGGCGCCGGGGTATCCGCCCGCGCCGCCTTCAACGCGCACACCCGGGGCGGGCACCGCGCCGCCGGGGTCAACGACGGCGTCACCGGCAGCCTCGTGCCCGGCGCGCCCGCGCACTACGCCGTCTGGGAGTCCGACGCCCTCGTCGTCGCCACGCCCGACTCTCGCGTGCAGCGCTGGTCCACCGACCCCAGGGCACAGGTGCCCGGGCTGCCGCCGCTCGAACCGGGCGCGCCGTTGCCCCGCTGCCTGCGCACCGTCCGCGCCGGTGAGGTGATCTACGAGCGCCCGTAGGCGGGCCGAGCCCACCGGCGCAACGCGTCGATGGTCGTCTCCGGTGAGGTGTTGAAGCAGAACCTGATCCCGGGCACGAGCTGCACCAGCAGATTCACGACGCGCTCGAACAGCAGGGTGTACTCCTCGGCCATCCGCAGCCCGGCGCCGATCACCACCACCTGCACCGGCCGCGCGGCGACGGCCTCGCGGATCTTCTTCTCCGCGTCGTCCGCGTCGTCGGAGGTGAGGCGGCACGGCACGATGTCGAACCCGGCCTCGCGCAGAGCCGCCTCACCGGCCTCGATGCGGGCCATCAGCATCTCCTCGGTGATCTCCGGGTAGCGGCTGAAGTCGATCGCGCTCGGATGCATCCCGAGCGACAGGACGGTGTCTCCCTTGCTGGTCACCACGAAAGGTCCCCTCTGTCGAAACAGTGCTCATGTCCACCGCCGCCAGCGACGCCGGGCAGCCCGTACAGCAACTGCAGTGAAGGCCACCATCACTGCGTTCAACGCAGTGATGGTGGCCTTCACTGCGGTCGGTCGGAATGCTTCGTGCCCCAGCGTCGCCGAGCTCGCCGCCGCGCACCAGGACCTCTCCGGCATGGGTCTGCGAGTACCACCCCGAACCCTGTGCCGCCCGGCATGATGGGGTCGTGGACAGAGCCGAATTGGCCGCCGTGCTGCGGACCGCGCGGGCGCGGGTCAAGCCCGCCGATGTCGGCCTGCCGGCGGGCACCCGCAGGCAGGTGCCCGGGCTGCGCCGCGAGGAGGTCGCCCAGCTCGCCGGACTCGGCGTCGACTACGTGACCCGGCTCGAACAGGGCAGAGGCCCCCGGCCCTCGGTGCAGGTGCTCACCGCGCTCGCCAGGGCCCTGCGGCTGTCCGACGACGACCGCGACACGCTGTTCCGGCTCGGCGGCGCCGCTCCGCCGCAGGACGGCCGCGTTCCGATGCTGGTCCGGCCCAGCGTGCTGCGGCTGCTCGACCGCATGTCGGACCTGCCCGCCCTCGTGCTGTCGGCCAAGTCCGACGTGCTCGCCTGGAACCCGCTCGCCGCCGCGCTGCTCGGGGACCTCTCCGAATGGCCGCCCGCCCGGCGCAACCTCATCTGGCAGCGGTTCCTCGGCCCGGCACCGGACCCGGACGCCGAGTCGGCCGCCGACTGCGTCGGCTGCCTGCGCACCGCCCACGCCCGTTATCCCGGCGACCCCGACCTCGCCCGCCTCGTCACCGAGCTGCGCACCGGCAGCGCCACGTTCGACCGGCTCTGGCGGGCCGCCCGCTCCGGACGCCTGCGCTCCGGCAGCGTGACCGTCCAGCACCACGAACTCGGCACGCTCACCCTCGACTGCGACATCCTCTCGGTCCCGGAGGACGACCAGTTCTTGCTCGTCTACTCCGCCGCGCCCGGCACGCGCACGGCGTCGGCGCTGGAACTCCTCCGGGTCACCGGCCTTCAACGATTCACCCACTCACAGTGACGTGATCTGCCCGCGCGTTACGCTGTCGAGGTGACTGCCGCGGCCGAAGCGCCCCTCTCCACCGAGCGTCACGAGCCAGTCCCGAGGAGCCGTCGGCTCCTGCCGGTGCTCGCCCGGCTCGCGCTGACCGTCGCTTCCGGACTGATCCTCTTCGCCAGCTTCGCGCCGCGCCCGTTGTGGTGGCTCGCTCCGCTCGCATTCACGGGTTTCGGGCTCGTGCTCCATGGCAGGAGGATGTGGGGCAGCGCCGGCTACGGCACCGTGTTCGGGCTCGCGTTCTTCCTGCCGCACCTGCTGTGGATCCAGGACTTCCTCGGCGACGACTTCGGCTCCGCCCCGTGGCTCGGCCTCTCCACCGTGCTGGCCGTCTACATCGGCCTCGCCTGCGCGCTCATGCCGTTCGCCGCCCGGCTGCCCGGCGCTCCGGTGTGGCTCGCGATGGTGTTCCTGCTCCAGGAGTTCGCCCGCTCCCGCTGGCCCGCCAACGGCTTCCCCTGGGGCCGCGTCGGCTTCAGCCAGCCCGAAGGCGCCTACCTCTCCCTGGCCTCGATCGGCGGGGTTCCGCTCGTCGGCTTCGCCGTGGTGGTCACCGGATTCGGGCTCGCGTGGCTCATCATGGGGATCCGCGAGCACGGCGCGCGCCCCGGCCGCCTGCTCGTTCCCGGCCTCGCCGCGATCCTGCCCGTGACCGTTGGCCTGGCGGTGTGGCCGACCGTCGGCACCGGCCCCGAGGCGGGAACCCGCACCGTCGCCATCGTGCAGGGCAACGCCCCCGACATCGGCCTCGACCTGCTCGGCCGCCGCGACGTCATCCGCGCCAACCACCTGGCCGAGAGCGAGCGGCTCGCCGAGCGCATCAGGACGGGCGAGCTGCCGCGCCCGGACCTCGTGGTGTGGCCAGAGACCGCAACCGAGGTCGACGGCCCCGATCCGGCGCTCGACGCCATGGTCGACGAATTCGGCGTGCCCGCGCTCATCGGCGGCGCCTATCGCGCGCCCGACGGCAGGACCGAGAACGCCGTCATCGCGTGGCGGCCCGGCGAGGGCGAGGGGGAGCGCTACGTCAAGCAGGAGCTCGTGCCCTTCGCCGAGTACATCCCGCTACGCCCCATAGCGAGCTGGTTCACCCCATTCCTCGACGACACGGTGGACATGCGCTGGGGCACCGAACCCGGCGCACTCGACGTCGCGGGCACCCGGGCCGGGCCCGTCATCTGCTACGAGGTGGCCTACGACTACGTTTCCCGGGAGGCGACGACGGCGGGGGCGCAGTTGCTCGTCGTGCCCACCAACAACGCCTGGTACGGCCCGGGGGAGATGAGCTACCAGCAGCTGGCGATGTCGCGTGTGCGTGCCGTCGAGCACGGCCGCGCCGCGGTGGTGGCGGCGACCAGCGGGGTCAGCGCCATCGTCCAGCCGGACGGTAGCGTGACGCAGCAGACCGGTCTGTTCACCGCGGGGTCACTGGTGGCCGACGTGCCATTACGGCAGCAGACTACGCTGTCGGATCGACTCGGTGCGTCGACCGAGTACGTGCTGGTCGGGGCCGCGCTCATCGCGGTGGTCGCCGGGTTCGTGCTCCGGTCGCGCACGCGCCGCGCCAGCGCGGACCACACGCGATAGAAGGGGAGAAGCATGGCGGAGGGCACGCAGCACAGGGAGGAGATCGACCCCGTGCTGGTGATCATCCCGACCTACAACGAGCGGGAGAACCTCACGCCACTCCTGCAGCGGCTGCACGCGACGCTGCCGCAGGTGCACGCGCTCGTGGTCGACGACGGCAGCCCCGACGGCACCGGCGAGCTGGCCGACAAGCTCGCGGCCGCCGACGACCGCGTCCACGTCCTGCACCGCACCGAGAAGGCCGGCCTCGGTGCCGCCTACATCGCCGGGTTCCGCTGGGGACTCGCCCGCGACTACCGCACGCTCGTGGAGATGGACGCCGACGGGTCCCACGCGCCGGAGGACCTGCCTCGCATCCTCGACGCGCTCGCGGGCGCGGACCTCGTGATCGGCTCCCGGTACGTGCCGGGCGGAGCGGTCGTCAACTGGCCGCTGTCCAGGCAGTTCATCTCGCGCGGCGCCAACCTCTACTCCCGGCTCGCCCTCGGCATGGGCGTCAATGACAACACCGCCGGCTTCCGCGCGTACCGCCGTGAGGTGCTCGAGAAGCTCGCGCTCGACGAGGTCGCCTCGACGGGCTACTGCTTCCAGATCGACCTCACGTGGCGCACCGTGCAACAGGGCTTCGAGGTGGTCGAGGTGCCTATCACGTTCACCGACCGCGAGGTCGGCGAGTCGAAGATGAGCGGCGCGATCATGGGGGAGGCCGCGCTCAAGGTCGCCCAGTGGGGCCTCCAGCGCAGGCTGGGCCAGCTGCGCAGGCTCCTCGGCCGCTGACGACGGGTCCAGCACAGGGCAGAGCCCCCGCGGCGAGAGGTCGCGGGGGCTCTGCTGTTGGTGGGAGCGGTGCGTGGCCGGTGGCCGTCAGGCGCGCGTGCCCCTTCGACCCTTCAGCTCGGCGAGCCGCTCGTTGAGCAGCTCCTCGAGCTCGGGGATGGAGCGTCGCTCGAGCAGCATGTCCCAGTGCGTGCGCGGCGGCTTGGTTTCCTTGGGCTCGGGCTGCCCGCCGTCCACGATCTCCGACTCGGTGCCGTGCAGGCGGCACTCCCACACGGATGGGATCTCGGCGTCGTCCGAGAACGGCACTTCGAACTCGTGGTTCTTCGGGCACGAGTAACGCACGGTGCGCCGGGGGGCGAGGTCGTGATTGCGGTCGGTTTCGTAACTGACCGCTCCCAACCGGCTTCCACGGAGAACACGGTCGGCCATGAGTGGGTCCTTTCAGTCGGCTCCCAGCCAGGGAGCCAGGGCGGTGCTCACCCTGTGCAACGAGGTTACGGGTCGTTGAATTCCCAACCGACCATGTCGTTACTCATGATGAGCTGCATCACCCTCGGGAACAGCTTTCTCTAGTGGGAGACGTTCACCGTCTCCGCGTGACGCGCAAATGCCTCTCTTCTTGGGGATATCCCCCACTTGGGCTAGGTAGCAGCCACTCAGGTCAACCGCAGCTGCCCCTGGTGGGACACCGTTGGCCCCAAATCGCCTCGGCGAAAGTGGCGACGACAAAGTACCTGGTAACGGACTGTAGCCGTTTCGGCCTGCGCGCGTGTCGTTACCGAATTCACCTCAGCGGTGGACCTCGCCGTACCGCCGGTGTCGGCCACGACCACCGTGTCACCCTCGCGCACCACCCGGCCGTCCCGCACGCGCGCGTTGAACCGGCCGGGCAGCCCGCACCAGCACAGCACCTCCACCTGCACGGGCTGCAACTCGTCGGCCAGCTCGAACAGCCGCCGCGCGCCGGGGAACAGCTCGCTGCGGAAGTCCGTCGCGATCCCGAAGCAGTAGACGTCCACGTGAGCGTCGTCTGCCAGCTCACCGAGCTGCTCGACCTGGGCGGGGGAGAGGAACTGCGCCTCGTCCACGATGAGGTAGTCCACGTGCCGCCCGCTCGCCCACGCCTCCCGCACCAGCGCGCGCAGGTCGGTGTCCGACTCGACCTCGACCGCAGTGCGCGTGATCCCGATCCGGCTGGTGATCCGCGGCGCGCCGGAGCGGTCGTGCCGCACCAGCAACAGGCCCTGCCGCCCCTGCCGGGCGAGGTTGTGGTCGATCTGAAGAGCGAGCGTCGACTTCCCGCAGTCCATCGGGCCGTAGCAGAACTTCACTTTGCCCGCGATCGGCAGCTCCCTGCGGGCACCCCACGCCGGGGCGGACGAGAGCGCGTCGGTCGGGTCGGAATTCTCGTTCTCCACGGCGGTCACGTCGAGCGACCCTATCCGGCCCGGCGGCTACAGTACGGCAGGCTCCCGGTTACCCGCCGCCGCGATGGCCCTTCTCACAGGAACCAGCGCCACGAGCACGAACCCGACCACGAAGAAGACCACCAGCGCGATGATCGCGTACCGGAACGAGCCCGTGGCGTGCCCGACACCGGCGAACAGCAGCGGACCCAGCCACGACGTGCCGCGCTCGCCGATCTCGTAGAGCGAGTAGTACTGGGCCTCCTTGCCCGCGGGGATCATCTGGCTGTACAGCGAGCGCGACAGCGCGTTGGTGCCGCCGAGCACGAGCCCGATGCCCACCGCCACGGCGTAGAACTGCAGCGCCTGGCCCTCCTGCACGAAGTACGCGGACGCGATCACGGCGATCCAGACGACGAGGCTGCCGAGGATCGTCTTCTTGGCACCGAAGTGGCGTGCGGCCAGCCCGTGGGCCATACCGCCGAAGTACGCGACGAACTGGATCACCAGGATCGTCGCGATGAGCACCTCGTCGCTGAAGCGCAGCTCCTCGGTCCCGTACTGGGCGGACACCGTCACCACGGTCGAGATGCCGTCGGTGTAGATCAGGTACGCGCCTAGGAACGCGAGCGTGAGCGGGAACGCCCGCGCCGCCCGGATCGTGTCGCGCAGCTCCCTGAAGCCGGCCCGTACGACGCCGAGGCCGCGCTCGGTGCCATGCGGGGCCTGCCGCTCCCGTAGCCTGCGCAGGGGGATGATCGTGAACACCGCCCACCACACGCCGGAGCTGAGGAAGCAGATCCGCACCGCGGTGGACTGCGTGATGCCGAACGACTCGTGGCTCAGGTAGAACGCCAGCTGCAGGGCCAGCGCCACGCCGCCACCGAGGTAGCCGAACGCCCAGCCGCGCGCCGATACCGCGTCCCGCTCGTCGGGCGTGGCGATGTCGGGCAGGAACGAGTAGTAGGTGACGATCGACGCGCCGTATCCGATGTTGCCGAGGATGTAGAGGGCGACGCCGAGCTGCCAGCGGCCGTCCGCGACGAAGAACAGCAGTGCCGAGGCCGTCGCGCCGAGGAGTGCGAACCCGCCGAGGATGCGCTTCTTGTACTGGCTGCGGTCGGCGATCGCTCCGGTGATCGGCAGCACCAGCACCTGGATGATCGTGGCCACCGAGAGCAGGTAGCCCCACAGGGAGCCGGCCGGGAACTCGAGGCCGAACATCGAGACGTCGCAGTTCTGAAGGTTGTTCTCGTCGCCCTGCGCGTCGACGCACGGGTTGGGGCCGTTGCGCGCGAGATCGCGCTTCGCGTCGTCGGCTGCCACCGAGCTCATGTACAACGCGCCGAAGACCGTGATGACCGACGTGTAGAACGTCGAGTTCGCCCAGTCGTAGAAGTACCAGCCGCGCTGCTCCCGCTTGCGTTCCCCGGCGTCGGCGGCCGGCGCTGGGCCCTGCGGGGTGACGGTCATGCGGTGCTCCCTGCAGTGCGAGTCGGCGAGTGAGCGGAGAGTACTGCCTGGCCATAGCACGGCAGAAGCCGGTGCGACGGCGTGTCGGTCATCGCATCCCCCGTCTGTGGTATGAGATACTGTTGTTTTTGGTGTGACTCTTGTGGCTCATTGTCCGGTTTGCTTAGTGTGCTGTCATGGACAGGCACTGGGCAGGTACGGCGAAACGACTGGTAGTGCGCTTTCTGCTCGTGGCGGGGGTGGCACTCGGCCTGCCGGTGGCGCTGAGCGTGCCGGCCGCGGGAGACCCGTCGCCGGACACGTGGGCCAAGCTGCGCATGTGCGAGTCGACGGACCGCTACACCGTCAACACCGGCAACGGGTACTACGGCGCCTACCAGTTCGACCTGCCCACCTGGCGCAGCGTCGGCGGCACGGGCAGGCCCGACCAGGCCACGCGCGCCGAGCAGGACTACCGCGCGCTGTACCTGTACCGGATGCGTGGCTGGCAGCCCTGGGAGTGCGCCGGCATGCTTGGCCTCGTCAACGACCGCGACGCGCGCAGCAAGGTCAAGCCGAGCTACTCCGACTCCGCCTACATCAGCGGCAGCAAGCCCGCGCCCGCGAAGCCGGTGAAGCCGGCCTGGCCGGGCGTCGTCTACGCGTACGGCGACTGCGCACCGGAACTGCGCGCGTTCCAGCTGCGGATGAACGCGTTCGGCTACGGCTTCCAGGGCACCGGCTGCTACTACGAGAAGACCCGCAAGGCCGTGCTCGAGCTGCAGCGCGCCAACGGCATCAACGACTCGGGACGTCTCGGCCCGAAGACCTGGAAGGCGGCCTGGAGCGGCAAGGCGCCGCGCTAGGGGCTGTGGCCGTTGACCGAGGGCCAGGCGCCGCGCTCGATCAGCAGCTCCCGCAGGAGGTCCGGGCGGTCGGTGACGATGCCGTCCACGCCGAGATCCAGTAGCGAGCGCATGTGCTCCTTGTCGTTGATCGTCCACGTGTGCACCTCGACGCCCGCCTTCCGCGCCGAGCGCAGGAAAGCCTTGTCCACAATGGTCATCCGTCCCTGCCGTACCGGCACCTGCGCGAGCGCGCCCCGGCTCAGGAAACCGAGGCGCAGGAACGGCAGCCAGCCGTTGGCCCAGAGGATGGCGGCCGAACGCGGGCCGAGCGAGGTGATGAGCCGCGGCCCGGCGAGCTTGCGCAGCCGGGAGAGTCGGGCGTCGGAGAAGGACGCCCCGGCGACCCGGTCGAAGGCGTCGAGTCGTTCGAGCACACGGACGAACGGCTCCACCGCGCCGGCCGCCTTGACGTCGACGTTGAAAAACGCGCCGGGGAGCTCTTCAAGGACGTCCTCCAGGCGCGAGATCGGTGCCCTGCCCCCGACTTTCGCTCTGCTCACGGTGCGCCAGCTCTGCCGTGCGATCGGGCCGGTGCCGTCGGTGGTGCGGTCGAGCAGCGCGTCGTGATGCACCACGACGACGCCGTCCGAGGTGGCGTGGACGTCGGTTTCGACGTACCGGAAGCCTTCCGCGACGGCACGCTGGAACGCGGGCAGGGAGTTTTCCATTTCGGACATTTCGTCCAGATGCCAGCCCCGATGTGCGAACGCGCGGGGGCGCGGCTCGGCGAGATAGGGATGCGGTGGCGTCGGCACGCTTCAAGTGTGCCGCCCCGGCGTGGCCTCGGCATGAGCAATTGGTGGCGAGCTAGGGTCTGACACGTGAGCGATCTGGCTGGACCCGCTGTTGCGTCACGTGACGAATTGCGGGAGTTGCGCGCCCCGGTGCCGAAGCACTGTGGCTGGTGCGGCCGCAGGCTCGAGCAGAGCGGGACGGTCGGTCGCAGGAGGCGCTACTGCGGTCAGTCGTGCCGCCAGCGAGCCTACGAACGACGGGCGGCCGTCCAGCGCACGGGCCTGCCCGAGGATGCCGTCGTGCTGTCCGACACCGAGATCGCCACACTTCAGGACCGGCTGTTCCAGCTGCGGTGCGCCGCCGAGGACGTCGTCACGGCCGCCGAGGACGGCGCGTCCACCGACGAGATCCGCCGGATGGCCGCGGAACTGGCCAGCGCCGCCCACGAACTCGAACAGCTCCGCTGACCCGGCATCCAGCCTGCCGCTCCCAATACGTCACGGTGACGTTTTGGGGGCGCGCCGGGGAGAGGCGACAGGGGAGTACACCCGAACGGGCAGCGGACCGATCAGGAATCGAGAAGCGCGGGCTCAGCGGCCACGGATAGCGTGACCGGCATGGACATCACCATTCACTCGAGCTTCCTCCCACACGACGACCCGGACGCCGCGCTGAAGTTCTACCGCGACATCCTCGGCTTCGAGGTCCGCAACGACGTCGGGTACGAGGGCATGCGCTGGATCACCGTCGGCCCACCCGGCCAGCCCGGCACGTCGATCGTCCTGCACCCACCGGGTGTGGACCCCGGCATCACCGACGAGGAGCGCCGCACCATCGCCGAGATGATGGCCAAGGGCACCTACGGAGGCGTCAATCTGGCGACCAAGGATGTCGACGCCACGTTCGACCGGCTGCAGGCCGCCGGCGCCGAGGTGGTCCAGGAGCCGATCGACCAGCCGTACGGGGTTCGTGACTGCGCCTTCCGCGACCCCTCCGGCAACATGATCCGCATCCAGCAGCTGCCCTGACGTTCACGTAACAGTCCAGAATCGCAGCTCGACGTACTGCTCGACACCGCTCGACCCCGATGGAGACACCGATGACCAAGGCCACGAGAGCCAAGGCGGCCAGATCGAAGGCACCGAAGGCGCAGCAGGCCGAACCGCACGCCGCCGACAGTCACGAGATGATCCGCGTGCACGGCGCGCGCGAGAACAACCTCAAGGACGTCAACGTCGAGCTGCCGAAGCGCCGGCTGACGGTCTTCACCGGGGTCTCCGGGTCGGGCAAGAGCTCGCTGGTCTTCAGCACGATCGCCGCGGAGTCGCAGCGCCTGATCAACGAGACCTACAGCGCGTTCATCCAGGGCTTCATGCCGACGCTCGCGCGGCCCGAGGTCGACGTCCTGGACGGGCTCACCACGGCGATCATCGTCGACCAGGAGCGGATGGGTGCCGACCCCCGGTCCACGGTCGGCACCGCCACCGACGCCAACGCGATGCTGCGCATCCTCTTCAGCCGGCTGGGGAAGCCGCACATCGGCTCGCCACAGGCGTTCTCCTTCAACGTCGCCTCGATCAGCGGCGCGGGTGCGGTCACCTTCGAGAAGGGTGGCCGCACCACGAAGGAGCGGCGCAGCTTCAACATCGTCGGCGGCATGTGCCCGCGCTGCGAGGGCCGGGGTCAGGTCAACGACATCGACCTGACCCAGATCTACGACGAGAACAAGTCGCTCAACGAGGGCGCGGTCACCATTCCCGGCTACAGCATGGAGGGCTGGTACGGCCGCATCTTCCGGGGCAGCGGCTTCTTCGACCCTGACAAGCCGATCAAGAAGTACACCAAGAAACAGCTCAACGACCTGCTCTACAAGGAAGCGACCAAGATCAAGGTCGAGGGCATCAACCTGACCTACATGGGTCTCGTCCCGCAGATCCAGAAGTCGTTCCTGTCCAAGGACGTCGACGCGATGCAACCGCACATCCGCGCGTTCGTGGAGCGCGTGGTGACGTTCCAGACGTGCCCGGAGTGCGACGGCACCAGGCTGTCCGCGGAAGCCCGATCCTCGAAGATCAAGGGGATCAGCATCGCCGACGCCTGCGCCATGCAGATCACCGACCTCGCGGAGTGGGTGAGTGGTCTCGACGAACCGTCCGTCGCGCCACTGCTGGCGGCGCTGCGCCACACGCTCGACTCGTTCGTCGAGATCGGGCTGGGCTACCTCTCGCTCAACCGCCCTTCGGGCACGCTGTCGGGCGGCGAGGCGCAGCGCACGAAGATGATCCGCCACCTCGGGTCGTCGCTGACCGATGTGACCTACGTCTTCGACGAGCCGACGATCGGGCTGCACCCGCACGACATCCGGAGGATGAACAACCTGCTGCTGCAGCTGCGGGACAAGGGCAACACCGTGCTCGTGGTGGAGCACAAGCCGGAGGCGATCGAGATCGCCGACCACGTCGTGGACCTCGGCCCCGGCGCGGGCACCAACGGTGGTCAGGTGGTGTTCGAGGGCACCGTCGAGGGTCTGCGGGCCAGCGACACGCTCACCGGGCGGCACCTGGACGACCGCGCCTCGCTCAAGCCGTCCGTGCGGACGCCGTCGGGGAAGCTCGAGGTGCGCGGGGCGGACACCCACAACCTGCAGAACGTCGACGTGGACATCCCGCTCGGCGTGCTGGTGGTCGTCACCGGCGTCGCGGGCTCGGGCAAGAGCTCGCTGATCCACGGCTCGGTGTCCGGGCGGGATGGTGTGGTATCGGTCGATCAGACCGCCATCCGCGGCTCGCGGCGCAGCAACCCGGCGACGTACACGGGGCTGCTGGAGCCGATCCGCAAGGCGTTCGCCAAGGCCAACGGTGTGAAGCCCGCGCTGTTCAGCGCCAACTCCGAGGGCGCCTGCCCCAACTGCAACGGCGCCGGTGTCGTCTTCACCGACCTGGGGATCATGGCCAGCGTCTCCGCGCCGTGTGAGGTGTGCGAGGGCAAGCGGTTCCAGGCGGAGGTGTTGGAGTACAAGTTCGGTGGCCGCGACATCAGCGAGGTGCTCGGCATGTCGGTCGCCGAGGCCGAGGCGTTCTTCGGCGACGGCGAGGCCAAGACGCCCGCGGCGCACAAGATCCTGACCCACCTGTCCGACGTCGGCCTCGGCTACCTCACGCTGGGCCAGCCGCTCACCACGCTGTCCGGCGGTGAGCGCCAGCGGATCAAGCTTGCGACTCGCATGGGCGAGAAGGGCGGCGTGTACGTGCTGGACGAGCCGACGAGCGGCCTGCACCTGGCCGATGTCGAGCAGCTGCTGGGCCTGCTGGACCGGCTCGTGGACTCGGGCAAGTCGTTGATCGTGATCGAGCATCACCAGGCCGTGATGGCACACGCGGACTGGATCATCGATCTGGGTCCGGGCGCGGGTCACGACGGCGGGCGGATCGTCTTCGAAGGCACGCCTGCCGACCTCGTCGCCAAGCGTTCGACGCTCACCGGCGAACACCTCGCGGACTACGTCGGCGCCTGACCGATCGCCCCCCAAGGCCACCTTTGTTGCGTTCAACGCAACAAAGGTGGCCTTGGGGG